>CAYGWP010000068.1:0-7687 GCA_964353455.1 uncultured Anaerolineales bacterium
GTCAGGACTGGTCGCCGCCGCCGGGCCGAATGCCGTGTGGGCAGTCTGTCGCCCCGACACAGCAACAGACGCCGGAGGCGCGGTCGGAAACGCCACTTGACATCGGGCAGCCTTTCATGAATAGGCCGGGGCACGCCCCGGCTCTGACGCGAAGGGTTGCACTCGTCGCCTGAAAGCCGGGGCACGCCCCGGCCTACATGCACGCCGCGCGTACTTGGAGGCTCTCGATGGCTGAAGTCCAGACCGAAGCGATCCGAAACGTCGTCCTCGTGGGCAACTCCGGCTCCGGCAAGACCCAATTGGCCGAGGCTATGCTCCACAAGGCCGGCATGATCACCCGTCTCGGCACCCCCGAGGAGGGCAACACCACGAGCGACTTTGAGCCGGAGGAGAAGGACCGCCAGACCTCCATCTTCACCTCGGTCCTGAACCTGCGATGGAAAGACCGCCACGTGAACCTCCTGGACGCCCCCGGCTACGCCGACTTCATCGGCTCGGCTCTCTGGGCGATGGCGGCCGCCGACACGGCTGTCCTGGTCCTGAACGCGGCCGCCGGCGTCGATATCCACGCCCGGCGCCTCTTCCAGGCCGCCACCGACCAGAAGATGGCGCGGATGATCGTCGTCAACCGGGCCGACGTCGAGAACGTTGACCTCGAGCGCCTGGTTGACCAGGTCCGCGAGGCCCTCGGTCCCCAGTGCCGCCTGATGGGCGTGCCCGTGGGGCAGGGCCCCGACTTCAAGGGCGTCGTCGATGCGTTTTCGAAATCCGAGGGCGCAGCGCTCATCGACGTGGCATCGGCACACGGCGAACTTGTGGAGTCCATCGTCGAGGCCGATGAGTCCCTGATGGAGCGGTACCTGGGCGACGAGAAGATTTCCCCCGACGAACTCTCCGCCGCGTTCACGAAGGCCCTCCAGGGAGGGACGGTCATCCCGATCTTCTTCGCCAGCGCCCGAAAGGAACTCGGCGTCGAGGAAATCATGGACGCCGTCGCCCTCTTCGCGCCGAACCCGAAGCAGGCCCACCCGCGCGCCGCACGCAAGGGCGCGGAGGCCGAAGCGCCCGAGATCATGCTCCAGTCCGACCCCGGCGGCCCGCTCTGCGCACAGGTCTTCAAGGTCGTGGCCGACCCGTACGTCGGCAAGGTGTCGTACCTGCGTATCCTTAGCGGCACGCTGATGGCCGATTCGTCGGCCCGCATCGGCGACGACCGCCGCGAGACGAAGTTCGGCCAGATGCTCCGCGTCCAGGGCAAAGACACCCAGACGATGCCGAAGGCCGTGGCCGGCGACATCGTCGGCGTCTCCAAGATCGACGACCTCGGCATCGGCAAGACTGTCTCCTCCGGGGCCGAGCCGCTCATCGCGCTGTCGCCGGCGATGCCGGTGCCGATGTACGCCCTTGCGCTCCAGCCCAAGAGCCGCGGCGACGAGCAGAAGATCTCCGAAGTGCTCGCCAAGGCGCTCGAAGAGGACACGACCCTGAGAACCACCCGCGACCGCCAGACCAATGAACTCGTGGTCAACGGCATGGGCGACATCCACTTGATGATGCTCCTGGCGCGCCTGAGGCGCCGCTACCAGTTGGAGGTGGACACCAAGCCCCCGAAGATTCCGTACCGCGAGACGATCGGCGGCAAGGCCGAGGGCCACTACCGGCACAAGAAGCAGACCGGCGGCGCGGGACAGTTCGGCGAAGTGTACCTTCGCGTCGAGCCGCTGGAGCGCGGCAGCGGCGTCGAGTTCGTTGACGATACCTTCGGCGGGTCGATCCCGAAGCAGTTCCTCCCGGCGATCGAGAAGGGCGTACGCGAGGCCTGCGAAGAGGGCGTAATCGCCGGGTACCCGTTCCAGGACGTCCGCGTTCTGCCCTATGACGGCAAGAGCCACCCGGTTGATTCGAAGGAAATCGCCTTCAAGATCGCCGGCCGATACGCCTTCAGGGACGCCGTCCTGAAGGCCAGGCCGGCCATCCTCGAGCCGCACGTCAACATGTCGATCACGGTGCCGGATTCATACCTCGGGTCCATCACGGGCGACCTCAATAGCCGCCGCGGGCGCATCATGGGCATGGAGGCGGGCGCGGGCGGCGTGCAGACCATCAAGGTCCAGGTGCCGCTGGCCGAGGTGTCGCAGTACAACACGCAACTGAGGAGCATCACGGGCGGGCAGGGCACCTACACGATGGAGTTCTCGCACTACGAGCCGGTGCCGTCGCACGTGCAGCAGCAGATCATTGAATCCGCCGCCAAGGCCAAACAGGCCGAAGAGTAAACCGATTTGCCCGAGGCGCCGGCGTGAGTTATAATCACCCTGTGCGCCACGCGAGAGGAGTGGCCAGCCCATGTCTCTGCTGCCTGGCGGCGAAGACCAACTTCCCAGGATCATCGGCGACATCGTCGCTACGTATCAGCAGGTCTCGAAGATCAACCACCTGGGCGCCCGCTCGCTTCCATCACGCGAGAGCCTCGCCGAGGTCATCGAGGGCCTTAAGGAAGTCCTGTACCCCGGCTACTTCGGCCGCCGCAACTTCACGCCCGAGAATATCACCTTCCACATCGGCGACCGCATCTACCAGGTTTACCGGATGCTCAGCGAGCAGGTGTACCTGAGCATCCTGCACGAGTGCCGCCGCACCGAGGGCGAGTGCGGCCACTGCACGGAGTTGGCGGACAGGACGGTGCTGGAGTTCCTGCGCCGGGTGCCGAAGGTCCGCGAACTCCTGGCCGGCGACGTCCAGGCCGCCTATGACGGCGACCCCGCCGCAAAGAGCCTCGACGAGATCATCTTCTCGTACCCCGGCCTGGAGGCGATAACGGTCTATCGCATCGCACACGAACTCTGGGACCTGAGTGTTCCCCTCCTGCCTCGCATCATGACCGAGATCGCCCATTCCGCCACGGGCATCGACATCCATCCCGGGGCGCGGATCGGCCCCAACTTCTTCATCGACCACGGCACGGGCGTCGTCATCGGCGAGACCACCCAGATCGGCGCGAGCGTCCGCATGTATCACGGCGTCACCCTGGGCGCCAAGAGCGTCCCGAAAGGCGAGAAGGCCAACGAGGTCCGCGGCACGAAACGCCATCCGACCATCGAGGACAACGTCACCATCTACCCGGGCGCGACCATACTCGGCGGAGACACCGTCATCGGCCAGGGGAGCACCATCGGCGGCAACGTCTGGCTGACGCATTCCGTGCCCCCGAACTCAGTTGTCATGATCGGGGACCCGGGCCTGGTGGTGGAGGAAAAGGGAACCCGGCGGGCCGCCCGACAGGCCGGCGCCGCCGGTCCGCGGAAACCGAAATCCGGGCCATGATTTTTTTGCTTGCGGACCCGTAACCGCCTGTCTAGCATGAGGTTCGCTCAATTCGCGTGATGAGGAATCGCCGCCTCGCCACGGACCGACAGATCATTTTGCCGCTACGCCGGACGGTCGGACAGGTCGCCACGGCGACCGGCAGTCGGCGGTTGGGATGGGAATTCCGGCGAGTCATTGCCGCAGCGTGAGCAAGGGGGTATCCATGGATACCGTTACCAAGAAGGAACTCGGGGACCGGATCGCCGACGCGATGAAGCACAAACGCGTCCTCGTGAAGGATATCCTCCAGCGGTTCCTTGAAGAGATGATGGCCGAGTTGGCCAAGGGCAATCGCCTGGAGTTCCGCGACTTTGGGGTCTTCGAACCCCGTCTGCGCAAACCGCGCATGGCGCGGAACCCGCGAACGTCCGAGCAGGTCCCGGTCGCCGCCAAGTTTACGGTCAAGTTCAAGGTGGGCCGGCTTCTGAAGGACCGCGTGCAGAAATCCCTCATTCCGCCCCGTAGCGGGAAGGCCGACCGGTCCATCGAGCCGAGCGCGGCCACGCAGGCCTCGCCGCCGCCGGCATAGCCCCGGCTGCGGGGCGGCGGACGCCCGTCCCATCGACGGAGTGACGCGTGAAAACCCGCGATCAGACCATTCAACGGCTTGCCCTCCAGATGTTCGAGATGACCAAGCACACCTGGCTCCAGACACAGCGCGAAAAACTCAAAGGGGGGTACGACCTGTCGGAGTCCGAATTCCTCGCCCTCCATGCACTCGAAGGCGCGCAGAGCCTTTCGGTCGGAGAACTCCGGCGGCACGTCGGCGTACTCCCGGCCCAGATGTCGCGGGTCATCAAGGCACTCGAGCAGCGGTACGATGAGAAACTCGTCCTCTGCGCCATCAACCCGCAGGACAAACGCAAGATCGACGTCTCGATAACCCCCACCGGCCGGCGGGCAGTCGAGGCCTATCGCCGCGCCAAGATCATGGCCATGATCACGTCGCTCAGTGCCGTCTCTGACCGCGACCTGGCGGCCTTCACACGCATCCTCGATAAGATCGCGCGCGCCGCCGCCAAAGGACGCACCACGAAGTCCGCATGACCACCCTTGAAGGAATCCAACGGTGAACGTGGCGATTACCGGCCTGCCTCTGGCGGGCAAGACGTGCCTCTTCGATGCCTTGACACAGGGGGCAGTCGATTCCGCTGCCAATCCCGCCCGCGCCGACCATCCAAACGCCGCCATGGTCCCTCTGCCGGACGAACGCCTCGGCTGGCTCACCGAGCGCTATGCGGCTAAGAAGGGAACACCCGTCCAGATTGAGTTCCTCGACCTGCCCGGTCTTACTCCGGGCCGCTCCGACCTCGCCTCCCAGAACACCGCCATCATGGAGCACCTGCGCCGGGCCGATGCCCTCGTCTGCGTCCTCAGGGCGTTCGAGAGTTCGCGCGTCCCCGGCCGCGCCGACCCACGGGCCGACTGGTCAACCCTCCACGGCGAGTTTGTGCTGGCTGACCTCGATGTGCTCCTCAGGCGCATTGAGAAAGTCGAGAAGCAGATCACCAAGCCCGTTGCCGAACGCGAGGCCATGAAGAAGGAACTGGAGTTCCTCGGCCGCTGCCGCGATGCCCTCGAGCATGAGCGCCCCCTGCACGATGTGGTGCAGTCCGATGCCGAACGGTCGATCCTGCGCGGCTACTCGTCACTCACCGAGAAGCCCCTCCTGGCGGTCGTCAACGTCGGCGAGGACCAGGCCGCCCGCGCCGCCGAGAGCGCCGCCCAACTGAAGGACCTCGGCCGGCCCGTCCTGGCCTTCTGTGCATCCCTGGAAGCCGAGATCGCCAAACTCGAACCCGCCGACCGCGGCTCCTTCATGGCCGAGATGGGCCTGGACCGGTTGCATGCCCCCGACATCCTCTGGGGCGTCTATAACGCCCTCAATCGCATCACGTTCTTCACGGGTGGAGACAAGGAAGTCGCCGCCAGGACCATCGTCCGCGGCGCCAGCGCCGTTGAGGCCGCCGGCGAGGTCCACACCGACATGGCCAAGGGCTTCGTACGCGCCGAGGTCGTCGGCTACGAGGACTTCAGGCGCGCCGGCTCCCTGAAGCAGGCCCGTGCCGACGGCCACATTCGCATCGAGGGCCGAGACTACGTCGTCCGCGACGGCGACGTCCTGCTCTTCCACTTCACCCGATAGGGTATTGTGTGGCACGCCCGCCCTCGGGCGTGCAAATTGCCGAGAAGGTGCACAGCCGAGGGCGGCTGTGCTACCTGAAAGCCGATGGGAGGTTGCCGTGCGGGCCGTCATCCTCAGCATCGGCAGCGAACTTGTAACCGGCCTCCAACTCGATACCCATGCGCGGGATATCGCCCGCGCGATTGCCGCCCTCGGCATCGAGGTCATCCGCCACGAAACTGTCGATGACGATGCCGCCGCCATCGCCGCCGCGTTCCGCCGCGCTGCCGCCGATTCCGACTGCATCGTCGCCACCGGCGGACTCGGGCCCACACTCGATGACCTCACCCGCGACGGCCTGGCCGATGCGATGGCCGCGCCCCTTGAAGAAAACGCCGATGCCCGCGCTCACCTCGAGGCCTGGGCCACGGCCCGCGCGAAGCCGCTCGGCCCTTCGAACCTCCGCCAGGCCCTCCTCCCGCGCGGTTCAACCGCTATCCCGAATCCGGTCGGCACGGCCGTCGGCATCGCCGCCCGCCTCGGCCGCGCGACCGTCTTCTGTATGCCCGGCGTGCCCGGCGAAATGTCGCGGATGCTCGCCGACCACGTCGTGCCCGAACTCGCGCGGGCGGCGCCCGGCCGCGTCTCGGTCGTCCGCACGGTCCGCACCTTCGGACTGCCGGAATCCGTCGTCGGCGACCGACTGGCGGACCTCATGGCCCCGCGCCGCCGGCCGCACGTCGGCACCGCCGTCCATGGCGGCATGATCGACATCCATATCTACGCCGTCGGCACGCCAGCCGAGGTCGGCCCGCTCTTGGATGCCGACGCCCGCACCGTCCGCGAGCGCCTGGGCGACGCCGTCTTCGCCGAGGGCGATGACCGGATGGAAGATGCCGTCGCCTCGCTCCTCGCCGGACGCCGCGCAACCGTCGCCGTGGCCGAATCGTGCACCGGCGGCCTCATCGCCGCCAAACTCGTCAACGTCCCCGGCATGTCCGGCTTCCTGCTGGTCGGCGTGGTGGCGTATTCCAATGAATCGAAGGTCCGGACGCTTGGCGTTCCGGCGGACCTGATCCAGTCGCACGGTGCTGTGAGCGAGCCGGTCGTTCGCGCTATGGCCGAGGGAATCCGCAGGCAGAGCGGGGCCGACTACGCCCTCGCCGTCACAGGCATCGCAGGTCCCGGCGGCGGAACGCCCGACAAGCCCGTCGGCACCGTCTGGTTCGCCCTGGCCGATGCCGCCGGAACGCAGGCTGTCCGCGAAGTCGTTACCGGAGACCGCGCACTCGTCCGCGAGCGCGCCGCCAACTGCGCCTTGAACATGCTTCGCCTGAGGCTTCTGGCACCTGGAATCTGAAATCTGGTATCCGGCATCTGATATGCAGTGTATGGGAGCACCCATGTCCGCGCAGAATGATCCGGGCCTGAAACGCCGCGACTTCGTCCGCCTCTGCGCGGCCGCGCCCGTCGGCGCTTCGCTCGCCATGACAGGGCCGACATCGGCCGCCGATGCCCCAGCCTCGCCTCGCACCTGGCGCGAACCCGCCCGCGATGTGCCCGTTATGGCGGAGTATGACGTGCTTGTCTGCGGCGGCGGTCCGGCCGGTTGCGCCGCCGCCATTGCCGCGGCTCGGCTTGGCGCAAAGACGCTCCTGGTTGAGAAAGATGGGTATCTCGGCGGCACGACAGTCTCGCAACTCGTCGTGCCGATCCTCAGCACCAACGGCGTCGATTTCCAGGGCGTCTGGCACGAGTGGATAGCGGCCCTCCGCCGTCGCGGCGGCGTCAGCGACCTTACGCGCTACCGCAAGACCGCACGCAACGTCGAAGTGGAGTGGTTCGAGGGCTCCGTTGACCCCGAGATGGTCAAGTTCGCCTGGGACGAGTTGCTCTCGGCCGCCGGGGCCGACATCCTCCATCACGTGCTGATCGCCGGCGCCATCCTTGAGGACGGCGGCATCCGCGGTGTCCTGGCCGAGACCCGGGCCGGCCGCCGCGCCATCCTCGCACGCCGCGTCATCGACTCTACCGGCGACGGCGCTGTCTGTGCCGCCGCAGGCGTTCCGTGGGAGCAGGGGGCCGAGGGCAAGCCCTGGGCCATGGCCGTCACGAAGAACTTCCGCGTCGGCAACATCCCCGACTTCGACAAGGTCAAGCCCGGCCTGGCCTCGGGCGTCTTTGGGCGGTCAATCG
>CAYGWP010000069.1:0-7729 GCA_964353455.1 uncultured Anaerolineales bacterium
GGCGGGTCTCCGTACCCGCCGCGCTGACGGTGACGGAAACACCGCGCCCGGGCCGTGGGAAGGCGTCCTGCCGAGCCTCAAGCGAATCCAGGAGACCGTCTCCGGCGAGCACGTCAAGCGGTGGCTGGAACAGTTCATGAGCGAGCAGCCGTGCCCGACGTGCCACGGAGCGCGCCTGCGGCCGGAGGCGCGGGCGGTGCGTGTCGGCGGCCGCGCCATCCACGAAGTCACGGCCATGAGCATCGAGGATGCGGCGCGGTTCTTCGACGACCTGCGTCTGGATGGAGAGAAGCAGACGATCGCCCGGCAGGTGCTCTCGGAAATCCGCAACCGGCTCTCTTTCCTGCGGAACGTCGGCATCGGGTATCTGACGCTCGACCGGGCAACGGATTCGCTGGCCGGCGGCGAGGCCCAGCGGATACGCCTGGCCACGCAGGTCGGCAGCGGCCTGGTGGGCGTCTGCTACGTCCTGGATGAGCCGACAATCGGCCTCCACGCCCGCGACAACCGGCGGTTGCTGGATACGCTGCTCAGGCTGCGCGACATGGGCAACACGGTCCTCGTGGTCGAGCATGATGAAGAGACGATTCGGGCGGCGGACCACGTGATCGACATGGGGCCGGGGGCGGGCGAACACGGCGGGCGGATCATCGTCCAGGGCACGCTGGCGGACGTGCAGGCGTGTCCGGAATCCCTCACCGGCCGGTACCTGGCGGGGTGCACGACCATCGTCGTGCCGAAGAAGCGGCGCCGCGCCCGGCGCAGCCGCGCGATCGGCCTTGTGGGGGCAAGGGAGAACAACCTGAAGGACCTGAACGTGCGGATTCCGCTCGGATGCCTGGTCTGCATCACCGGCGTCAGCGGTTCCGGCAAGAGCACGCTGGTTGCCCAGACGCTTGTGCCGGCGGTGCGGCGGAAACTCTACGGCAGCCGCGAGCGGTGCGGGGCGCTCTCGCGCCTGTCGGGGGCCGACCAGATCGACCGGGTCATCGAGATCGACCAGAGTCCCATCGGCCGCACGCCGCGCTCGAACCCGGCCACCTACACGAAGGTCTTCGACCACATACGCCGCGTGTTCGCCCAGACGCGCGAGGCGAAGGTCCGCGGATACGGGCCGAGCCGCTTCAGTTTCAACGTCAGGGGCGGGCGGTGCGAGGCGTGCCAGGGCCAGGGCGTCCGGAAGGTCGAGATGCACTTCCTGCCGGATGTGTACGTGACGTGCCGCGAGTGCAAGGGCACGCGGTTCGGCCGCGAGACGCTCGAGATCGCCTACCGCACGAAGAGCATCGCCGACATTCTCCAGATGCGGGTGAGCGAGGCGGTCCGGTTCTTCGAGAACTTTCCGCGGATCGTCGAGCAACTCGCGACGCTCGATGCGGTGGGCCTGGGATACCTTGCGCTCGGGCAGAACTCAACCACCCTCTCGGGGGGCGAGGCCCAGCGCGTGAAACTTGCCGCCGAACTGGGGAAACGCTCGACCGGCCGCACGCTGTACGTCCTCGACGAGCCGACCACGGGCCTCCACTTTGCCGACATCCAGCGGCTGCTGGACGTCCTCCAGCGGCTGGTCGATATGGGCAACACGGTGCTCGTGATAGAGCACAACTATGAGATCATCAAGAGCGCCGACTATCTTGTGGACCTGGGGCCGGAGGGGGGCGACACGGGCGGCAACATCGTAGCCGAGGGCACGCCCGAACAGGTCGCCGCCGTAACCGCCAGTTATACGGGCCAGTACCTCGGCCATTACCTGAATGGGAAGGGATAGGGCGTTTCACGATTGCCTGTATCGCTGTGTGCCCCGCCCTACGGACTGGCGGGCGAATACGCCATGTGGCTCGTCACACGGCCCGCCAAGACTAAGGGCGGGCGTGGCACACAGTTACGCGCAAGCGTAAACTGCTCAAGGGCACCTCCGGGGCGACAGGATGGGTCCCTGGGGTTCAGCGTAACTGGACACTTGGGGCCAAGCCCTTGCTTTGCGGCCGAAAATGGCTATATTCCCCGGCCAGGGCGAAGGTTTCCTGCCCGGAGGCTTCGCCTGGATGCTTTGGCGCATGTATAATGACATGGGCACGAGGCGGGGATGTGCCCGTGTCCAGGGGTGGACACTGGGGCGGTTCCGGAATGAAACAAAGGAAGACACCGTGAGGGGACTATGGGGCCTGCTGCTGGCGGCCGCGGTGTCAGTTGGGTCGGGATGCTCGGAATCGAGCATCGAGAAGGTTAAGTCCGACGACCAGGCAAAGCGGGTCGAGGGGCTGCGGGAACTCTCGCAGGAGCGTTCCGGTGCGGCCCTCGATGTGGTAAAGGGCGCCATCGGGCACGAGGACGCGGTGACGGCGCGTGCCGCCGTCCGGGCCGCCGGCCGCATGGCAAGCGACGAATCGCGGGCCGCCCTGGAAAAGACGGTCCGTGATGACCGTCGGCCGGAGGTGCGTCGTGAAGCGGCGCTGGCGCTCAGCGGGTCGCGCGGCCCGTCGCTGGTTGCGTCGCTGAGGAAGGTGATTGAGACGGACCCGTCGCCGCAGGTGCGTGCCGGGGCCGCCATCAGTTTGGGGCGGGTCGGCGGCCTCGACGATGTGGAGTTCCTGGTGGGCGTTGCCCAGCAGGACACGGATATAGAGGTTCAGCGTCAGGCAGTCGGCGCGCTTCAGAGAATTCTGGGAATCGGGTTTACGTTTGACACCTCGGCGCCGCCGGAGGTGAGGCGATTGACGCTGGACCGGATCCGCGACTCGGCGATGATCCGTGCCCGCGTACTGAGAGAGAAGGCGGCGAGCGCCCCCGCTCAGCGGCCTTCAAACCGATAGGTGATCCGTGAGAAGGCGAATGAACCGCGCGTTTTCGCTGGTGGAACTGATGATTGTCGTCGTCATGATCGCCGTTTTGGTGGCGATGCTGATGCCGATCATACACGCCGCCTGGGATGCGGCCTTCACGACGCAGTGCCAGACCAACCTCGGCCATATCTGGAAGGCCATCAATACACGGCGAGCGGAGACCGGCGAGACGGCGTTCGTCATTGGCGGGTCCTGGCCCGCATACCTTGCGCCGTACGTTGATTCCTCGGTCTTCCACTGCCCGCTGGGGATGGCGCGCGATATTGGCGGCGGGGCCGGCGGCGAAGGCTCTACTTCAGCGTCTTCGGACGGCTCATCGGGAGGAGGATCAGGTTCAGACGTACCTGCCGTTGACACTCGTTACACGGTGTCGGACCTGACGTTCCGCATTTGCAGCCGCGCGGGCAAGCCCGTTGACGGAATCAATTACTATGCAGGCCAGTACCTGGGCACGGCGTTCGCCGACTATGACCGTGCACATGGCATCGACAAGTGGCAGAATACCGACGGCTCATTCCATTTCGGTGTAGATGACAGGATGTTCTTCCTGGACCACAATATGGGCAGCCTGGACTACAAGGACATGCAGTTCACACTGTGGTTGGACGGGAACAGGATAGACAAGATGAGGTTCGACGACACCGACAAAGAGATCAGGTCCGGCACCACCACATACGGCGGCTCATACGATTCCTTCAGGGTCGAGACGTACCTTGGCGAAGAGAAGGTAAGCGACGACTTCTATGGCGATGCGCAAGCAAAAAGGATAATGGACTTCGGCTCGCTGGCCGCCGCTTTCGCCTCGGCCTACGCCTCCGCCACGAGCGAAGAACGGATGCGCTATATCGCAGAAATGCCCCCGAAGCCGTTCGACTACGGCCTCAACAGGGGCACATACTACAGCATGGCCGGCACGCCCCCCCAGCCCACCTTCGTCATCGCTATAGATCCGCGGATGCCGCTGATTATGGACTACGGCAGGTCCGTGGTTGACTACGTTGCCTACGAGGAAGGCGTGAGCGGAGAGACCGGCAATTACGACAAGGTTTCCCTGTACTTCACCGACGACGAATACGAGTGGATGGTGGCGCGCAACTACAGGAAGATGCTCAGGCCGGGCGAATCGTGGACGAAGTACGTGGCCCTCAGACATTTTGGCAAGGCAAACGTCCTTTTCTGCGACGGCCACATTGAGGCACTTGGCCTTGAAGATCTGGGAGCGGTTGCAGAGAGCCCCGGCCTGATCGAGGGAACTACTATCAAGAACCTGTCACTCAGGAACGTCGATAAGTGGTGGCGGCATAGCGGCAGGTAGGGCATCGGCCGAGTGCAAAGAGCAGTTCCGCTCGCACGAGGGGTGCTGTCGGGCCGATATACACCAATGCTTGTAAGCGATGGGGCCGTCGTCGGGAGTGCGACGGAGCCGCGAGTATTCAATGAGGAAACGGATGACCCGCGCGTTTTCGCTGGTGGAACTGATGATTGTCGTCGCCATGATCGCCATCCTGGTGGCGATGCTGATGCCGATCATACACGCCGCCTGGGATGCGGCCTTCACGGCGCAGTGCCAGACCAACCTCAACCGGATGTGGCAGGCCATCAACATGCGTCGCGCGGCAACCGGGGAGACGGGGTTCGTCACGGGGGGTTCCTGGTCGGCGTACCTCTCGCCGTACGTTAACTCAAGGGTTTTTCATTGCCCGCTTGGGGCGGAACGTGACATCGGCGGCGGGGCCGGCGGCGACAGCGTCGGCTACGGCGGCACGGGCGGGACCGGGTCATCCGGCGACGGTTCGGGTTCCGCAGAAACCGCCGTGGACAACCGATACACAGAGTCGGATCTCACGTTCCGCATGTTCGCCAGGCTGGATTGGAGCGTGTACAAGGCGGGCCAGTTCCTCGGCACGGCGTTCGCCGACACTGACTACGCTCATGGCGTCGATAAGAAAGACCTCGGGGACGGCTCATTCCAATACGGAATAGATGATAGGTTGTTCTTCCTGGACCAGGCCATTTCGAGCGTGGACTACAAGGACATTCAGTTCAAACTGTGGCTGGACGGCAACAAGATAAACAAGATGGTATTCGTGGACAGTGATAAGGGATCCGGCAGTTCTTATGAGAAGTTCCGGTTCGAGGTGTACTTGGGCGAAGAGAAGGTCAGCGATGACTTTGCAGGGCAACTCGGCACCACGATCGACTTCAGCGCCGACGCCGCCACCTTCGCCGCGGCCACCGCCAATGCCGCCGGCGACCAGACGCTCACCGACCAACTGTTCAGCATGATCGCGCTGATGCCCGCCAAGTCATTCGACTACGGCCTCAATAAGGGCACCTATGACCGCGACGGCGCCCGCGTCAGCGGCGTTGACCCCCGCATGCCGCTCATCCTCGACTACGGCAAGTCCGTGGTGGATTACGAGAGCGCCAAACGCGATGTTTGGCCCATGTATTTCACCGAGGATGAACAGAAGTGGATGGACGTGTACCACTCCCTTCTCAGACCGGGCGAGTCGTGGCTCAAGTACGCCGCGCTCAGGCACGGCGGCAGGGCGAACGTCCTCTTCTGCGACGGACACATCGAGCCGCTCGGGGCCGATGAACTGTCCGAAGACAACGAGGCCCTCTGGCAGCGCAGCGGCAAGTAGAATCTCTAGAGCGTTTCCCGATTGCCCGTATCGCCCGTGTGCCCCGCCCTACGGACTGGCGGGCGAAGACGCCATGTAGCTCGTCCCACGGCGGGACAAGGCCCGCCGTGGCACACAGGTTCTACTACGCGCAAGCGTCAACTGATATAGCCGCGCCTAGTCGCCCGCCTTGGCCGGCGCTGGGGGATTGGCGCCGCCGGCCTTGTCCTGCTGGGCCTTGCCCCGCAGACGCGCGTCGATCACGTCGATGGCCTTGTCGGCCTCGTAGGCCTTCAGATGTTTCGGGAACCGGGTCCGCAGCGCCTCGAACATCCGCCGCGCCTCCTCCAACTTCCCGTCCCGATAGAGGACCGTCCCGATAAAGTACATGGCCGTCGGCGCCTCCGGCGTCTTGTCGAACTCCATCAGGTGCCGGTTCAGTTCCTTGACGGCCTCGGCCGCGTCCCCGTCTTCCAGCGGCACCAGCGCCAGAAGCAGCCGCGCCTGGCTCTGGCGCCCGCGGGCGTTCCCCGGATCCAGTTCCGCCGCCTTCTTCAGATACGGCTCCGCCCGCTTCAGGTGCTCCAGGACGACCAGGGCGTTGCCCACCGCGAAGTTGGCCTCCAGGTCCTCCGGCGCCTTCTTCTGGGCCTCCATCAGCCTCGCAAGGTTGTGGACCTGCTCCAGCAGCGGATACAACTGTGCGGCTGACCGTGGGCCAAGGGCCATGTGCACCGGCTCGCCGCCGCTCGAGAGAAACAGGACCGAGGGATACAGACGCACGCTGTACTTCTTCGAGACCTCGCTTGTCTCCTTCGTGTCGTCAACGCGCAGCGCGACGAAGTTGTCCGTGATGAACTGCGCAACCGGCCGGTTGATGAATGTGCCCGTGTCCATCATGCGGCAGGGCTGGCACCAGTCGGCATGAAAGTAGATGAGCACTTGGCGGCCGGATTCTCCGGCCTGTTTGAGCGCCGACCCCAGGTCGGGCCGCCACCCGATCCGCAGGACTGCCCCTTTCTCGCCAGGCGCTTCGGGCAGCCCGGGACCCAGCGGCCTCTCCGCTGCCTCGGCGGCAACCGCCAACAACACGCTCGATAAGCACGCAAACAGCGCTCGCACCGGCATCTCTTAACCTGACTTGGTTGCCTGTCGAGCCGCAGGCGTGAGCCCGCGGGTATCCTCTGCTGCCGGCGGCCCTGCGGCCGCAAGGACCTACGGGCCGGCCGAGGCCGGTCCTGCGGCGGCCTCGACCACGACGCCCACCCGCCGAAGTTTCGCGTACCGGCGCTCCAGCAGGTCATCCATCGGAATCTGCCGGAGTTCACGCAGATGCCGGCCGATCCGCCGCTCCAACGCAATCGCCATCTCACGCGGGCTCCGGTGTGCCGCCCCGAGCGGCTCAGGCACGATGTCGTCGATGACCCCGAACTCCTTCAGGTCCTTCGCCGTCAGCCGCAGGGCCTGCGCCGCCTCGGCGGCCTTCTCGGCCGTCCGCCACAGGATCGCCGCACACCCTTCCGGCGTGATCACGCTACAGTACGCGTACTCCAACATCAGCAGGCGGTCGGCAACACCGATGCCCAGGTACCCGCCGCTTGCCCCCTCGCCGATGACCGTCCCGATGATAGGCGCCCTCAGGACCGACATCTCCCGCAGATTGACCGCGATCGACTCCGCTATGCCGCGCTCCTCCGCCCCGATCCCGGGGTACGCCCCCTGGGTGTCGATGAAGGCGATGACAGGCAGGGCGAACTTCTCGGCCAGACGCATCGCACGCAGCGCCTTGCGATACCCTTCAGGATGCGCGCACCCGAAGAAGCACTCCACCTTCTCGCGGGTATCGTGGCCCTTGCAGTGGCCGACCACCACCACCCTCTCCCCGGCGATCCGACCGAAGCCGCACACCACCGCACGGTCGTCCCGGAACAGCCGGTCGCCGTGCAGTTCCTTGAAGTCCTTCACGAACGCCTGGATGTAGTCCATCGTCTGCGGCCGGTCCGGATGCCGGGCCACCTGCACGATCTCCCACGGCGTCAGCGCCGCGTACTTCTTGCGGATGAGCGAGACAAGGTTCTTCCGGATATCGCGGACCTCTGCGCTACAGTCGGCGCCCTCACGCCGGTGCTTCTCCTCCAACTCGCGGATCTGGTCCTCGAGTTTGGCAAACGGCTTCTCGAATTCCAGGCATACTCGGGGCATTGAACCGCCTTACCGATTCCTACGCGCCTGTGGCACGCCCGCCCTCGGGCGCGCTTG
>CAYGWP010000070.1:0-8571 GCA_964353455.1 uncultured Anaerolineales bacterium
ACCGTGCGCTGGATGATGGCGATGAGTTCCGGCGGCCCGGCGACCACTTCCGCGGGTGCCGTCGCGCCGCCAAACAGGCCGCCGCCGCCGCCGCCCCTTGCCTGCGACGCCGCCTGGAGGACGGTAGCGACCTCGAACCGCGGCGCCTCTGCGCCGAAGTCCGGAATCTGCGCCACAAGGTCCTGCACCGGGTACGTCACCACCGGCAGGTTCTGCTGCATCTTCTCCTTGGTGGTCACGAGGATGTAGCCGGACTCGACCTTGTACCCCAGGTCGGCGCCGAGGATAAGGCCCAGGACCGACTGGACCGACACGCCCGTGACCTTCAGGTTGACCATGCGTGTCGATAATTCGATGCCGCCGGCTGCAACGTCCGGGTCAACCACGATGTTGAGGCCGGGCTTCAGGTCGGTGATGTACTTCAGGGCGTTGTCGAGGGTGGTCTGTTCGAGGTCCAGGTTGATCGTCTCGTTCAGGCGTCGGCGCGTCTCGGCGACGGCCTTCGGTTCCTGCGAGACGGCCTTGGTGAACTCGCGGCGGAAATCGGTCAGGTCTTTCCATTCCTTCGCGGTCGGATAGCGGAGAGGCTTGAACTCGCCGCCCACGTAGTCGCTCGTGTGGATGGCGGCCTCCTCGGTATCGACGAGGGACTCGACGGCCTGGTCTTCGCGCTCGGTGCGGACGCGGACCTGGCGGGACTGCGATTCCAGGTACAGGAGGTCCTCGCGCCACCTGAGGGCCCGCTCGTCGTTCGGGTCAACCGCCAGGAGCCTGTCGAGGACCTGGATGGACGCGCCGAACTGCATGGACTTGCGGAGTTCGGTTGCGCGCTGCCAGAGTTGCTGGATCTTGTTCTCGCGGTCGGCCCTGTCCTGCTGGCGGCGGACGGCCTCGCGCGACACGGCCTCCTGCATCGCCGCCTTCGAGCGTTGGCCCTCGACCTGCGCGCGGCGGGTCTGGATCTGGCGCCGCAGGACGTACACTTCCTCGCGAAGCCGCTCCTGCTCTTCGGGCGACAGGACCTGGGCCACATCAACCGTGCGGTCGGCCTGGGCCAGCGGACGCAGGGCTTCGCTGTAATCCTCGGCGCGCTCGGCCCGGGCCATGAACCGCTCGGCCTGCGACAGCATCTCCTGAACGTCGGCGATGATCCGCTGGCGCTCGACCGACCGGACATCGGCCAGGACCTTGCCGAGGGGTTCAACCTTCTCGCCGGTAAACTGCGTTGCCTGCCGCAGGCCGTCCCTGGCCCTCTGCGAATCCGGCCAGAGGCCGAGGGCCCGCGCGAAGTGGATCTTGGCCTGCTCGTACTCGTTGGCCGCCATGGCGGCGTCGGCCAGTTTGATCTCATCTTCCGCCTCGGCGCGCTTGGCCTGCTGGAAGACGGCCGTCGCGGCCGGGGCCGGCGCGTGGGCCGGGGCCGGCGGAGGAGCCTCAACCTTCGGGGCTGCCGGCTTCGGCAGCGCTGCGATCTCCAGCGGCTTCGGGGCCGGGGCGGGCGGCGCCACAACCACAGGCGCCGGCGCGGGGGCCGGGGCGACCACGGGGGCCGGCGGCTTCGCCGGCGCCGTCTCGACGGGCTTCTTGGCCATTGCGACGGGGGCCGGCTCGGGCGGCTTGGCGGCGGGTGCCGGGGCCTTCACAGCCACCGCCGGCGGCTCGGGCGCCTTCGGCGGCGCCGCCTCGGCCCGAGCGAGGTCGCCTTCCACGCCAGACAGCGACCGGCGCTGCGACCAACCGAGGGCCACGTTGATGGACTTGGCTTCCTGGACCGCCTTGCGGGCATCGGCCAGTTTGCCGTCCTTCAGGCTCTTGCGGGCGCTATCGACGAGCGAGGCGACCTGCTGTGCGGCGGCGGCCGATTCCTGCTCGGCCTGGGCGTGCGCCTTCCTGGCGACCGCCTGCTTATCCTTATCGAGGTACTCGCTGTCGGCGGCCAGAGAGAGTTTTTCGAGTGCGGCCGGGTAGCGTTTGGCTGCGAGGTCGGTCTGACCGTCGGCGAGGGCCTTTTCGGCGGCCGCACGCTCGGCTATCGCATTCTCGGACTTGCGGACGAGCGGATCGAAACTGAAGGCCCGCTCGAACCAGTTCAGGTCATCGCGATTGATTGATTTCAGTTGCTTCAGTGCCGCATCATACTGGCCGGCATCGTACTGCCGGCGTGCCTGGGCGAGGAGTTCGCCGGCGGTCGGCCCGGCGGGCTTCTTCGGTTCGGCGGCCGGGGCCTTTGCGGGCGCGGCGGCCGGCGCCTGGGCAACGGCGGTCGGGGCCTTTTCGGGCGCCTTGGTTTCGGCGGGCGCCTTGGGGGCGGCCGGGGCCGGGGCCTGGGCGACGGCGGTCGGGGCCTTGGGGGGCGCGGCGGGAGGCTTCTCGGCCGCCGCCACGTCGCGTTCCAGGTGCGACAGTGCGCGGCTATCCATCCAACCGAGTTGGATGTCCATGCCCTTGACCTGGTCGAGCATCTTACGGGCGTCGGCGGTCTTGCCGGCCTCAAGTGCGCCACGGGCCTGATTTACGAGGGCCACGGCCTTGGCGTTGGCCTTGTGTTGCTCATCCTGGGCCAACTGGAGGAGGGCCCGGGCGGCGCCGGCCTTATCGGGTTCCAGGTATTCGCTGGAGGCCGCCTGGGACAACTTGGGGACGGCGGTGCCGTACCGACCGGCCTCATAAGCCGCGCGGCCATCGTCGAAGGCCTTCTGGTCAGCGGCCTTGCCGGAGATGGCGCCCTGGACCTGGTTCATGAGCGGGTCGAAACTGAAGACCTGCTGGAACCAGTTCAGTTTCGCGCGGTCGATCTTCTGGAGCCGCCCCAGTGCGCCCTGATAGTCGTGGGACGCATAGAGTTTCCTGGCCTCGTCCATGAGTTGCCCGGGTGACAATGCGGCCGCCTGTGCGGGGGCGGCTGCGGGCGCGGCGACGGCTGACGCCACGACCAATCCGAGCAGCAGAGACACTAGTCCGGCGGCGATGACGATCATTGCGGATTTCAAAGCGACCTCCTTCTTCGGCCTGTCGGACTCTAGACCCGTCGTGCCACCCCGGCATTGGGTGGTTACCCACTGTGGGAAGTGGGTTGGCAGGTACGACGAGAGACCCGATTCGGCCCTTTCTCGGCTACCCGTGCCTTTTTCCGCCCCAGTCGATAAAGGTCGATGAGAGAAATAAGTACGCGGGCCATTGCCCGTTACGATGCGAGGCACTGTACCGAAAGCCCATCCGATGGCAAGGAAAATCCGGTGCCAGTCCGGCTACTTGGTGGGCGGCCGCTTCGGGGTCGGGGTCGTCTTCTCCGGCCCCTTGGTCGTCGGCCCCTTGACCGGCGGCGTCGGCCCGCCGCCCGGCTTTGTTGCGGCCGCGCGGTTCTTGTCTTCCCAGTCTATGCGGTATTCCAGCCGGCCTGCGGCATCGGCGTAGATCAGCAGGTTGGTGCGGGTGGGCCGGTTGTTCCCTTCCGGCTGGTACATGAAGCCGCGGATCACATCAACCAGGATGATGTGCGGGCTGTAATCGACCTGGACATTGGCACCCGGCGCGCCGGGAACCTTGACTTTCGTCGGCTTCGTCAGGACCACGGGGGCGCCCATGTTGCTGGGGACGCTGGGCACGGGATACCACTGGCCGAGGAGCCAGCGGCGGAGTTCGAGGTTGGCCCGTTCACCGAACATGCCGATGAAGAAGAAGTCCGACACCTTAGGCACGGCGACCTTTGCGCTCGGCTGGCTCCAGTCGCTGGTGAGTTCCAGTTTCCACCGATCCGCATCATCCTTGACCTTGGTATGTCCGAGGATCGGGCTGAACACGGAGGTCCTCATCCGGTACTCGTAGGTCCTGCCCGGCTCGGCGGAGGCGTCGTAGGCCCAGAGCGTGGCGGAGACCTGCCTGGGCGCAGCGACCTGGGGCGCCGTGGTTGTCGTCTGGTGGGTTGGTTCCGCAGTGGTGGTGCCGGCCCAAAAGGGTTTCTCTTCTGCGGTGGTCGGGACGGGGGTCGGCGCCGGGGCGGCGGCGGGCGCGCCTTCGGCGGCAGGTGCGGCTTCCTTTGGGGGCGCCACCGGCTCGGGTCGCGGCGGTTCGGGCTGCTCGACGCCGCTGACGGGTGGCGCGATGTCCTCGGCCTTCTTGCCCTTTTCATCGGAGGCGACGAGGCGGTACAGGGGCATCCGCCGGATGTCGGCCTGCATGGTCTTCAGTCCATCGTGCCACTGCTTGGCCTGGGCCCGGTCGCGCGGGTTGACGGGCTTCCGGGGCAACTTCGTGTCAACGGCCTTCGGGACGGCGACCGTGACGGCCTGCCAGTCGGCCCACGTCCCATCCACTTTCAGTTCGCGCCGCTGGAGTTCGACCTGGGTGAACAGAATGCCTTCCTGAATGAATTCCAACGGAACGTGTGCGGCCACGTAGTTGGTCTGCTGCTCCGTCAGGTTCATCTGGCCGACGCAGGCGACCCAGACGATGTCGCAGAGCGGCGCCTTGCCCTCAACGTACTTGAAGACGGGGTTCCTTACATCCTCGCTCGTCGTGCCGCGCCCCGCCACAACCTGCACGTCCGTCACCGGGACGACCCTGGGGACCTCCGGCGGCGGGATCACAATCACGATGATCTTGGCTTCCTTCTTGCCTTCGACGAGGTCCTTGGTGCTGTCCCATTTTTCGGGAAGGCCGTTCAGTTTGGCGGCGTAGTCGGCGACGGTGGCGGGGGGCTGGTCGATGCCGAGTCTGGCCCGCTCTTCGGGGGTGAGGGCCTTATCGAGTGTGGGGGCCTTGCGCGTCTCCTGGATTTGCTTGACGAGGCGGTCAACGGCGATGCGTTCACGGTCCTGGTCTTCGCGCGTGACGATGAAGAGGACGGCGGCGACGACGAAGAGGGCGGCGGCGGCCAGCAGGACGAGTTTCTCGAAGTGCTTGCCCCGGAACGTTTGCGTCAAGTCGGCTGCCATTGTCAGACTCCTTTGGGCCGCGCCTCTAACCGACTTTCGGTGCACACCCGCCAGGCCGTAGGGCAGGCGGTCCGATTCAGCCTTGCGGTTCCGTCGCCGTTCAGGCGGGCGTCTTGGGGGCCGCCGGCGGCGTCGCCGGCGGCACGGTCACCCGCCCCCCCTCGAGGTCAAAAATAATCGACTCGCCGACGATCTCCAGGCGTACGATGCCGCGACTGCCGTAGGCCTTCCGGTCCGGCGCGAGGAGGTCCCTGGACCTGTCAAACGAGACGTCGGTCACGGGCCGTTCGCGGACGGCATCGACGGAGAGGAAACTCTCGGCGCCCTTAAGGCGCCTGATGAGTTCGCCGGCATAGCGAGACTCGACGACGACCGTCATCCGCCACGGCAGTATGCGATAGAAACCGCTCTGCGACCAGCGGCCGGCCAGAGTGGCCGCACGGGGGACCTCGGCCTTCTCGCCCGGCTTCGCGGCGGAGCGGCCGGTCGCGGTCGAGGCATCCGGCACGTACCGCCCGGTGGGCAGCGACGGCATCTTGCTGTTCGCCAGGACGGCGGCCTCGCTGCCGAGGCGGATCTCCAGGAGTTCCTTGATCGGGGATCCTGCCAGCGTGGTGTTGCCCGGCGCGAGGTCCGCATTCATCTTCGCAAGGATGTCAACGAGGTCTTCCATGAGCCAGATGTTTTCCTGGCCGATGCGGCACTCCTGCGGCGTCGGCGCCTCGGCCTTCTCGACCCATTCGGGGCGGACGAAGGTGACTTTCGGGGAGGCGTACATGACGCCTTCCTGCGGCTCGGCCCTGAGTGCGCCCGCATCACCGGCCTTCTCCGGGGCCAGCGGCGCCATGGCGCTAAGGCGTTTCATGAACTTCATTATGGCATCGTCATAGGCCGACTTGACGGTGTGCCGCAGGTTCACGTCGGCGCAGTTCGGGAACAGGTCCTGGACGAGGGGCTTGCGTGCCTTGCCGAGTCCGCGGATGTAGTTGATGAGGTCCTCGTACTGTTTCTTGCGGAGGTCAACCTGGCGGGCCATCTCGGTCACCAGTTCCGGGGTATAGACCTGGCCGGCGAGGAGTGCCTCGGCGCGCTGCTTGGTCGAGCGGATTTGCTGGCGCATCGTGGAGCCCGGCCGCGTATAGACGAAATACACGGCCAGGATCACGCCCAGGGAGACGACGACCACGCCCGCCACCAGGCCCACCAGGAAGACGTGGCGTTTGAGGGTTTCCATCATGTCTCGGCTCCAGGTCTGCCGCGCCCGCCTCGGGGCGGCCGGTCGCTGCGATTACTTGCCGGGCGTCGGGGCCGGCGCGCCGGGCGCGCCTGCCTCGGCCTTCTTGCCGGCAGCCGGTCCGCTCTTCACATCTTCCGGAATCCGGACCACCCAAAGGGCCTCGAACCAGAAATCGTCCTTCTTGTCAACGCCGGCGAACTCGCCGGGCTTAAGGGCCCCGCCCTTCTGCACGAAATCCTGGTACTCGGTCGTGTTGCTGAAGACCTTCGTAAGTTGGACGCGTGCGAGTATCTCGTCTTCCGGGTGGCCGGTCTTAAGGTGCACCGTCCGGGGGTCTTCCCTGAGGGGTTTGATGAGCCGGTCGTTGACGAACTCCTGGCCGTCGCGCCCCGTCTTGGATGTGATGCCGACGATCCGCACGAGGAGGCCGGGCTGCCGGTCGGGCGACTCGGGTGCCGCGCCTGCGGCCGGCGTGCCGCCGCCGGAGGCCGCCTCGGAGTACTCGCGCACGTCCGGCACGTAGTGGGCCGTGACGCTCAGCATCTCCATGATGCTGAGCGAGGACCGCGGCGCCGGGTTGGTCGTCGGGTCGTAGGCGGCCCAGGCCGGATCGTACGGCCACGCCGCCCAGAGGGAGCGCATTATCTCATACACATATATTTCATGGCCGACAAGGCCCTCGACGTCCACGATCTTGCCCTGCTCCGCCAGGAGCGACTTCTCCTGCTCCTCGAACGCCCCTTTCTGGCGGTTGTTCTCGTCCTGGAGCGCGTTTACCTCTGACGACACGCGCTGGACCTCGCCCCCGCGCCCGGCAAGTTCGCCGCTCGTCTTGACCTCATTGTAGGCAAGGCACGCGACGGCCCCCAGGACCGCCGCGCCGGCGGCGATGAAGAACGGGCGCTTACGCTTCAGAAGTTTGGCGCTCAGGATCTCCGGCGGCAGCAGGCTCGTCTGGATGGCGCCCAGGCCCAGGCCCTGGATCGCCAGCCCGAAGCACACGCCGAACGAGAGGACGTTCTCCCTGAACAGGGGCGCGCTCAGCGGCTCGGCGTCCGGCAGGCTCGCAAAGCCTTCGACCTTCGTCACCTCGACCCCCAGGTTCTGCGCTATGAACTTCGCCAGGCCGGCCAGCCGGAACGCGTTGCCCAGGGCCACGACCTTCTCGACCCGGCTGTCGCGATGGAGGCTCGTGTAATAGCCGATCGACCGCTGCACTTCCGTCAGCAGGTCTCCGAACACCGGGCGCATCGCCTGGAACACCTGGCGGGCGTACTTCGACTCGGCGGCATGGCGCTTCAGGTTCTCGGCCTTCGAGAACGGCTGCTTGAACTCCTTGACGAGGGCCTGGGTGAAATTGTTCCCGCCCAGGGGAATGTTGCGGATCCACACGCGGTCGCCGTCGGCGATCACGAGGTTCGTGTTCTCGGCCCCCACGTCCATCAGCAGGGTGGCCCCGCCCCCCTCCTTCTTCTCGTAACGCAGGAAGTTGTAGAGCGCCACGGGCGACATCTGCACGATGTCCGGCTCGATCCGCATCGCAAGGAAGTCCGACACGTAATCGTTTACGATGTCGCGCTTCATGGCGAAGATGCCCACCTCAACCTCGCGCGGCCCGGCCGACGCAGGGCTGATCGTCTGGTAGTCCCACACAACGTCTTCAAGGTTGAACGGTATCTGCTGGCGGGCCTCGTACCGGACGATCTCGGGTATCTTCCGCGGCTCGACCGGCGGCAACTTGATGAACCGCGTGAAACTGGCCTGGCCCGGAACGCTGATGACGACCGTGGACCCCTTGATGCTGTTGCGGCCGAGGAACTTCCCCAGAGCACTGCGGATCAGGGCCTGCTCGTCGGCGTCAGGTTGGCTGAGGATCTTGGCATGCTCGATCACGTCGAAGGCCAGGGCCCGCAACTTGTCGTCGCGCCACTGAAGTTTAATCGCCTTCAAGGCACATTGGCCGACGTCAATGCCCCACACGGTCTTCGTACTTGGCATAACCCGTTCCTCACTAGCCCGCCTGGGCGGACGAGTCCGGCTGATGGGCACAGCCTCCGGCCGCAGTTGTTCTGGCCGCGCGGCGTGTCCTTCCGGGCCGCCCGAACGCCGCCGAATGCTATTAAACCTAGCCCGACGAACCACCGTCAAGGAAAAACCCCGGCCGCGGCCGGCCAACCTGGGTCTAACCCCGCGCCAAGGCCGAGGTTGCCGCCGGACGCCGCGCCCCTCGGCCCCCCGACTCGCGCCAACGCCGGCCGCAAGACCCTTCGCTGGCGCTCCGGGTGACGGCGAGAAGGACCGCCGTCACTTGCCGATGCAGAATTGGGAGAAGATCTCGGCCAGGACGTCTCCGTCCACCTGGCGGCCGAGGATGACGCCGAGCGCATCGAGCGCGTCATG
>CAYGWP010000071.1:0-4700 GCA_964353455.1 uncultured Anaerolineales bacterium
CCATTACCGGGAACATGCCATCCGGTCCTCGCAAGATGAAGCGTGTGAGTCGTCTGCAGCCGGCCTTCGGCCTGGGCGTCGCGGAGCATGTCGGCGGCGATCCGCCGGCTGATGTGCGGGGCGGTCCGGACGCGGTAGACCGTTTTCTGCATCTTGCGGTGACGCCGGTTGCCGCGCTCCACCGCGTTGGAGGTGGCCGGCAGGAGCGAATCATCCAAGAACGTCAGGGCTTTTTCGAGGTTCGGCGAGAACAACTTCTTGAGCGTCTGCCGAAGGCCCTTGAAGCGGACCACGCGCCGTCGGAGCCGGGCCAGTTTGGCCAGGGCGGTGTCGGTCCGGCAGCGGCGGTCAAAGAGGCGGTACGCCTCGTCCATGATCTCGCGCAAGGTTCGCAGGGCGGGCAGGCCGCGGGTGATCCGCCGCAGGGTCTTCTCTTGGGCGGCCGTCAGGTGATGTTGAACCAGCAAGTGGCGATGCTCAAACAGGTCGGTGATCTTCTTTTCGATGCGTTTCTTCCGGGCCGCGAGTCGGCGGTTGGCCCGCGAGGGCCGACCCCGGCCGAACTTGGGCAACTTTGCCTTCAGTCCCTGACGGACCTTGGCGACGGCCTTGAGAACGGCTTTCGTGAGTTCCGCCAAGACGTGGAACTGGCAGACTTGATGCTCGACGGGACCGAACACCTCGACGATGGCCTGCGGATACAGCGGCGAGCCGTCGGTCGTGACGCCCCGAAGGGTCAGCCCTCGGGCGATCAGGGCCTCGTGGAACCGCCGGAAGAACCGGAGGATATCTTCTTCGGTCGGGTTGTGATCGAGGACCTCGTACAGGAGCCGCTTGAAATGGCGGTTATCGACGATCGACAGGACGCAGTACGGCCCGTCGTACAACTCGTCGGCGGCGATGTAGCCGGAGAAGTCGGCCAGGGCGGCGTCAAGGTAGCCCGCGGTGATGGCGGCTTGGGCTCTTTTTCCCCCCCGCCTCCACCCAGTTCTGGATCGTGGCAAAGGGGACGAAGACGCGGTGGTCTCGCCACAGGTGCCACGAGGCCGCCCGGTACGGCAGGCCGTCCTCGACCACCAGCCGCACGGCCAGGGCGGCGACGCGGTGCGTGTAGAGGCTGTGGGGGGCGGCCAGGTCCGACAGGTCGGCGTTGAAGTACTTGCGGCAGCGGGAACAGCAATGCTGGGAGTAGGTGACAACCAGGTCTCGCGGCCGATTGGCGGCCAGGTCGCCCAGGTCGTGCAGGGTGCGCGTGAAGACCTTGTCGCGATAGGCCGAGTGGCCGCAACGCGGACACTTCCGCCGCTTGAACGAGCGTTGGCGGCGGATGATCTTCGCCTTCGGCAGGTCTTCGACACGGGTGATACCCTCGGTCGGGTCAGGTCCATAGCGGCCAGGTCCGGTCATCGTGACGTTCTCCCGGAAGGACTCCACCCCTCCGGGGTATCTATCGGCCCGGACGCTGGAAAATCATCAATCTATCCAGGTAGTAGTGCTACAGTCTCCATTTCCGTTATCCTTTTCTCGCATCTTCCAGCAGGGTGGGACAACATTCTCAACACTGCGCGCCAATGCATGTTATCGTGGCGGCGACTTCACCGCTGAGGCGTAGATTTCCACCCGGTCCACCTCGGCCGGACCGTTGAAGACGATCTTCAACTGTCGCTGGCCGGGCGGCACCGCGCACTCGTATTCCACCATCGTGCGGCCCTGACTACCGGCGGTGGCGTTGGGATGGTATGGAAGACGGCGATCCTTGAGTTCTGGTGTGAGATTGGCGAACGTCATGCCGTCGGGAGAAACTTGCAGCGTCAAATCGCGGCGATCGCCCCAACCGTAGAAAGCGACAACCTTGACCGACACGATGTCGCCGTGTACCCGGTACGTTACCCACTCGCCGGCTTTGCCCTGGGCGCGGAAGAGGTACTCGGCGTAGAGCGAGTTGTAGCCGTTGTTTAGTTTTAGACCGTCGGATTTCGCATGAACACGCGAGAAATCCTGCAGTTCGTCCACGAGACAGACACGCTTAACCGCGACGGGACCAACGACGTTGGACGGGTTTGATGTGCCGGACTCATTTCGTGCAATCACGCGATAAAACCAGGTATCACCGGCGGCGACAGTCTCATCGCTGAACAGTGGGCGATAAGCCACGTCGGCGTCGGACACATTGCACGAGACGGCCTTCCATGGCCCGCTGGCTGCTGGCGCGCGTTCGATGTCGTAGCCGCTTGCGCCTGCCGAGCCGCGCCACGAGAGGAGCGGCACGTCGCCAATCGGCAGCAACTTTGGCACATCAGGTACCGGCATCGGCGGGACGGGCAAGCCTTGAATCTTGAACGCTGCCTCGCGCAGAGCAGCCATGATGCCCTGCTCGCGTTGCATCTCGGCACTCGGAAATCCCGGCCAATGGTATGACCAAACCGAAGGGTACGTAAAGACTTGGTGCCAGTAGAAACCGCCGGTTTCCTTGTGAAAATACATGCTCCAGAGCATCGCGCCGCTGGTTTCTGATTCAATAACGGTGGTCAGGAACTCACGCAGTTTGGGGAGGAGCGTTTCGGCCGTGAAATCCTGGCCGACGTACGGCCCGAACTCGCCGATGACCAAAGGACGTTTGCCTGCCAAAGCCGCCCGGTCTTTGCGACATAGAGCGGCGAAGTCGGTCCCCCGCGGGTAGTAATGCGGCGAGTAGATGTCCACGTTCGGATCGGGCGCTGCTTTCAGAGGCCCACTCATCACCATGTGACGTGAGTCAAGACTTTTGATGAACGCCGCCATCTCCTGTCGCCATGCCGGCGGAGCGCTCAATTCGTTGCCAAGTTCCCAGCACAGAATCGCCGGGTCGTCCCGATAGATCTGGCCAGTAACCGTATTCCTCCGGTTCAGGACGTGGCGGATGATGGCTTGATAATCGGCCTTCAATTGGTCATCCGTCCAGAACTCCTTCTTGTCTTTTCCGCGATGCGCTGCGATGGCGCCCCAAGCGCCTAAGTATTGATCGTAGTTATCTATGAATGGGAAGATCACACGCACGCCGTAGCGGTTTGCCAGAGCCAGTGCGCGATCAATGCAAACGAAGGCATCCTCGTTGAACTGGTCCGGGCCCTGTACGTGGTGCCAGGTCTCGCCAGCCTTGCCAGTCTGACGGACCGGCAACGGCCAGAATCGCACGGCGTGCAAACCCATCTGACCCAGCGTCTTGAAGGCGTCCTCTTGTTCCCATGGCGTGGGCAAGACAAGCCGCTCGGGCAGCTTGAGCGTATAGTCGTAGGGGACCGTCAAGCCCGGCATACAGGCGCCGATGAAGCGGAACTCCTTGTCGCCGTCCATCAGCTTGTCGCCTTGGCGGGTGATGAAGTGTTGGAAGCGGCTCGGCGCCGGCTCGGCGGCGGGGAGTGCGGCCAGCGGAGCCAGCAACAGGACGGTGAGGGTGATGGATTTGATCTTGTTCACGCGAGTTCCTTGGTTGCCGGCTGCTGCCGATATTTGCGGATGGCGGCGGCCATGGCGCGGACGTTTTCGAGTTTGCAGTAGGAGGTGAGGCTGTTGGCACTGCTGATCATGTATCCGCCGCCAGGAGCGAGCGTCTCGATGCGTTGCCTGACCTCGGCTTCGACCTCGGCCGGGGTGCCGCGGGTGAGCGTGTAGTGCAGGTCAATGTTGCCGACGAGGCAGACGCGGGCGCCATGCGTCGCTTTCACGGCGGCGATATCCATCGCACCCGGCTCGATGGGGTGCAGGCCGTTGATGCCGATTTCGATCAGGTCGTCCATGAGCGGCAGGACGTTGCCGTCGGAATGGAGAATCCACGGGAAGCCTTCGCGGCGGATGGCGTCGGCGAATTCCTTGAGGCGCGGCCTGAAGACCTCGCAGAAGACGGCGGGCGAGAACATCGGGCCGGTCTTGTAGGCCATGTCGTCGGCCGTCCAGACGAAATCCACGCCTATGCCGCGCAGATGCCGGCTGACGGCGATGGCCCAGTCGGTGTAGCGACCGAGCACGGTGTCCACGAGGCCGGGATCGTCGGCCAGCGCGTAACTCAATCCTGCGAGGCCGAGACTCATGGTCGCGGCGGAGACGCCGGAGCGCAGCGTGGCGCCGACGGCGTAGCGGTGGCCGCCGGCCCGGATGAGCGCCTCGGCTTCGCGGTAGAACGCGGGATCGTCGGGATCGGGAAACACCATCTTGGCGAGGTCATCGCGGCTGCGAATCCACGGCTGGTCGTAGGTTTCGCCGCTCCGGTCCGTGCTGCCGGCAAAGATCGGCGGCATAAACCGGACTTGGAAGTTGTCGAGGCCGAGCAGCTCGTTGATCTCGACCGAACACAGGTTCGTTGTGCCGGTAATGCGGGCCGGGTAGTTCAGTTTGCGGCCCAGCAACGCCTCCTGCATGGCCGGGTCCACCCGCGTCTCGACAAACGGCACGGCATCGACCGGTTGCCGCCGCAGCGCACTGAGCACTCGTTGTTTGGAGTTCATGGATTCTTCCGAGCGATGGCTTTGATGGCAAGATCGGCAGCGATCTCCGGCAGTTCGCAGATGGCAAACATGTCGGCGGCCTCGACATCTCGCGTGCCGGTAACAACGCCTTTGGCCGTGTCCCAGAACTCCAGCTGATACGCACCCGGCGCGGCTACGGGAATTCTCAGCACTGCGCCAGTGACGGCTGGCGTGGGGGTCTTAGTTGGCGGTTTGACG
>CAYGWP010000072.1:0-5025 GCA_964353455.1 uncultured Anaerolineales bacterium
CCCGCCGCGGCGACCGGCGAGACGGCCGCCGCCCCGCCCGCGCGAGACGCAGGCGACGCGGCCCGCCTGGCGGACCTCATCCAGCGCGGGTGGGCCGCCAGTTTCGAGGAAGTCAAGGCCGAGCCGCCAGCGGCCGATCAGGTCGGCGGACGCGAGGCCCTGATGATCCCGGGCACCGCGCGGCTGGGTTGCACGACGTTCTACTTCCGCAACTATTTCCTCGCGTCCGAGGGACGGACGTTCTTCGCCTCCGTGGCCGTGGCCGACCGCCCGGTGACCGCCGAGTCGGCCATCTCGCAGACGGCCCTCCAGTCGCTGCGACTGGCGGCGCCGGAGGGACCGCTGCCCATCCAGGTCAGCGGCGACACCATCCGCAGCCCTGGTTACGGCTTCGAACTGGAGCGGCCGAGCGCCCAGTGGGGCATACCCCACCACGTTGACGGACCCGTGACGGTGCTGGAACTGGTGCGGCGTGACCAGGCGGCGCTGGCGATCGTGAGAATCCTGACGCCGAAGCCCGGGCAGACGCTCGAGGCCTTCGCGGCCGAGCAGGCTCAATTGGCCTCTGAGAACCTCGCCGTGCCCAAACCCGAACCGAAGGCCGCAACCCTCGGCGGGCGGCAGGCGCTTGAAATTGCCTACGATGGCGAGAGAATCCTGTCGGGCAGGCCCGCGCGGTGCCGCCTCGTGTTTACCAGGATTGACGGCCGCGTCTTTTCTCTCGCGCTGATCGCCGCTCCGGGCGATGCCTCGGCCGAGAAGGACCTCCGGCAGATCCGCGAGAGCGTAAAGTTGCTTCGCCCTGAAGCATCAAAATAAGTGCACCATGAAATGCGCAGCCGCCATCCTGGCAGTCCTCGCCGCCCTGGGGGCCGCAGCACCCATGGCTGCCGCCCCCGCCGCCGAGGCGAACGACAAGACCGCCGACGGCGTCTCATTCCTCGTCCTTCCCATCACGAGCGATGAAGAGGGCCTCGGCGACCAGGTCCGCCTGATGCTCCGCAACAAGGCCAAACGCCTCGGGGCCGTCGTCTATGACCCGTCCAGCATCGATGAGGTCCTGGGCGGCGAGGCCATCACCGTGGCCACCCCGCCCGACAAACTTGCCGCCATCGCACGCGACCGGTTCCAGGCCGACATCCTCGTCACAGGCCACGTAAAGGGCAAAGGCCCCTACGACATACGCCTGGTCGCCGTCCGCGTTGATAAGGCCGGCAAGCCCCAGGTCATGGACAAGACCTACACGTGCGGCTACCACCAGATAGTGGCGATCGAAATGGCGAAGGCGGTGTACGGGATTTTCGGCATGGCCGAGCCGGCGGACCCGATGCGGATGCTCCGCGAGGACGCCGAGGTCGAGAAACGCTGGCGCGAGGGGCCGAACCTCGTCCGCAACGCCGGCTTCGAGCAGCCCAACTCGGCCGGCAACGGCCCCGCCGACTGGCAGGACCTTGAAGACCAGATGGCGTGGACGCCCACCCCGAAGGGGACGGGCAAGAGCCTAAAGTTCGACATGAACAAGGGCACCGCCGAGTCCTACGGCCTCGACTACTACAGCGACTGGATACCGATTGAGCCGGGGGCCACGTACCGGTTCTCGGTCCGGTACCTGACGCTGGGGCCGACGCCGAAGATTTTCCTGAAGGGGTACCACTCGTTCCCCCCGCAGGAAGGCTTCCCGGCTCAGCGCCGCGAAATCTATCGCCGCCAGGTCCACCCCAGCGGCCCTAAGGAAGAGTGGAACACCGTCACGGCCGACTTCATCCCGACATCGCTGAAGCCGGGAGAGGACCCGCCTGCGGGCCGTAGCCCTATGGCGGGCGAAGGCCCGACGTACCTGAAGGTTGACCTGTACGCCTATCTCGGCGCAGGCGTGATATACTGGGATGACGTGGTGCTGAAAAAGGTTCGCGACGCGCCGTCGGCAACGGCCGACACAAAAGCGCCTCAGCCGAAGGTGCCCAAGTAAAGCGCACTTTTAGCCGCGACCCAAAGGGTCGCGCGCAATCAATCAATAAGGTAAAGTGCGTGAGAATCTTGCGGCTGCATCGTTGGGACCTCGACTACCGCGAGGCCGCGGCAGTGCAGGCCCGCCTGGCCGCGCGGGTGATCGAAGGCCCGCCGCTTGAGCGTGCCGAGACGGTGGCTGCGGCCGACGTGTCGGCCGGCATTCGCACGCCCGAGGGCGGGCGTGCCACGTGGCACAGCCGCCCTCGGCGTGCCACGTGGCACAGCCGCCCTCGGCTGTGCGAGATGATCGCCGCCGTCGTCGTCGTGATGCGCCTAGGCTCGTTTGAGGTCGTCGAGGTCCGCCGCGCAGCCATGCGGGCCGCGTGGCCTTACGTGCCGGGGATGCTCAGTTTCCGCGAGGCGCCGGTCGTGCTGGCGGCGTTTCGGCAGGTCCGCACGCGGCCGGACGTGGTTCTAGTGGATGGCCAGGGCCGGGCGCACCCGCGGCGCATGGGCCTGGCATCGCACCTGGGCCTTGCCCTCGGCGTGCCGACGGTCGGCTGCGCGAAGAGCCGCCTCATCGGCGAAATGGCGGGCGCGCTCGGGCAGGCGCGCGGCAGCCGCGCGCCGCTCGTCGATGCCGGCGAGCGCGTCGGCACCGTCCTCCGGACCCGGGCGGGCACGAGACCCGTCTATGTCTCGGTGGGCAGTGGCCTCGACCTTGCGAGCGCCGAGCGTTGGGTGCTGGCGTCCGCGCCGCGGTATCGGCTGCCGGAACCGGCGCGGCTGGCGCATCAACTGGTAACTCAATATAAACGGGAGTTAACGGCACGTGGCAATCCGTAGGAAAGGCGCCGGTCCTTCAGGCAGGCTCCGCTACGTCGAGGCCGTCTTCTTCGACGTCGGCGGAACCCTAGTCTTCAGCAACCTGGGGCACCTCGACCTCCTGCACCAGGCCCTGCTGGTCATCGGGTACAAAGTCACGCGTGACGAGGTGGTCCAGGCGAACGACCTGGCCCGGCGGGCCGTGGCGCGCCGCCGGCGGCGGATCGCCGGCCGCATGGACATCGGCCTTGCCAGCCGCATGTGGATCGACAACCTCGCCGAGGCCCTCCGTCTCGGCCTTTCGGGGCCGGACCTGGAGCAGGAATTGACGCAGGCCATCCGGCAGATCGAGACCGGCAGCCGCGAGACCGTTGACCCCGACGCCCCGGCGCTCCTGGCGGAACTGAGGCGCCGCGGGTTCCGCCTCGGCGTCATCAGCAACTGGTCGGCCGACCTGCCGCAGTACCTGGCCGGGCGCGGCCTGGCCAAGTACTTCGACGCCATCGTATCGAGCGATGCCGTCGGGTCCTCCAAGCCGCACCGCGAAATCTTCCTGCGGGGCCTCGCGGCCCTCGGCTGCTCGCCGCTGGAGGCCGTCCACGTGGGCGATGACTACTGGACCGACGTCGTCGGCGCACGCGAGATAGGCATCCGGCCGGTGCTGCTGGACCGCGACCGCGAGGACGTCCACGCCGATTGCCCGACCATCACCCGCCTGGGGGACCTAAAGAGGCTCCTGGAATCGCCCAGGCGGTAGATGAGGCATTGTGGATTGTGGATTAAAGAGGATTGTGGATTGATGATTGTGGATTGTGGATTGAAAAGCAGAACGTCCGCCCGGGCGGGAGCATTGCCGTTAATCCACAATCCATTCACAATCCTCAATTGCCGTCTTCAATCCACAATCTCTAGAGGAGAATCACTCATGCAGAAAGGGAGACTAGAGTTCCTGGAGAACCTGATGGCGTGCTGGTGTCCGTCGGGGTTTGAGGAGGAGGCGCAGGAGGTGGTCCGCCGGCGATTGGCGGCGAGCGCCCAGGAAATGAGGACCGATGTCCACGGAAACGTCCTGGCGGGGGTGAACACGGGGGCGCCGCTGAGGGTGATGCTGGCCGGGCACGTCGATGAGATCGGACTGATGGTCTCGCACATCGACGAAAACGGGTTCCTCTTTTTTCAGTCGATCGGCGGCGTGGACACCAATGTCATTGCCGGGCAGCGGGTGATAGTCCACACGGCCCGCGGGCCGGTGCAGGGCCTCATCGGCCGCAAGGCCATCCACCTCCTTACCGATGAGGAGCGCAAGCAGGCCCCCAAGATCGAAGACTTATTTCTCGACATCGGCGCAAAGGACGGCAAGGATGCACGCAAGATCGTCCGCATATGCGATCCGGTGACGCTGGACGTAAGCATGAAGCGGCTCCTGAACGACCGTGTGGTCTCGCGCGGGTTTGACGACCGCATCGGGGCGTTCGTCGTGGCCGAGGTCCTCCTGGAAGTCTCGAAGCGCAAGGCCGCCAGGGTGGCCGTGTGGTCCGTCAGCACCGTGCAGGAAGAGGTCGGCCTGCGAGGGGCACGCACGAGCGCCTACGGCCTCGACCCGCAGGTGGGCATAGCGGTGGATGTCGGCCACGCCTCCGACACGCCCGGCCTCGACAAGGACCGCCGCAAACTCGGCGACGTGAAGATCGGCAAGGGCCCCATCCTCTGCCGCGGGCCGAACATCAACGCCGTCGTCGGACAGGGCATCGAGAACGTGGCCAAGGCCAGGAAGATCCCGTACCAGTTGCAGGCCGAGCCGCGGGCCACCGGCACCGACGCCAACGCCATCCAGGTCAGCCGCGCGGGCGTCGCCACGGCGCTCGTCAGCGTCCCGAACCGCTACATGCACACGGCGGTTGAGGTGGTGAGCCTGGCGGACCTCGACAACACTATCCGCCTGCTGGTCTGGTACGTCCTCAGCCTTAAGCCGACCGACACGTTCATCCCCGGCGCAGCCAGGAAGGGAAAGCAAATGTAGATGAGGCATTGTGGATTGTGGATTGCGGATTGTGGATTGAAAAGCAGAACATCCGCCCGGCGGGGCCGCTGTGCCGTTAATCCGCAATCCACAATCCACAATCTTTAGTTGCATGGGGCCAAGTACTTCGTCGCCCTCGCGAACCACCACTGCAACGAAAGACTGCTGGGACTCCAAGTTCGGCCGCTGGAACGCCGTCAACATCGGCCCGAAGGTCAAGACGGGCGGAC
>CAYGWP010000073.1:0-8005 GCA_964353455.1 uncultured Anaerolineales bacterium
GAGCCGCCGATCTCCACCAGTTGCCCGCGTGAAACAATGACCTCCTTGCCGGCGGCCACGGTGTTCAGGGCTATCATCGTGCCGGCGGCATTGTTATTGACGACCGTGGCCGCCTCGCAGCCCGTAAGTTGCTGGAGCAGCCACTCGATGCGGGCGTCGCGCCGCGACCGCTTGCCGGTCTCCTCATCAACCTGGAGAACGGAGTACCCTGCCAGGTGCTCCTTGACCTGCTGCATCGCCTTCGCGGGAAGCACCGCGCGGCCGAGGCCCGTGTGCAGGATGATGCCGGTGGCGTTGATCGCCCGGCGGTAATGGGGGCCGATGGCCGTGCGAATCCGCTCGTCGGCCCGCGAAAGAATCACGGCTCGAACGTCGGGCACACCGCCGCAGCGGCCCTTCGTCATGTCGGACCGGGTATCTTCGATTGCGGCACGAACCGCATCGACGATGATCCGCCGCGGCACTGCGGCAGACCATTTCACAATGGCCGGGTCCTGGACAACCGCATCCACCGATGGAATCTTTCGCAGGGGAGAGTCGCCTTCAGGTTGCATGAGTGCTCCTTAGCCGTGAGGCGCGGCCATAGATTACCGCGCCGAGGCCGACTGAACAAGCCCGGCCTGCAAACCATTGTCACGCACGGCCCGACCGCTACATGCCATAAGCGCGCTGTTTCTTAGCCATTTTTCGCGGCCCGCAACCTGCCGGAATGGGCCGAGGGCGGGGTATTTCGTGCAACTCGACCTCTGCGGCGGCGAATCCCCCCTTGCTGCCGGCCTGTCTTCAGACAAGGTGGCGTAAAGCCCGGAGGCCCCTTATACTTGATGTGGCGACGGACGGCCTGCGGGGACTCGATGCGCCACCGGCCGTCACCGTCCACTTATTCTAATGAAAACACCCTGGCAGGTGGAGTAACATGGACAGTGGCGGTGGCTCAATGCCGCCTGTGACACTTGTGGCGGGTTTCATCCGGGAGGAACCAGCATGACTTGTGTTCACCCCTGCGTCCTCGGGCTGGCAAGTCTCGCGATTCTGGCTGCCGGATGCGTGGGAGTTGACTCCCGTTGCGACATCAGCGGACCGGCCGAGCGGCTGACTGCGGCCCATGCCCCTGCCGGCGAGACGATTCCAGCCAAGGCGACGGTGTCCGGCCTTCCCGAGAACCCCGCGCTGGCCGACTATCTTGCCTTCGCCGAGGCAAACAACCCCGGCCTGGCCTCCGCACGGTTGCGATGGCAGGCCGCCACAGAGCGCATCATCCAGGCACGGTCGCTGGAAGACCCGCGGCTCTTGTACCGCGCGGCCATCAGCGGCGACATGCGGACCCAGGAGGTCGTCGTCGAGCAGATGTTCCCCTGGTTCGGCAAACTTGACCTGCGTGCGGCCGTCGCCCGCGAGGAGGCCGAGGCGGCACGCCAGCAGTATGAGGCCGAGCGACTCAAGGTCGCGTACCGGGTGAAGAACGCCTACTTCGATTACTACTACCTCGCGCGGTCCATCGAGGCCGTCCGCCAGAACCGCGACCTGGTCAAGTATCTTGGTGACGTGGCGCTCGCCCGGTACCGGACGGCCTCCGGCACGCAGCCCGACGTCATCCGCGCCCAGGTGGAACTCGGGAAGTTGGACGACCAGTTGCGGACGCTGGAGGACTCGCGCGGCGCGGCGGCCGCGCGCCTGAGCGCGGTCCTCGCGCGGCCCACGGATGCGCCTGTGCCGTGGCCGGCGTCAATCGCCGAAGAGACCTTCGAGGTGCCCGACGAGCAGGTGCTGACGTGGCTCAGCGAGTCGAGCCCGGAACTGCGGGCCATGGAGCACGAAGTCGCCCGCGAACTGCACGCCGTCGAACTCGCCCAGAAGGACTACTGGCCCGACGTCGGAGTGGGCGTCGGTTACATGAACCAGGTGCAGCGGATGGAGGGCTCCGACGACCACATGGTTGTCGGGATGATTTCGGTCACGCTGCCGCTGTGGCGCGAGAAGTACGCCGCAGGCGTCCGCGAGGCCGAGGCCCGGAGCGAGGCGGCCGCACGCAGCCGCCAGGACCGCCAGAACCTGCTGGCCGCCGACGTCAAGATGGCCCTGTACCAGGTGCGCGATGCGCGGCGGAAGATCGTTCTATACCGCGACACGCTCTTGCCGAAGGCTAAGGAGTCGCTTCAGTCGATGGAGGCGGCGTTCCGCACGGGCGCCGCCAACTTCGTGGACCTGGTTGATGCCCGGCGGCTGCTCCTGGAATTTCAACTCTCGTACGAGCGGGCGCTGGCCGACCACGCCCAGCGGCTGGCGGAACTGGAGATGCTCGTGGGCAGGCCGATGCCGCGGATGCCCGTCGGCGAGAAAGGCAAATAGCAGTGCGGCGGGTACACTTAGCCGCCGCGCTTGCGCGGCGCTGGCGGCCAGCGGTCGCCAAGGCGACCGTCTAACTCGACCCGCCGCGCAAAAACACTCAAAGGAGGCAGTTATGAAAACGATTGCTCTGGTTTCGATGGCCGCCATGCTGGCGGCGGGGTTGGGACTTCTGGCGGGCTGCAAGGGCGAGCCGCTTTCCGGCGCCTGCCCCGGCGAAGAGCGCCGGTTCCGGTCCGGCCGCCGTCAAGGCCGAGATCGCCCAGAAACTCTGCCCGGTTACGGGCGATCCCATCAATCCAAATATCTTTGTTGATTACAAGAGCCGCCGCATCTACTTCTGCTGCGACATGTGCCCGGCGGAGTTCAGGAAGAACCCGGAGAAGTACCTGAAGGTCCTCGATGAGCAGATGAAGTCCGGGGCCGCTGCGCCGGCGGGCGGCGAGAAGCCCGCCCCGGCGGGAGTCGCGCCGGCTGCCGCCCAGAAGGCGGGCGCCTGGACCTGTCCGATGCATCCGGAGGTCCGCGCCGACGCCCCCGGCAAGTGCCCGAAGTGCGGCATGGCGCTGGCACCCGCGCCGCAGCCCAAGTAGCCGGCGTGCGGGAGGGAGACATGAGCGAAGAGGAGAATCAGCGGAGCGAGCCGCCGCCGAGTCCGCCGCCGCCGCGCGGCCCGCGCCTGGGGTTCATCCTGGCGGTGCTCGTGGTGGGCGGTGCGGCGCTTGCCGCCGGCATCATCTGGAGCGAGCAACTTCGCGGGGCCGCTGACCGCATCTGGCAGGCATTTGCCGAACAGTCGCCGCAATCCGCAAAGGCGCCCGCCGGCGCTACACAGTATTACACCTGCGGCATGCACCCGTGGGTTATCCTGCCGAAACCCGGCGATTGCCCCATCTGCCACATGAAACTGGTGCCGCTCGACCCGTCGAAGTTCACGAACGAGATCGTCATCAACCCCATCATCACGCAGAACATCGGCGTGCGGATCGCGCCGGTCGAGGTCGGTCCGGTCACGGGCATCGTCCGCACGGTCGGCACCGTCGATTATAACGAGACGATGGTGCGGGACGTGAACCTCAAGGTCTCCGGCTGGGTTGAGAAACTGTTCGTCAACTACGCGGGGCAGCCCGTGAAGACGGGCCAGCCGCTCCTGGAGATTTACTCGCCGGACCTGTACACGGCGCAGGAAGAGTACTTACTGGCGTACCGGAGGGTGCAGGCGTCGAAGGGCGCGCCGCCGGTCGCGGGGACGTTCGACGTGGCGCGCATGGACGCGGAACTGCTGGCCTCGGCCCGGAAGCGACTCGAGAACTTCGACGTCTCGCCCGAGCAGATCCAGGCGCTGGAAAAACGCGGCACGGCCGAGCGGACGATGGTTCTCCGCAGCCCGTTCGAAGGCTCCGTGGTCATCAAGAACGTCTATGAGGGGGCGAAGGTTGAAGCGGGCGCGCAACTCCTCAGGATCGCCGACCTCTCAAAGGTCTGGATCATGGTGACGATCTACGAGTACCAGATTCCGTTCGTCCAGATGGGCCAGCGTGCCGCCATGACACTGCCGTACATTCCAGGCCAGACGTTCGACGGGAAGGTAACCTACATCTATCCATACCTGAATCAGGAACTCCGCCAGGCGAAGGTGCGGATGGAGTTCGACAACCCCGGCCTGTTCCTCAAGCCCGGGATGTTCGCGAACATCGAACTCCGGAGCACCCTGGCGACCGACCGTATCCTGGTGCCGCGCGAGGCCGTCATCGACACGGGCGAGCGCCACGTGGCCTTCGTCAGCCTCGGCGAAGGGCGGTTTGAGCCGCGCGACGTCACCGTCGGCGCCGAGGTCGAGGGCGGCAAGTTGGAGATCCTCGCCGGCCTCAATCGCGGCGAGATGGTGGTCACGAGCGGCCAGTTCCTCCTGGATAGCGAGGCCCGCTTGCGAGAGGCGCTCGCGCGGATGGTTCGGGGGAACCTTGCGGCCGAGCAGAAGACCGAGGCGGCCGTGGTCGGCGCGAGCGAAGCGGCGTCGCTGCCGGATGCCGCAGCCAAGGCGCTCGGGACCATCGTCGATGCATACTTCCAGATCGGCTCGAAATTGGCCGACGACAGCGCGGAGGGGCTGGCCGGGCCCGCCCGACAGATCGCCGGGGCGGTCGATGCGCTCCTGAAGATTGAGATGCCGGGCGACGAGCACTTCTGGCACAGGCATACCGAGATCGCGGACGTCCGCGGCAAGGCCCTTGAGGTGGCTGAGGCGAAGGACCTGGCCGAGGCGCGGCAGCACTTCGCCGACCTGAGCATCGCCCTCTCGAGACTCCTGCGCGCCACCGGTGTGCCCCCATCGTACGGCAGGAGGATTGAGGAACTCCACTGCCCGATGTACCGCGAAGGGCAGGGCGGGACGATCTGGCTCCAGCCGGCCGGCGATGCACGCAATCCGTACTTCGGGAAGGTCATGATCGGCTGCTTCGACGCGAGGCTGACGCTGCCGGTAACGGGAGCGAAGGCCCCCGCTGAGTCGCCCGCGCCGGCGGCCGCTGCGCCGGTTCATCATCGCTAATACGAGTCTGTGGCACGCCCGCCCTCGGGCGTGCAAATTGCAGGAAGATGCACAGCCGAGGGCGGCTGTGCCACATGACGTGAAGCATGATCGCCAAACTCATCGACTGGTGCATCCGCAACAGGGCAATGGTCCTGCTGCTGACGGCGTTCCTCGTGGTCGCCAGCATCTGGGCGGTCTTTAACATCAAGGTCGATGCCATTCCCGACCTTTCCGACGTCCAGGTCATCGTCTATACCGAGTACACGGGGCAGGCGCCCAGGATCGTCGAGGACCAGGTCACCTATCCGCTTACCAACGCGATGCTTGCCGTGCCGCGCTCTAAGGTGGTGCGCGGCTACAGCATGTTCGGCGCCAGTTTCGTCTATGTGATCTTCGAGGACGGGACGGACCTGTACTGGGCCCGCAGCCGGGTTCTGGAGCGCCTGAGTTACGTCCTCGGCAAACTGCCGCCGGGCGTCAGTCCGCAGATCGGCCCCGATGCGACCGGCGTAGGATGGATTTACGAGTATGTATTGACTACGGGTAACTATTGTCCGGACCACCCGAACGGCCTCTGGCACGATCCGGAGACCGACCGGTGGTACGCCGCCGCGTCTGATGCGCCGGCCGACCCGGCCGCCCAGCGGCGCCTCGTCCGTCACCGCGTCTTTCAGCCGACCCGATACCGCTACTACGACCCGGAGGCGAAGCGGCAGTACGATCGGCCCGACGATGCCCCGCCGGAAGCCCGCGCCCGGCTGGAGCAGGTCCTTGCGGCGCAAGGCTATGACCAGTGTCCGCTCGATGGCAAGCCGCTCCTGCCGAGCCGGCAGTCTCTGGCCAACCTTCGCAGCCTCCAGGACTGGTACCTCCGGTACGAACTTGCGGCCGTCGAGGGCGTGAGCGAGGTGGCCTCGGTCGGCGGGTTCGAGAAGCAGTACCAGGTGCTGATCGACCCGGTGAAACTCCTGGCGTTCCGCCTGCCGCTCTCTGCGGTCCGCACGGCCGTTGAGCGGTCCAACATGAACGTCGGCGGCAGGGTCGTCGAATTCAGCGAGCGCGAGTACGCCATCCAGGGCCTCGGATATCTGGGGACGCTGACCGACCGCGAGATCGCGGCCGCCCAGGCCGCAGGCAAGTCCATCGAGGAAACGCGGACCGAACGCGTGCTGGCGGATCTGCGGAAGATAGCCGTGGGCGTGTCGCCCGACGGGTCGCCGATCTACCTCCGCGACGTGGCCGACGTCCAGGCCGGACCGGAGATGCGCCGCGGCGCAATAGACTGGAACGGCGAGGGCGAGGCGGCCGGCGGCATAGTCGTCATGCGATTCGGCGAGAATGCCCGCACCACCATCGCGAAGGTCCGCGAAAAACTCCAGACGGTCGAGCAGGGCCTCCCGCCCGGCGTCGCCGTCGAGGTCGGCTACGACCGCAGCGACCTCATAGACCGCGCGGTCGCCACACTCACGGACACGCTCATCGAGGAAGTCACCGTCGTCGCCCTGGTGTGCATCCTGTTCCTGCTGCACGCGCGGAGCGAACTGGTGGCCGTGTTCGTCGTGCCGACCGGCGCGGTAGCGAGCATCCTCCTGATGCACCTCCTGGGGATCAACGCGAACGTGATGAGCCTGGGCGGCATCGCCCTGGCAATCGGCGTGATGGTCGATAGTTCCATCGTCATGGTCGAGAATTCCCATAAGCACCTCGACCGCGAGGAAGACCGCCTCCATGCCCTTCGGGCCGCCGGGAAGCCGGCCGTTGCGCGGCCGCGGACCGAGATCATCGCCGAGGCTGCTCGGGAAGTCGGCCCCAGCCTCTTCTTCGCCCTCCTGACGCTGACCGTCAGTTTCCTCCCCGTCTTCGTCCTGGGCGAACAGTCCGGCAGGCTCTTCAAGCCCCTTGCGTACACCAAGACCTTCGCGATGGCCGCCTCGTCGTTCCTGGCGGTCACGATCATCCCCGTGCTTATGACCCTCCTCATCACGTCGCACGTCCTGCCGAAGCGGTGGGGCTGGTGGAAGAACCTGCTCATCACGGTCCTGGTGATGGCGATCCCCGCGGCTGTTATCATGGTCGTGCCGCTGCCGAGATACGGCGAGTATCGGCATTGGATCGCCCTGGCATGGGTCATCCTGGCGGGGATGCTCCTGGTGCCGCAGAAGATCATCCACGAGAACTCCAACCCTCTGTCGAAGATTCAGCAATGGATCTATCATCCGTTCTTCGTTCTGGCGATGCGGTTCCGATGGATCGTCTTGCCTGTTGCCGGGGCGTCTGTCCTGTGGGTCATCCTGCAAATAGCCACGATCGTGTCGCCCGCATGGTTTTCTGAGCATGCGCCCTGGACGGGTCGCCTGGTCCTTCCTTTCGGCAGCGAGTTCATGCCCCCGCTGGAGGAGGGCGACCTGCTGTACATGCCGACGACCGACCCCGGCATCAGCATCACGAAGGCCCGCGAACTCCTCCAGCAGACCGACCGGCTGATCCGCCAGTTCCCGGAGGTTATCACCGTCATGGGCAAGATCGGCCGGGCCGAGACTGCCACCGACCTCGCCCCGGTCAGCATGTTCGAGACCACGATCACTCTTAACCGGAACAAGGACGATTGGCGGCACGTGCCTGTCCGGCGGTTCTTCTCCGACTGGCCGGAGTGGCTGAAGGGGCCCCTTGCGCGCCTCTGGCCGGAGTCGCGCCCGATCACCGTCAATGAACTGGTGTATGGATATGAGTTGCCCGGCGGCATGCGCGTGCCGGGGATGCACGAGATCGTCCAGGTGCCGGGCCTCACGAACTCGTGGACGATGCCCATCCGGACGCGGATCGACATGCTCTCGACCGGCATCAAGACCCCCGTGGGCGTCAAGATCATGGGGCCCGACCTGGCGACGCTCTCGGACCTTGCTGCACGCATCGCGCAGGTCCTTCAGACCGACGCGCGGACCGGCCCGCACACCACCGGCGCGTTTGCCGAGAAGACCCTCGGGGGATCGTATCTGGATATCGTCATCAACCGCGATGAAATCGCCCGCTACGGTCTCTCGGTGGCCGATGTCCAGGACGTCATCGCGAGCGCCATGGGTGGCATGAATGCCACGCTCACGGTAGAGGGCCTCGAACGCTACTCGG
>CAYGWP010000074.1:0-8432 GCA_964353455.1 uncultured Anaerolineales bacterium
CGCGGGAATGCTTGCGGGCTTACCCCTGCGGCTCGTTTTCACTAATCCATGCCGCAAGGTCGCGGAAGTACGGCGCCGGGTCCGGCTCGAACTCCAGCGTGTGGGAAGCGCCGCCGTAGGTAATGATCCGCCGCCGCGACGCCGGCATCGACTCCACGAGCGCCTGCGTGGCGCCGTTCCGGATGATCCGGTCCTTCCCGGCCAGGGCGAGAAACACAGGCAGACGGACCCACGCGGCCGCGGGCCGGGCCATGCGGTCCAGGCGCCGGCTCTCGAACATGAAGCGGGCCGTCACCTCCCTGAGGCTCAGCGGGTCCTCGGCGATGTAACGAATCCGCTCGGGGTTCTCGGTGAAAAGGCACGGGTCGCCCAGCGGAATCGGAAACCTTCGCAGCGGCCGCCCCGCCAGGAGGCTCTGCGCCACTCGGACCTTGACGGCCAGCGTCACATCGACGATCGGAATAATCCCCGGCGCGGCAAGGATGAGGCTCAGGTAGAGGTCCGGCCGATTGGCGGCGCAGGCGAGGGCGAGTTTTCCGCCCCACGAGACGCCCATCAGATGCACGCTCGCGGCCCCGGTCTCGGACCGCGCAAGTTCCGCCGCTGCCGCCACGTCCGTCAGCCAGACTTCGGCCCGGTCCACGTGGCCGCGCTCGTGCCCGCGGTCCGTCCCGCTGCCGCGCCGCTCAAGTTGATAGACCGCCACGCCCGCCTCGGCCAGGTATCGCGACGAAGCCTCGTACCACCCCGAGTGGCTCTGGATGCCGTGCAGGTACACGAGTGCCGCGCGCGGACGGTCGGGTGGCCTTTGCGGAGGTGGCATGCCCACGCCGCCGTTGCGTGGGCATGCCACCCAGACTCGCATCCTGAGTTCCGTTCCATCGGCGGCTTTGTAGGTTCGGTCTTCGGGGTTCACGCGTATTGACCCGGTAGCGGTGACTGGAGTATCTTGGTCCATCATTCGTGTGGAAGCAAGGAGAATACGTGCGGGCGGGTACGGCGTCACTTACGGGTGGCACGGCCACGCTTTGTCTCTGCGTGGCCGTGGTTGTGCCCCGCCGAAGGCCACGGCCACGCAACAGCGTGGCCGTGCCACCCACCGAAAGTAACGCAGTACGCGGGCGGCCCAACAGCAACGACCACGGCCCGACCCCTCGACTTCGCTCGGGGTGACAACAAGAATGGGTCTGCCAGAAACTTCTGGCGCACCCCAGTCGCCATCCAGAACCGTTTTCGCTTGAGGCGCTCAACCGAATCCGTATGCTGGCGGAGCGCATGCCGCATACACGTTTGGAGACGCTCCGCATGAATCGGCCGCTGGTAATCCTTATCGTTGCGGTTGCCGTCGCCCTGCCCGCTGCCGTGGGCGGGGCCGAAGGGTGGAAATCGCCCGTCGTCGCTCTCCCGAAGACCGCGAAGCACCCCTTCATCGCCTGCACGCCCGAGGAACTCGCGCGGCTTCAGGCCGCCTTCCGCGAACAGGGCGCTTCGCACAACACCGTCGTCAGCACCGTCACCCGCGCCGACCAGGCCCTCGCGCGGCCCGTCGAGTTTCCGCCGCGCGGGGGGCAGCACAATCAGTGGTACCAGTGCGATGCCTGCCAGGTGGCCCTGAAGACCGTCGATGACACCCACCACCAGTGCCCGCGATGCAAGAAGGTCTATACCGGCCCGCCGTACGATGATGTCATCTTCGCCCACCGCCACCAGGCGAACCTGAAGGCCATGTTCGATGCCGCATGGGCCTGGGCACTGACCGGCAAACGCCCCTACGCCGACTTCGCCGCAAAGGTCCTCCTCGGGTACGCCGCGCGGTACGACGATTACCCATATCACGATGCCTCCAACAGGATCGGCGCCAAGGCGGGCGCGTCGGGCGGACACCTCTTCGAGCAGACCCTTAACGAGGCCGGCTCGATGACCAACCACATCGCCCCCGCCTACGACCTCATCCACGACTCGGGCGTACTCTCGGACCAGGACCGCGAGGCCATCCGCACCGGCCTCATCGTGCCGATGCTAAAGAACATTGAGAAGCACCGGGCCGGCAAGGGCAACTGGCAGACCTGGCACAACGCCGCCTTCGTCTGGGGCGGCGGCGTCATCGGCGATGAGGCCCTCGTCCGAAAGGCCATCGACGACCCCGCCAACGGCTTCGCCTACCAGATGAGCGTCTCCGTCTCAACCGAGGGAATGTGGTACGAGAATTCCTGGGGCTACCACTTCTACACGCTCCAGGCGATGACAGCCATCGTCGAGGGCGCACGACGGCTCGGCACCGACCTCTGGCGCCACCCCACGCTTCGCAATATGTACACGCTACCAGTCCGCTACACGATGGCCGACGGCAGCCTGCCGCGCTTCGGCGACGATGTGAACACCTCCGCTTCATACTCCTCGAACCTGCTGGAGGCGGCATACAACGCCCTCAAGGACCCCGCGATGGCTGAACTCATGCCGTCCGGGCAGACGTGGCAGTCCGTCATGTTCGGCCGCACGCCGGCCCCGCACGACCGCCCCCGCATCGAGGGGAGCGAGGTCTTCCCCGGCGCGGGACACGCCATCCTGCGGACGCGCGGAGACGCCGGCCTCTCCGCCGCCGTCACCTTCGGACCATACGGCGGGTTCCACGGGCACTTCGACAAACTTTCATTCGTCTTCTTCGGATTCGGACGCGAACTGGGCGTCGATCCCGGCCGCGCTGCCAGCCAGGCCTATCGCCTGCCCGTCCATAGGAACTGGTACAAGGCCACGATCGGCCACAACGCGGTGCTGGTGGATGCCGCCCCGCAGGAACCAGCGGCCGGCCGCCTCGAATCGTTCGCCGCCAACGACTCATACGCCGCCGTCGTCGCAAGTTGCGATGCCGCATACCCCGGCGTCCGCCACCGCCGCCTCCTCTGCATGACGCCCGCGTACTTGGTGGTCCTGGACGACCTTGCCGCCGACAAGCCCCGGCGCTTCGACTGGCTCTACCACAACCGCGGGACGGCCGCCCGCTGCGCCGCCGCCGAAGCGCCCGGCACGTTCGGCGAGAAGTACGTCGGCCAGGAATACGCCGCCAACGTCAAGATGGGCGAGACCGACCAGCCCGTCCGCATCGAGTTCTCCGCCGACAAGACCGCCGTCCACCTCTTGGCCGCCGCACAGCCCAAGACCGAGGTCCGCACGGGCGACGGCGTCGGCGCTTCGATCGCGGACCGCGTTCCGCTGGCGATGATCACCCGCCGCGGCAGCGCCGCCAGGTTCGCCTGCGTCCTGGAACCCGTGCCCGCCGGCGCCCGCCCCACCGTCGCCGATGTCCAGGCCGACGACGGCCCCGCCGGCATCCGCCTGACCATCCGCCGCGACGGCGGCCAAGACACCGTCACCCTCGGCCGCGACAACCGGTTCACCGTGATGAGCGGCGACAAGGTCGTGCTCACGCCGAAATAGGCCTTGCCTGGCCAGACACCCGCCGTGGCGGGCGTGTGCCGTTACAAACGGGGTATTCGGTATGAAACGCCAACAACGCCCTCGCGTGCTCGCCGCGGTAATAGCCCTGGTGACCGCATCGCTCACCGCAGCAGCAGCGCCGCCCGAGACCAACCTCACCGCCCACATGCACCGCCTCGCGGCCCTCCAATCTCGCTGGCACACGGCCAGCGACGACCTCGCCAAAGGCGACATGGCCGCTGCCATCGCCTCTCTCGGCGAGGAACCCTTTGACGATGTACCGCAACCGTTCCGCATGAACCACCGTTTCCTCGCCCAGAGACTGCCGGAGAAGCGTCTCGGCTGGGCCGAGCGGAAGGACCCTCCGGAGGTCGCCGAGGCCATCTGGCACCTCGATGCCGAGGTCGCCGAGCGGGCGGTCGAGAAGTTCGAGGCCGCCTTCGCCAAGGGCGCATCCCGCGGCGCCCACGTCCTCTGGCGGTACGCCCAAGCCCTCGCCGAGACTGGCCGCTATGACCGCGCCCGTGAGGTCCTTGCCGAGATTGCCGCCCTGAAGTCGGCCGACAGTTGGCAGGATTACGCCAAGCAGCACCTGGAGATCCTGAAGGATCTGAAGGCCGGCGACCCGTTGCCCCTCGCGATCTACGACAGCCTCCTCCGCATCTGCCCGTACTGGTGCGGCCGCCGGATTACGTCCATTCTGGACGTCTGGCGCCGGCCGATCGACGCCGGTCAGAAGGCCAAACTCCTGGTGCGCCTCTTTGAGTTCGCGCAGGACTCCTGCGGCCGGCATCTGGCATGGCTCTGGCTGGCAGAACAGCCCGGCGTGGACCGCAACACCGTCGCCAATGCCCTACTGGCGGCCAGCCAGGTGGAGAAACCCGACGCCGCCCTTGCGCGCTGGCAGTGCCTTGAGCGTGACTTTGCCGGCACGCCCGCCTGGAGCGAGGCCGTTGCCTACATCGCCGACGCCCTCGCGCGCCAGGGCCGGTACCGCGATGCCATCGCCCAGTACCGGAAACTCGACACCCCGCCCGCCGCCGACGCCGCCCCAGGCAGTCTCGCATGGCGTACGCATCGCAGCAACGTCGCGACGGCCATCGTACAGATCGCCCACTGCCACTTTGCGCTCGGCGAGTACCAGAAGGCCCTTGAGTGTTACCAGGCGAGCGAAGGCGCTGCGGCACCGGTCTCGTTCTGCGGCACATGCGTAATGCAGCACCGATGCGAAGTGGCCTTCCGCCAGGGCCTCTGCCGCGAGTGGATGGGCGACACGGTCGCCGGCGTGCGGGACTACTGGCGCGCCGCCTTTGCGATGGACTCAATGGGCGCCGCCGAACCCGTCGTCCTGATGCGCCTGACGGACATCTACGAGGCCGCCGGCAAACTGGACGCCTGGGCACGCCTCCTCGACGATTTCGACCGCCGGTTTTTCCTCCAGGCCGAGCGCTTCGTCCGCCGAGAGGGCCGGCCGTTTGACGCCGGGAAGTTCAAGGAGTACCTGCCGACCCAGTTGGCCCGGAAGATCCTGGAGATCCGCCAACTCGGCCTCAGAAAACAGTGGCCGGAACTCGTGGCCATGCTCAAGCCGTCCGGCTCGTACGGGCGCCCGTCCGACCCCGACGTCCGCCGCGTGAACTGGCAAGCCGTCGAGGCCGCCCGCCTCCTGGCCCGGGATCCGGCGGCGGCTGTGCCGCTCCTCAAGGCCGCACTGCCAGGCGACCCGAACGCCAAGGCCTGGATCTACTACGCCCTGGGCCTCTGCGGCACACGGGAGGCGGTCGAGATTCTTCTGGCGCAGGTGCCGAACGATTACCACGAACAGGCCGTTATCGCAGCCCTTTCCGAAGCCGGTGAACTCGGCCGAAAGGCCATTGCCGACCTCGACGCCCGCGGAATCGCCCGCCAGTATATCGAGCAGTTCCGCAACCATGACCCCCCGTTCGGCCCCTGCGACCTGCGGTTCCCGCCTGCGGCCAAGGATGCGAAGGTGCCGGAGCGCCTTGCCGCACTCGACGACCAGGTGGCGTACGAAGAATCGCTGCCCAAGTCGGTCGCGCTCGACCAGTCCACGCCGGTCGCCACCGTCCGGACGATGTTCGCCGCCGCGAGCATCGACGACCGTGAAACGATGCTGAAATGCACGGACGGGTCCGACCACTGGAAGGGGATCGCCGAGGACCTCGCGCCGCAGAGCGGTCGCCGCATGACCTACGAGGTCGGCGAACCGAAGATCTCCGGCGATACCGCCGAGGTGCCCTTCAAGATCACCGACGGCAAACACGCCGAGTCCGGTTCATTCATCCTCACCCGCAAAGACGGCCGCTGGTTCGCCTCCGGAATCAAGGAATCACGCCCCTGACGCCGCTACTGCGAGCGGGTCTGCCACTGCCCGTACGGGCCGTGCTCCCTATTGCCGTGCTCCCTATTGCCGCCGTCGGCCCGGCGCGGTAGAAAGGCTTCGTAAGGAGGCCCAATGCTGCGCGGAAAGGCACACGTTTTCGGCGACGACATCAACACCGACGAGATCATCCCCGCCCGGTACCTGAACTCCATCGACCCGGCATTCCTGGCCAAGCATTGCATGGAGGATGCCGACCCGGAGTTCATGAAGCGCCTGCGGCCCGGCGACGTCATCGTGGCCGGCGAGAACTTCGGCTGCGGGTCAAGCCGCGAGCACGCACCCATTGCGATCAAGGCCGCCGGCGTGGCGTGCGTAGTGGCCGAGAGTTTCGCCCGCATCTTCTTCCGGAACTCGATCAACATCGGCCTCCCGATCATCACCTGCCCCGAGGCCGCCGCCGACGCGAGCAATGGCGACGAACTCCAGATCGACCTCGCCCAGGGGCAACTTGCGAACCTGACCACCGGCCACACGTTCGCCTTCCCGCCATTCACGAAGGAGATCCAGGCCATCATCTCGGCCGGCGGCCTGATGCCGTTCGTCAAGAACCAGGTGAAGTAGCCCGCCCACAGATTGTTTGATGCGGTTGCCATGATCGTGGTTTGTCCCTTCAAGGCCGCCTTTGGCGAACCGTTCAAGTCCGCGAGGCTGCGGGGGCGGCGGGTTTGCGGAGAGAGAGGCGGCAGAGGGCGCCGACGAACTTGACCTCCCCTGCCCCGAAGGGCGAGACGGCGGCAAGGGAGCGGAACTCATCGACCGTGGAGAACGGTTCCTCGAAGGAATGGAGCCTGAGGAGCATCTGACGGTATCGGCCGTAGGTGCGGGCGAGGCCGCGGAGGACCTCGGGCGGCGTGTCGGCCACGAGGTCGTACATGAGTGCCCAGCCGCCGGGGCGGAGGACGCGGTGCACCTCGGCGAGGCCGGCGGCGGGGTCCTTCCAGTGGTGGATGGCGCCGGTGCTGACGACGGCGTCGAAGGAATCGTCGGGAAACGGCAGGCGGCCGGCGGCGGCTTCGCGGATGTCCACGACCTCGGCGAGGCCTGCGCGGGCCATGTTCCGGCGGGCCGTGGCGACCATGGCGGCGGAGATATCGACACCCGTAAGTTCCAGGTCGGGCGCGCGCGTGTGGAGCGCCGAGAGTAACCGCCCCGGGCCGGTGCCGACGTCGAGTATGCGGCCGCGCGGGCAGGCGGCGGCGATGTCGTCGGCCACAAGGCGATAGTGGTCGAGGAAGATGCGGCTGCGGCTGATGCGGTCGTAGAGGATGGTGGCGGGCCAGGGGATGCCTTCGGGGTGAAATCGCCGCAGGAGTTCTCGCCACATAGACGGGGCCTCATTTTTCATCAGCCGCAACGCGGAATCCCTGGTAGTAGTAGCGCAGGGACCCGTAACTGCGGAATCGCGCGGCGGCGCGGCAGCCTTTGGGCGTGGTGGTCCAGGCGCCGCCGCGCGAGACGCGGGTCTGGCCGGTCGGGGGGCCCCCGGGGTCGGCCAGATCGGTTCTCGGGTAATCGGCGTAGTAGTCTGCGGTCCATTCCCAGGCGTTTCCGATCATGTCGCAGAGGCCGAAGGCGTTGGGGCGGAACCTGGCGACAGGAGAGGTATAGACATAACCATCATCCCAATTGAACGCCTTGAAGGTGGGGAACTGGCGTTGGGCGGCCTGGTCGGAGACGTTGGCCCAGCCCTTGCCGTCGTCGGGGCTTTCGCCCCAGGGGTAGGCGGTGGCGGTTCCCGCGCGGCAGGCGTACTCCCATTCGGCCTCGGTGGGGAGGCGGACGGGGCGGCCGGACTTCTTCGAGAGCCATTTCGCGAATTCCACCGCATCGCGCCAGGCGATGCAGACGACCGGATGGTCATCATCCTGCGGGAATCCGGGCCTCCGCCACGATGCGCCCTCGACCTGGTCGGCCGAGCCGCCGAAGCCCTGCGCCCAGCCGTCCTCCTCGGCCAGGGTTTTGTAGCCGGAATCGCTCGTGAAGACCCTGAACTGGGCCACGGTGACCTCGGTTCGACCCATGTAGAAGCCTTTGGTGATGGTGACGCGGTGCCGGCTTTCGTCGTCTGAGCGGTCGGTTTCGCTCGCGGGGCTGCCCATCATGAAGGCGCCGGGGGGAATGCAGGCGAGTTTCATGGTTGCGCCGCCGCCGAGGTCGAGTGAGAGTTCCTTGCCGGTTGCGACGGCGGGCGGCGTCGGCGGCGCAGGAATCGCCGGCGGCGCAACGGGCGCCGGGGCCGGCGCAGGCGCGGCAACCGCCGGCGTGCCGCCCTTGATGACCTCGCGCACGAGGGCCTTCGGGAACGTCATCGTAGCGCCGTTCGGCTGCGTCAGGAGGTATGCATTCCCCTGGTCGGCCACTTCGCCCTCGTAGCGCGAGCCTGAGAGCGTGATGAGGCTGTCCGCGCGGGCGCCGGCCGGCGCAACCGCGGCCAGAAATGCCGCCAGTGCCGCCAGCCGCAGGGTTCGCGTGAGGCGCGTCATGAACGGTCTCCTTCGCCGGGGCGGCGGCAATCCGCCGGGCACCCCCTCTTAGCGTGGCGCAGTTCACCCCTCTCCCCTTGTGGGAGAGGGGCGGGGGTGAGGGGTGGAGC
>CAYGWP010000075.1:0-2333 GCA_964353455.1 uncultured Anaerolineales bacterium
GCCTCCGGGCGCTCGGGTCGCACTCCTGCGGAGCCCTATCCTCCCAGAGGCAAAAAGAGTGTACCACAGCCCCAACCCTATCGTCCACCTCCCGATCACCCCTGGCGCCGAGGCGGACATTTCTATCCACCCAAACAGGCGGACATTTCTATCCACCCTTGACAGTCAAATTCTTTAGTGGGTATCTGGACAACGATTGGCGAGACAACCACCTCCCCCTCAAGTTCGTCGGGGCGAAAAATACCCGCTCTTAGCAGCCAGGCGGGCCTGAAAATCGATAAATTCATGTCGTTGGCTACAACAACGGCGTTCGAGTCCAGGAGCAATGATCTCATCTTTGTCTCCGAGCCGCGCGCTGAGTATTATGCCGACACGCACATCTTGTCACTTGTGGTTAGGCGTAGGCGCACCGAGGTAACCCCGCCGCCCCCAACCCAACATGCGAACATCGTCGCACAATCGGCGGGAGTTTCTCGGAACCACCCACCACTCAATGCGTGATTGTCCTCAACCACCAGCCGGGCGTCAAGTGGTTAGATGCGAATGTCCGTCTGAGGCAAGTGGATGTTCCAGTCCTGTGTGAACGACAACTTGTGTGCGAATTGCCGCTGCTGCTCCGCTGTGGAACCGGCGTGATGGCCGCCGTCGGGGGCCGGGTGTTCACGCGGCCGGCTTGTCCGGCTTGTCGTTTGCGTGGCGCAGGGCGTAGCGGGCGGCGCCGTAGGTGGCTACGCAATAGGGGACGAGGTAGGTTACGGCGAGTTTCGCCCAGTCGAGGGGCTGCATGTCGCAGCGGCGGAAAATGCGGTCGCCGTAGTTGATGAGCGCCAGGACGGTGCCGACCACCAGGGCGACCCTGGCCGAGGTGGCCACAACGCTTCTCTCGCAGGCGGCGGAAAGGAATGTCTTCACTGGAGCCGGGTTCCGGGGGCTATTACCGCCACCTTGTCTTCGTAGGGGCGACCCGATGTGGTCGCCCCCCCACCGGCCAGGGCGGCCACGCAGGGCCGCCCCTACGCGTTTCCGCGCGGCGGTTGCGGAGAACCGCCGCGCACAAACCCAATATCAAACTCGGCGCGGCGGGTCTCCCGACCCGCCGCGCGAAGGCTCAGGCACTCAGCCACTCCGTCACTTCTGTTTCTTCGGCAGGCTCTGGATGACCTGGTCGGCGATGCCGTAGGAGACGGCCTCCTCGGCGCCCATGAACCGGTCGCGGTCAACATCTTCCTCGATCTTCTGGACGGTCTGGCCGGTGTGGCGGGCGAGGATTTCGTTCAGTCGTGCCCTCATGCGGAGGATTTCCTCGGCCTGGATGCTGATGTCGGTTGCCGTGCCGCGCGCCCCGCCGTGCGGCTGGTGAATGAGGATGCGGCTGTTGGGCAGAACGAACCGCTTGCCCTTCGTGCCGGCCGCAAGGAGGACGGCCGCCATGCTGGCCGCCTGTCCCAGGCAGTAGGTGGCCACGCCGCAGCCGACGAACTGCATGGTGTCGTAGATGGCCATGCCGGCGGTGATGACGCCGCCGGGGGAATTAATGTAGATGGATATGTCGGCGTCGGCGTTCTCGTTCTGGAGAAACAGCAATTGCGCGATGACCAGGTTGGCCATGTCGTCTTCGATCTCGCCGCCGATGAAGATGACGCGGTCCTTAAGGAGCCGCGAGTAGATGTCGTATGCCCGCTCGCCGCGGCCGGTCTGCTCGACGACGATGGGGATGAGTTGGTTTCGCTCTCGCACGGTTACAGTCCTCCGAAAAGCCCCTCAACGCAGAGTCCGCAGAGAACGCAGAGAGAAAAGGCAAAGGCGTTTTCTTTGAAAAAAGAAACATCCGTTATATTTCTTTCTCGGCGTCCTCTGCGGCCTCTGCGTTAAAAGAGTTTTACTTTTTTTCGTCGGCCGCGTGTTCGAGGACCTCATCGACGAGGCCCCACTCCTTGGCTTCCTGCGGCGTAAAGTATCGGTCGCGTTCAGTCTCGCGGCGGATTTTTTCGGGGTCCTGGCCCGAGTGCCGGGCGAAGATCTGGACGAGCGTTTCCTTGTCCTTGAGGACCTGCTTGGCGGCGATTTCGATGTCCGACGCCTGGCCGCCCACTTCGCCGGCCGGCTGGTGGAGCATGACCTTGGCGTGCGGGAGGGAGAAGCGTTTGCCCTTCGTGCCGCCGGCCAGCAGAAGCGCTGCGCCGCTGGCCACGAGGCCGATGGCGTACGTCGCCACGGGCGAATCGAGGAACTGCATGGTGTCGTAGATGGCCAGGGTGCTCGAGACGTATCCGCCGGGTGAGTTGATGTAGAGGCTGATCTCCTGGTTCCGCTTCTCGCTCTGGAGATACAGG
>CAYGWP010000076.1:0-2552 GCA_964353455.1 uncultured Anaerolineales bacterium
GTCTGCTCCAACTGCGCAACCAAGTACTACCCGGCCGAGAACGTCCTCCAGGACGCGGGACTCCTGGGCAAGCCTATCCAGAGCCTCCGCCGCGGCGCAGGTTGCGAGCAATGCCACAACAGCGGATACCGCGGCCGCGTCGGCATCTACGAAGTCATGGAAGTCACTTGCGAGATCCGGCGCCTGGTTCACGGCGCTTCGCCCACGCACCAGGTGCGCGATCAGATGCGCCGCGCGGGGTGCCTTACGCTTCGCGAAGAGGGCATCCTTGTGGCCCTACAGGGCAAGACCACTCTTGAGGAAGTGCTCTCCGTCACTCATACGGAAGACGAGTTGCTGCCACAGGAAGAGGCCGTCGTATGAAACTGGCTTACGTCGCCTTCGACAAAGCCGGCAGGCAGGTCACGAGCACCGTGGAAGCGGCCGATACGGCCGCCGCCTCGGAGACGCTCCGCCGACAGGGGCTGTACGTCACCCGGATCGCGCCGGAGGATGCCGCCGGTCCTATGACCCGCCGTGCTTTGCGGAAGTCCAAGACCCGGCGGGTCAAGGACCTCGCCATGCTCATGCGCCAACTGCACGCGCTTGTTTCCTGCGGCACGCCGCTCGTGGAGGCGCTCATGGCGATGGAGCAGCAGAGCCGGCCCGGCCCGTGGCGCGACGCCCTTGCCGGCGTCCGCAGCCGCGTGGAGCAGGGCGCCACGTTCGCGGCCGCCGCCGAGGAATATCCCGACTATTTCGACTGCGTCTGCCTGAGCCTGCTTGGGGCGGGCGAGTCTTCGGGCAACCTCCCGGCGATGCTCGACCGGATTGCCTCCATGACCCGCAAGCAACTGGCCATCCGCAACGCCATAGCCGGGGCAATGATTTATCCGTGCCTTCTGACGGTCATCGCGGTGAACGTGCTGACGGTCCTGCTGGTTTTTGTCGTCCCGCGGTTCGGGGAACTCTTTTCGAGCCTCGGCGCCAAGTTGCCGCCGACGACCGAGGCGCTCCTCTATATCAGCGGGGTCCTCCGGGAGCGCTGGTGGGTCGTCTTGCCCGCCCTTGCGGCTGCGGCGGTATCCTTAAAGGTCTGGCTCTCGAGGCCGGCCGGGCGCCGGACGGTGGACACGGTGGTCCTCGGCCTGCCGCAGGTCGGCCGCATCGTCCGAAACTTCGCCACGGCCCGAATCCTTCGCCTGTTGGGCGTGCTGCTGGACGGGCACGTGGACGTCCTTGAGGCCCTGAGGCTGACGGCCCGGTCCGTGAGCAACCACCGCTATGCCGAACTGCTGCACGACGCCGAGGACGCGGTCACGCAGGGCCGCACGTTGCACTCGGCCTTCAGCCGGTCGGACCTGGTGAGCCCGGCGGTCTGCGAGGCCATCCGCAACGGCGAACAAAGCGGCAGGGTCGGCATGCTGCTCCTGAACATGGCCGACTTTCTTGACGAGGAAAACGAGATCGTCGTCAAGTCTCTGACGAGCATCATGGAGCCGGTCATCCTGGTCCTCATGGGTATTGTGGTCGGGGCGGTGGCCGTCAGCATGTTCCTCCCGCTCTTCGACCTGACGGCGATGGCTCAGCAGGGAGGCGGGGGATGAACTGGCCCGGGCTCTTGCGCGGTTCGTACGTCGGCGTCGATTTCGAGGGACGCTTCATCCGGGCGGCCCAGGCGGTGAGCGGGCGCCACGGCGCCTGGCGCCCGTCCGCCGCCGTCATCCTGCCGCGCGCCGTGCCCGGACCGGCGCTCGACCCCCGGGACGCGGAGCAGTTGGCCGGCGCCCTTGTCCGCCAGGGCTTCCGCGGCAACCGCCTGGTGGTGGGGGTTCCCGACGAGACGATGGCGGTCGGCATCCTGGACCTGCCGCCGCGCGCCTCGGGGGCGCCGCTGGAGGAGATCGCCCGCACCCAACTTGCCAGCATGCACGGCTACGACCCGCAGGCGGCCGAAACGGCGTCCTGGGACCTTCCCTCGTCGTCCCGCCCCAAGGCGCAGACCCAGGCCATGGCGGTCGCGTGCAGGCACGCCGACGCCGAGGCCATCCTGTCGGCCTTCGAGGACTCCGGCCTGAGCGTCGTGGCCCTCGACAGCCGCCTCCACGCGATCGTGCGGGCCTGCCGGCCGCACCTGTCGGCCTCGGGCATCACGGCCGTCCTCGACCTTGAGTGGGACCAGGCGGTGCTCCTCCTGGTATATAAAGATACGGCCATCTATCGCCGGACGATGCCGGAGGCGGCCTTCAAGCAACTGTCGCAGGCGCTCGGACAGAAACTCGGCCTGGAAGGGGACGCCATCGACTGCCTCCTTGCCGAGGTCGGCCTCTCGCCGCGGGCCGACGAGGACCCCTCGTACGGCGCCGCAGTCGTGCCGGTGCTCCGCAAGTATCTCGGCGGCCTGGCCGCCGCCGTCAAGCCGCCGTTCACGTACGTGGAAAACCAGTACCCCGGCGCGGAGGTTGACCGCCTGCTCCTGGTGGGCGAGGGGGCGGCCGTTCCGGGCATTGCGGGCGTGCTTCAATCGGACCTCGGCGTCAGCGTCCGGCCGGCGGCGCCCGCCGACGCCGCGG
>CAYGWP010000077.1:0-3471 GCA_964353455.1 uncultured Anaerolineales bacterium
GGGAATCGTGGACCGCGCGCAGAACCTCGGCATCGCCGGGGCCGGTGAGGCGGCTCCCGGGAATGCATCGGGCCAGGTCGCTTAGTTTCATGTCACTACCTCAGGCTCAATCATGTGCCACTGGTTGCTTGCAACCAGTGATCATTATCATCACGGCTTGCAAGCAATCCGTGGCACACCCCAAATAACGAGTCACAGACCACTAGTGCTTCGTCAAGCGTCAATTAAGGGGTGGCACGGCCACGCTTTGCCGTTGCGTGGCCGTGGTTGCCGCCTGGGGAGAGACCACGGCCACGCGGAAAAGCGTGGCCGTGCCACCCGGCCATTCATCATTTGAAGACTGACAAAGCACTAGTTCGTCACGCGCTGCTGCACCAGACGGGTCCCGTTCTGTTCTGGAATCGGCTCGGTGGGCGGAATGCCAAGGTAGGGTAGCGTCTGCTCGAGGATTCTCTTGGCCGCCGGCGCCGCTACGGTGCCGCCGTAATATCCCAATGACCGATCCGGTTCGTCCACCATCACCATCACCACCACGCGCGGATTATCGGCCGGCGCACCGCAGAGGAACGTCCCGACGTACCGTGAGTGGCTCACGGTGCGAGTCCCGGGGTCGATCTTCTGCGCGGTGCCGGTCTTGCCGAAGACCTTGTATCCGGGGATGCGGCAGGCGGTGCCCGTCCCCTCCTGGATCACGCCCACAAGGGCTCGCTGAATGAGGTCGTGCGCCGTCCTGGCCCCGACGGCCTGCCCGACGACTTCCGTCTCAGAGAGGTCTGCGGCCTTCTGGCCACGGCTATCTAGGACGCCTCGGAGAATCTTCGGTCGCATCAGTTTACCATGATTGGCGATCGCCGCAAAGGCAGAAGTCAACTGTAGCGGCGTGACCGCGAACTCCTGGCCGAACGCCACGCGAGTCGTGCTCAGGCGGGTCCAGCGCGGCAGAGAGAAGACCACGCCGCTGCTCTCGCCCGGCAGCCAGACGCCGCTCCTGCGGCCGAACCCGAACGCCTGGAGGCACTCGTGCAGCCGCTCGTTGCCCAGGCGCAGGCCCAGTTTCGCCATGCCGATGTTGCTCGATTTCTCCAGGACCCGCTCGAACGTCAGGTTGCCATACGAGTGACCGGCATCATGGAGTTTATGCTCCGCCCAGAAACCGTTCTCGCAGAATATGATGTCGCCGAAGTGGACAACCCCCGCCTCCAGCGCCGCCGCCGCGATGAACGGCTTGCAACTCGACCCCGGCGGGAACGTGTCGGTCACAGCCCGGTTCCGACGGGCTTCGACCGGGAACCGGGCGTACTGGTTCGGATTGAACGTCGGCACGTTCGCCATCGCCAGGATGTAGCCTGTGGCCGGCTCGATGACGATGGCGGTGGCGCTTCGGGCGCGGAACTTGGTGCAGGCCTCGGCGATTGCCTCCTCGGCAGCGGCCTGGATCGTCGCATCGATCGTCAGGACAAGTTGCTGCCCATCGACCGCCGGACGGAAATGTTCCGGCTCGGTCCAGATAGGTCTGCGGCTGCGGTCCGCCAGAACCCGCGCCTCGCCCGGCGCGCCGCACAGGCGCTCGTTGAACACCATCTCCAGCCCGTCGAGGCCCTGCTCGTCGATGCCGACGCACCCCAGGATGTGCGCGGCCAGCGACCCGTTCGGATAGCGCCGCGAGCCCTCCGTGATCGTCGTGATCCCCGGCAGGTTCAGCCGCCGGACGGCCTCGGCCGTCTCGGGCGAGACCCGCCGCCGGAGCCAGAGGAACCGCCCGGGCGGGTCCTTCAACCGCTCCTCGGTGAGTTTGGCAACGATTTCGCCGGGGTCCATGCTCAGGACCCGGCCGACCTTCGTCGCCGCGGCGCTCGGATCGACGATCACGTGCGGATCGGCGAAGACGCTCTGCACGTCGATGCTGCCCGCAAGAACCCGCATCCGCGTGTCCAGAATGCTGCCGCGCACAGGACGGATCGGAACACGCATGTGCTGCTGGTCGTACGCGCGGGCGGCCATCTCGTCCGCGAGGAACACCTGGCGGTACGAAAGGTATCCGGCAAGCGCCACGAGGGCCGAGCCCAGCGTCCCCATCAACAGGCGGACGGCCCAGCGTTGCCGATTCTCAGGCTTCACGGGTGAACCCCCTTGCAGGGCGGGTGCGGCGAATCTCGGTTTACGGCGCCGGCCGCGCCGGCCGATCAGCCAGGGCCGACCGCTCTCGCGCGGCACCGCCATGGGCGCCGTTGCGGTTGACCGGCGTCGGCGGCGGTTCATCGGCCTCGCGGTCGGCCTGGAGAAGGCCTGCGGCCTCCTGCCTCATCCGCTCCTGGTTCTTCAGGCCGGCGATGGCCAACTCAAGTTTCAGGCACGCCCGCTCCAGCGTCCGCTTCTGGCCGAACAGACCGTGCAGGCGGTTCCCGCCCTGGATCGTGCCGGTCCTCAGGTATATGAGACCGAAGGCCACGACCACCATCATGCCGACGATCGCCGCCAGCCGGACGCACAATCTCATTTCGAGGCCACCGCCGAATCCGATGCGCTGACGCCGTCCAGCAGCACGATGCGCTGGCCGGGCCGCAGTTTACCCGGGTCCGAGACCATGTGCTGATTCTTAACATATAGAAGTTTTCCCATCTTAGAGTCGCCGTAGAGGCGGTCGGCGATCTTGTAGAACGTGTCCCCGGCGCGGACGGTGTAAGTGGCCGGCGCCCGGACGGGCTGGTCCGGCAGGTCCGACTGCACGCCGAGCATGCGGCCGAGTTCCTCGGCGGTCACTTTCGGGACCTCGCGGCCGCGAGAAGCGGGACGGGCAACGTCGGCCACTACCATGCCCTTGAGGGCATCGGCCGCAGTCGCCGCGTGGGCCTTGCCGGCGTCGGCCAGCATCGTATCGCGGCCCGTCTCGCGCGGCGGAGCGGTCCGCGGCGCATCGGGACGCGGCGGGTCAGTTCGCGGCGCGTCAGGCCGCGGCGCATCTGCCTTGGGCGGCTCGGCGGCCGCACCCGGAATCACAAGTCTCTGCCCGGCGGCCAGGCGGTTCGGGTCGCGGATGGCGGTCTTGTTGGCCTCGTAAATCCTCGGCCACATCCGATCGCCATCACGGCCGTAGTACTGCCGCGCGATAGACGACAGCGTATCCCCCGCACGGACCGTGTACGTGGCCCGCGGCGGTTCCGTCGGCTGGACGACCGGCGGCTGGCCGGTCAGCCGGTCCGTCAGGCGGTCGGCCAGCGCGAGGCGGCCGTCGGGATGCTCGGCGCCGCCGGGCGTCTCGATCGTTACCGGCCCGCCGGCTATGGTGCCGCGATCTTCGGTCCGCGGCGCGGGCGGCCCAGCGGCCGGCGCGGCGTCGCCAGGCGCAGGCAACCGTTCCTCGGCGGGCCTGCCCGCCGTAGCCTCGCCGGAGGCGGGCTGCGGCACGGCAGCCACAGGGCTTTCCGCAGCGCCGACGTCCAGCGCGCGCTCGCCTGGGAACGGATCGACCGT
>CAYGWP010000078.1:0-5574 GCA_964353455.1 uncultured Anaerolineales bacterium
AGGCGGGGCGGCCGTTCCGGGCGCGGCGGCGTCCGGCGCCTTTTCGGGCGGCGGCGTCTCTTGCGACGGTTTGGCCGGAGGCGCGGCCGGCGTTGCTTCGGGCGGCTTGGCCGGCGGCGGAGGCAGAGGCGGCGCCCCTTCCGACGGTGCGGGCGGCGCCGGCGGCGGAGGCAGGCCAATCGCCGGCGGCGCGGAACGCGGGGCATCCGCCTGCGCCTCGGCGGCCAGGCCGCTTATCGGCATCAGGGCGACGAGCAGCAGAATTGCCGCCGCCGCGCACGCCGCAAGGCATGCCGGCGCTACGAGCCTCCGGCGCAGCAGTCCGCGGCCGGTGCTCGGGACACATATTGAGTTTTTCATTTGTTCATTTCCTGTTCGCGCCGTAGGCGCATTCGCTCCAAGATGCTCATTGTCGCGGGGTCCCTTGATTCAGGCGAACCGCCCGCGGCCTGCGGAGGGCCGCCCGGAGGCGGAGAGACCGAGAATGTCATGCTGTTGGGGGACCCCGAGGCGTTCAGGATGACCGCCGTCCCGGTTGGGGTCGCCGCGGCGACCGGCCCAGCGCCAGGCGGAGGCGCGGAGGCGGCCCAGACCGCGGGCGGGGGCGCCATTCCGCCTGCCGCGGTCGGCAGCATCATCGGCATCCCGGCCGGCGGCGGGGTCAGGCCCGGCGGCATCCCGGCCGGCGGCGCCCCTGGCGTCGCGGGCGGAGTCGGCGTTGTGGTTGCCGCAGCCGTGGTGCGCGGAGACGCCGCCGCGCCGGTCAGGTTGCTGCCGACCATGATCCTGGCGAGGTCTCCATCGCACGCGTAGTGGACGGTGTCGAGCGTGATGACGGTCAGGCGTCCTCTGCCCACCGTGTCGCCGGTCTGCGTCTGGATCGTCTTGCCGCTCCTGGAATCCTCGAAGAAGGCCACGCAGTCATCGCCCTGCTGGATGATGCCCGTGAGGACGAATCGCGCATCTTCGCCCGGAGGGGCGGCGATGACGGGTCGCGGCAGATACTGGCCGGTCATCGGCCTGGCGCGGTTCCGGAGGAAGATGTTCTGCTCCGAGAGGATGCGGTAGTTGTCCCACTGGGGCGGTTGAGTGCTCGGCGTGGCCGGAGGCGGGGCGGCGGCGGCCTGCGCGGGCAGCAGTATCAGCAGCCAGAGCCACGATGTTCGATGGATCATTTGCCTCCTCCTGTCGATTCGGTCGCCTTGTCGGCCTCGCTCGGCCCGCCAGCCACAGGGCGGGGCGGGGCCTGGTAGAGAGTCGAGAGGCGCACCTGGAGCGTCAGGTCGTCGGTGCCTTCCTTGCGTGCGCCCACCTGCAAGTCCTTGATGCGAATGGGGACCTTGGCCGTCTCTATGCGCCAGAGGAACCGCGAGACGGCGTTCATCGTGCCGGTGCCGGCGGCCTGGAACGAGATTTCCTGGAGGCTGCGCTTATCGGGCAGCCGCTCGGGTTTCAGGGAAGTGAGTTTCAGCCCTGCCTCCTGCGACCAGTTCTGGACGGCGTGGAGTATCTGGCTGTCGGCCTCGGCGGGGTCGCGCTTGAGGCCGGTCGCGACCATCTCGCGCCACTTGGGGCCGACCTGGTGCTGACGGGCCAGCAGGTCGCCGGCCCGCGCCACCTCGCCGATCATACTCTGCTTGTGGGCTTCCACTGCCGCGCGCCAGTCCAGCACCGGCGTCAGGACGTAGCGATCGAGCACGAGGAGCGCCACGACGGTCAGCGTGGCGGCGATGATCAGGCGTTCTCGTTTGGAGAGGATCATGTCAGTTGGCGCCTGCGAAGTTGAGGCTGATGGCAAAGGACACCTCGGAGGACCCGCCGCCCACCTCGCGGATGTACATGGGCTTGACCTCCAAGAACCTGCGATTTGCGCTGAGGCGATCCATGACCTCAAGGACCGCCTTCTCGTCGGCGGCCTTTCCGGAGAGGAGGACGCGCCTGTCCTCGTTGATGGCGACGCTTGTGGCCCAGATTCTGCCCTCGGCCGGAAACGCAAGCGTGATCTGTCGCAGGCACTCCAGGTGCCTGGGCCGGCGGTCGTACCAGCCCCGCGCGAAGGCCACCTTATCGACCGTGTCCTTGGCCGAGGCTAGGCTGTCTTTCATTCCGTCGAGTTGGTCCTTCAGATCCTGCACTTCCTGCTCCTCTTTCTGCCAGTCCAGGAACAGGAGGAGGCCCGCCAGCGTGATTGCGGCGGCCACGGCGGCGCCCCAGGCGACCTTCTTCCGCAGCGCGAGTTTCTTGCGCGGGTTCAGCCGCGAGTGCAGGAAATCCACGGCGAGAAGCGGCCTCGTGAGGCCCGCGACGGCCAGCGCGGTCGCGGCAGCAAACTCGCCGCCCGCCCCCGCGACGCCGTCGGCAATCCCCAGGTCCGACGGATACTTGCACAGCCGTGCCTCCCGCCCTGTGGCTGGCGGGCCGAGGGCCGAGAGCGCATCGGCCGGAAGCCCCGATGCGCACCATATCAAGAGCTCCGGCCCCTGCTGCTGTGCCTGTGTTCCCGGCAGGAGTGCGACGATGCGGTGCAGTTCGCCCGCGAGGTCGTCGAGCCAGGTCGCCGCGGCGACGCCTTCGCCCGCCGCAGGGCTGCGGCCCGCAGGCGGCTCCGCCAGCGGCAGCCGCCGAATCAACTGGAAGGAGCCGCCCGACTGCACGCTGAGTTCCGCCGCCGTCCGAGAGACCGAGAGCACCAGCCGCCTGCCCAAGGCGGGCGCCGCTCCGGCAAGCCGGGCAGCAGCGGGGTCGCCTGTCGCGGAGGCCAGGGCCATGGTTGATGACGTGACGGCCTTCGCCGTCAGCCCGGCCGCCTGCGCCGTCGCCACGAGATGGTCCACCTGCCTGTGCGGGGCCGCCACGAGGAATACGGATTCTCCCTGTGCTGAGCGGATGGGGCCGCTGTAATCGAAGGTGAGGTCTTTGGCATCGGAGGAGAACTCCCGCTCGGTCGCAATGGAGAGGACGCCGGCCAGCAGGTCGGGAGCGGTTGGCGGCAGCGATTTCTCCTTGGCGACCAGCCAGCGTCCGCCGAGGCCGATGACGCATCGCGATGCCGTGAAATGATTCTGCCGCAGGAACTGCCGCAGCGCCTTGCCCAACTGCGCGGGGTCCTGCGGCGCATCGCCTTGCGGCAGTGGGAACTCTGCGGCGTGGAGGACCCTGCGGCTGCCGCGGACGAGGCCGACCTCGACGGCCGATATCGCCCCGTCGGCCACCGCCAGGCCCAGCATTTTTCGGGGCGTCATCATCATGGTTGTCCGATCCCGCCGCTGATGGTCTGAGAGACGGTTTCCAGGGGCTGACCTGCGCGGAGCCTCGCGATGATGTCCGACGCGAGGGGCCATCCCAGGTGGGTCAGGTTCTGGCGGTAGATGACCTTCGGGGGGCTGGAGCGAGCGTCAATGACGACGCGGCAGCGCTTGAATGCGCGGCCGGTCGGGCCGACGCTGACGATGTCGGCCGAGAAGAAGTACGAGACCGCAGTGATGTAGCCGCCGATGGCGATGGCCTTCTCGCGCGAGAGGGCCTCTGCCACCCAGGCGATGTTGGTGCGGTCGGTGTTCGCCCCGGTCCGCGCCGAGATGAGGGCCGAGGCGTCCCCATCATCCAGGCCCGGCAGGCACAGCAGCACCTCTCGGGGGGCCGTGTTGACGTTGATGAGTCCGGGGGGCTTGGTGCGGCTGGTCGTGACCCGGTTCGCCATCTTCTTGAACTCATCTATGGTGAGGCCCGCGCGGTAGTAGAAATCCAGGACGTTGCGGAAGGGCCGCCCGCTCAGAGTGCGGCTGAAGACGCCCGGCAGCCGGTCCGATGAGACGTAGTTGCGCAGGAAGACGATGAGTACCGGCGGCGGGGCATCGTTGACGTTGATGGTTACGGCCGGGGCGGCGCCTGTGGTGGCGCTGGCGGTGGCGGCCGGCTCGCCGCCGTAGATGGTCACGAAACCGAGGATGCCGCGGTCCAGGCGGCTGCCGCCCGCGCCGCTGGACACGGTGAAAACTCTGTCGTTCTCGCCGGCGTCGATGATGCCGTTTCGGTTGGCGTCGCGGCCGTAGAGGATGTCGGTCGTGGCGTCGCGGACGAGGAAGAGTTCCTCCACGGTCTCCAGGGGAGCGTTGCTGCATTCGTAGGGGCCTTCGCCCGCCGCAGGGCTGCGGCCGGCAGGCGGCTCGGGGAGCATCAGGTAATACTCGCTCTCTGCGCCGCCGGCCGTGATGTTGCTGTCGGGATCGCGCCAGTCGATGATTGAGGCGGCGAATTCGGAGGTCATGCCGGGCAGCCGCGAGAGCATGTCTAGCGTGGCGGTGTTGAGGTTCAACTTGCCCCCCTCGTCGGTGATGCCGAAGGAGCAGGTGCGCTCGTCGTCACCGGGGCGGAGAATCCAGAACGTCCCGTCGCCCACCCGGATGGCCTCGCACGGCGTGTCGGCGTCCGTCGGCGTCTGGCCTTGAAGCCCATCCACGCAGGAGAGTACGTACTGGATTGCGCCCTCTTGGACCGCCGTCGCCTGGACGGCGGCCATGCTGTTGGCCGCGCGGTCGCCCTCGGCCCGCATCGCGCGGGCAAGGACCAGCACCAGCCCCGCCAGCACAATGAGGATCCACATCGTGACGATCAGGACGGTGCCCCCGGCGCGGCGCGCACGCGCGACCCTTCGGGTCGCGGCTGAAATGCACCCTGGCGCCTGTGCCGGTGTATGTGTGAGGCAGTTGCCCATTCGTAATCTCACGAACCCGGACTGATGATCTGTGTGGCGTCGGACTCTCTCACGCTGCAAGGGACCAGGAACACCCTGGTTGCGCGAAGGCCGCCGCCGTTGCGCTCCGTCCGACCCTCGTCCAGTTGAAGCGTGACTTCAATCGCGCACGGCAGCGTGTTGTCTTCCGTGGTGCTGTCCCAGTTGTCCAGCCATTCGGAGCCGTTGAAGTAGCGGAGGTTGAAGGCAAGGACGCCTCGGCAAAGGACCTCCCGCACGGGCTCCGGCGTCTTTGGCGCCAGCAGGTTGGTCGTGACGAGGCGCACCAGGACCTGGGTTTTCCCGTCGTCGGCGGTCTCGCACCCAAGTTCCACCTTCTTGATGTCGCCGACGCCCACGGCCGGCTCGGGGCTGCTCGTGGTCGAGTAGAACACCAGCGAGTCGGAGTCGCTGCCGCCGACGTCCTGCCCGTCCTCGCCCACGAAAGGCCCGGCCAGCACCCCCTTGGGGACCACGGCGCATCGGAGGTCCTCTCCCAGTATGTCAACGGCAAGGTCCGCTTTGCGCACGGGGGCGACGGCCCCAAGGGCGCTGCGGCGGGCCCTGAAGGCGATGCCGAGGCTGGCGTACAGAGAGCAGGCGACGATGGCTATGAGGGCCGTCGCCACCAGCATCTCAAGCAGCGTGAACGCGCGAGTTGTCCGGCGTCGGTCGGTCATTCCGATTCCCCCGTGTACACGAGAGTCGAGAGGACCACGTGGCGGTCCCGGCCGCGGTGATTCCATACAACCTCGACGTCCAACTGGCGGATGCGAGTTCCCATCCAATCGTGGACCTGGGCCGACCAGCGGTAGTCGGGCCGGTCGGGGCTGAAGTCGCCG
>CAYGWP010000079.1:0-5182 GCA_964353455.1 uncultured Anaerolineales bacterium
GGCGCGCCCCGGCCTACATGTTACAGCAGCGGCGCGCCGGCGGATTTGAGGGCGTCGCGGAGTTTCTGCGGCTGAGCGTCGCGGACGGACCCGCCCGGCGGGAGCATGGCGGCGGCAGTGCCGGCGGCCTGGCCGAACTGCATGCAGTTGATCTGGACGCGGATCGCCCCGGCCGCCTGGTGATCGGCCCCGATGCACCGGCCTGCCGCAAGCACGTTGTCGAAGTCCTTCGGCACGAGGCTCGAGTACGGGGCGCGCCAGCACAGGGTCGTCCGCTTCGGGGCGGAGGCGGGCTCGCCGTCCCAGCGGCTCGACTTATGGACCGCATCGCCGCCGACGGTCACGCGCCTGCCATCGAGATGGTCGAATATGATTCCGGGCGAATCCGGCGAGTGGATATCCACCGGGTACGTGCCCTGGGCGATCGTGTCGCCGAAGACCTGGCCGTGCAGCACCTCGTCGCGCGTCAGGCAATGGTCGGCCGCAATGCGGTGCGTCTCGCGGATGCCGATCTGGGCGGCCACATCGACGATGTACGTCTTCTCCCATCCGGCGAGGCCCTTCAGGCGCCCGAGGACCCACCGCAACTGGTACCGGGCCTCGACCTCGGCGCGGGTGAAGTCGCGGGCGTCGGAGGCGTTTATGTTGAGGACCCGCGTGCCGGCCATCATCTGCTCGCCGCCGTCCCAGATGCCGGGGTTGCCCCAGAGGTAGCACGGGTATCGCTCGCCGTTATAGTCCATGGGGGTCTTAAAGAACTCGGCCTGGAGTTTGCCGAGGGGCGTGGCCCCCTGTCCCTTGCCGCCGACGCGAAAGACGAGCGTGGGGGCCTGGCACTTCCCTTCCGGGTTGCCGAGCGTGGTGGCGCCGCCCGCCCGGCGGACGAGGTCGGCATCGCCGGTGCAATCAATATATGTGTTGGCGATGATGGCCTGTCGGCCGGACTTATTCTCAACGATAGCGGCGGCGATGCGCCGGCCGTCGCGGACCGCGCCCGCCAGCCACGTGTGGAGCGCGAGGCGAACGCCGCTCGAGACTGCGATGTCGTCCCAGGCGAACTTGGCGGTCTCGCCGCAGATGCGCCAGTCGCCGGTCTCGCCATCGCCGCCAGTATTCTTGACGGCCCCCGCCCGCTGGAGCCGCCGGACAAATTCCTCCGGCAGCCCGCCGATGATCTTCGTCTTCTTATCCGTCCCGTAGAGCGTGTGGATCATGGTGACCCACCCCACGGTTGACATGCCGCCGAGGCACCCGTGCCGCTCGACGAGGATGGTGCGCTTGCCCGCCCGCGCCGCGGCGGCCGCAGCGCAGACGCCGGCCGGTCCGCCGCCGAAGACGGCCACGTCGCACTCGGCCATGACCGGGATGTCGCGGGCCGGCTCGCGGACGGTCTTCGCGGCTGGCGGGTCGGGCAGGAACCCGCCGAGGGGAAATTGAACTTCGCGGTCGAACTTGAAATCGGGCATTGACATAACTCACCTCGCCTTGCGTGTGCGGTACGGGTCGTGCCGGCGGAAGGCATCGACCATGAAGAGTTTGACGTCCGGGTCGGCGCCGATGGCGGCATGGTCGCCGTAATCGCCGAGGATGAATCCGCCGGCGGGCGTCGCCCACGCCCGCAGGAGATGCTCGGCCTCGGCGACGATCTCGGCCTTGCTGCCCGCGGGCAGCGTCTTCTGGATGTCGCAAAGGGACTCGAAGCAGATGCGGCCGGCGAACCTGCGCCCGATCTCGTCGATGCCGTTTGTGCGCGGCTGCTGCATGTTCAGGACGTCGGCCCCGGCCTCGATCAGCCCGGGGATGAACTTATTTATCTTGCCGCAAGAATGCATCCATACGTGCCAGCCGCAGTCGTGGATGGCCGCAAACAGCCTCTGGTACCGCGGAAAGAAGAACCGCCGCCAGAGGTCCGGCGAAATGTGCACGTCCAGTTCCGTCCCCCAGTCCTCGGTGAACGAGAAGCCCTGGATGCCCGGCCCGGCGATCCGGTGCATGTTGCGGACAACGCCCAGGTCGAACTCAAGGATCCGGTCGGCCAGTTCTTCGATCTCCCGCGCGCCCTCCGCCAGGTCAATCATGCAGTTCTCGAAACCGTGCAGGCTGTGCATCCGCTCCCAGAGGATCATGAAGATGCTCGTGGAGACGTACTTGTCGCGGCGGGCGGGATCGGCGGCGATCTCATCGAGCGACTTCGGAACTCCGGCGTATCGGCGCGGGTCGTCGGCATCGGGCCACGGGAAGTCCTTCATCCCCGCAAGGTCCTCCAGCGGATGGCCTTTGACCTGGCCCATGTTGGGCGCATCGGTCTTGCCCCAGCGGCAGAGCCACTGGTCGGTGAGCGGGTCGCCGGCGGCCTGGGGCGGCCTCACCTCCGCGTGAGGAACGCCGACCACGTCGCTCGCATCGCCGTAGCCGTTGATGGCCAGGCGGTCCGGGCCGGTGAACTCGACGGCTCGCGTGACCACTTCGCGCGGAGTCATGCGGTTGCCTCGAACAGAACGCGCCCCGCAAGCGGAGCGGCTAACCAGGATTTCGCGAACTAGCGATATACCTCATCTTGAACTTTGCGCCAAAGGTCGGCGGCGACGGGCAATTCGTCAGGCCGCACGGACGGCCCGTCGAAGATCATGCCTGTGCGGGCCGGGTAAGGCGAGAGCGCGCGGCGGAAGTAGTCGGCGAGCGGTTCGCCATCGCCGCGCGTCAGCGTGCCGACGTGGCAGAGGCCGAGGTCCCGGAGCCGCCGCATCTCGCCGAGCCAGTCGCCGGCGGTCGTCCAGTTCAGGCCCCGGAGGCCCTCAATGGATGCATATATTTCGTGGAGGTGGAGCCCCTCTCGGCGCTTGAAGCCCGGCATGCCGCCGCAATAGTGGAACCATCCGCCGCCCATCGCCCGCAGCGCCTCCTGGGCGTACGGGGCGATGAACTCGCGGTGCTGCGCGGCCGAGATGAGGATTTCGGAGTCGCCGCACATGCGGACCGTGCCGTTCGTCATCCAGAATTCGCCGCCACCGCCGCCAGATATCGGCGACGGGTCGAACCGCTTACACAGCCGCGCGACCGACACAAACACCTGTGCGCACTTCTTCATAAGACCATGCACGAACGCCGGGTCCTCGTAAACGTCCAGGAAGATGTCGTGCCCGCGCGACTGGGCGGCAATGTCCCACGGACCCTGGAGGTCGCAGTGGACCAGCCGCACGGCGTCCCACAGGCCAAGGTCGCGGAGTGCCGCGCGGTGGTGCTCGGCGTGCTCGATGACCCGCGGCATGGCGCCCAGGCCGCGCACGTCTTCGGGCGGCTGGAACTCCGCCAGCCGCTCTTTCGGCACGTACCGCGTGACGACCGGCCGCGTGTGCGCGGGCACGTCGAACTCCGCCCCGAAGACCGTCATGCAGTTGATGACGCCCGTGTCGGGCCGCACGGCCGGCACCGCATCGCCGCCGCCGGCAACGCGCGGCAGGCAGGAGTCCTTCAGTTGCATGTACAGGCTCTTGGCCGGGTCGTGGAACCGCTCGGCCCAGTCGAAGTTAGGCAGGTCCTTCGCCTCGGGGACCTCGCGGCAAAGCGTCATGGGGATGTAGTCCGAGGGACGCAGGGCGAACATGTCGGCCTGCCGCCGCTTGGCATCCGCCAGGCGGGCGGCGCTGAAGCGGGCGTGAATCATCGCCGCAACGCGGTCGAGCAAGGCGTTGGTGTCGTGAGGCACGAGCATACCCCTTTTGCACGGCGCGCGGCCGCCAAGCGCGCCGGCTGAATATCGAAGCGTACACGCGCCGGCCGCGCGGGGCAAGCATTTCTGCCCGGCGCTATACTTTTGACGCCACGGCAGGTAAAGGTTTATACTGAGTCGAGCCGCGACCGTAAGGTCGCGGGTACATTCGCGCTGCGGCAACCCTCAACACGAAAGGGCACACAATGAGACTCGGCGGACCTCTTGCGGAACGGTGTGCGGACCCTGGGGCGTGGGTTGCGGCCGTCAAGCGGCTGGGGTATCGGGCGGCGTACTGCCCGCTCGGGCCGGACGCCGACGATGCCACCGTCAAGGTCTTCGCCGATGCCGCCAAGGCGGCCGACATCGTCATCGCCGAGGTCGGGGCATGGTCCAACCCGATCGACCCGGACCCGGCCAAGGCGAAGGCGGCCGTCGAGAAGAACCGCAATTGCCTGGCGCTGGCCGACCGCATCGGCGCGCGGTGCTGCGTCAACATCGCAGGCTCGCGGAACCCGAAGACCTGGCACGGCCCGTCGCCGGAGGACCTCACGAAGCCCGTTTTCGATCTCATCGTCGAGACGGTGCGCGGCTTCATCGACGCCGTCAAGCCCACGCGAAGTTTCTACACGCTTGAATGTATGCAATGGACCCCGCCGCACACGGCCGATGATTACGTGGAACTCCTGAAGGCCGTTGACCGGAAGCAGTTCGGCGTGCACTTCGACCCCGTCAACATGATTTGGAGCCCCGAGCGATACTTCCATACCGGCGACATCATCCGCGACTTCGTCGGCAAACTCGGGCCGCACATCCGCTCGTGCCACGCGAAGGACACCACGCTTTCCGACAAACTCACCGTCCACCTCGACGAGATCCGCCCCGGCCTGGGGAACCTCGACTACAGGGTGTTCCTGAAGGAACTTTCGCGCCTGGACGCCGACCTGCCGCTGATGCTCGAGCACCTGAAGAGCCAGGAGGAGTACGCCCAGTCGGCCGAGTCCATCCGCGCCGTGGCGAAGGAGATCGGCGTAACGCTGTGAAAACGATCGCGCGGCGGCGCGACCCAGCAAGAACGATCGCGCGGCGGGTCTCTCGCCACGGCAAGTCTGCGACCCGACCTGCCGCGCCGACGGAGAGCGAGACCGAACCTCTCGCCATCCGCAACCCAGGAGGCCTCTCATGAAGAAGTCGAAGATCTCTCGGCGAGGATTCATCGGCGGCGTGGGCGCGGCGGCGGCATTCACCATCCTCCCCCGGCACGTCCTGGCGGCCGGCGGCGCACCGGCGCCGAGCGACAAGATCAGCATCGCCTGCGTCGGCGTCGGGGGAAGAGGGGCCGCAAACCTCGATGCCGTGCGCGGCCAGAACGTCGTCGCCATCTGCGACGTGGACTCCGGCCGCCTCGGCGACGCCGCAAAGAAGGTTCCCGGCACGAAGACCTTCAAGGATTTCCGCAAGATGCTCGACGAG
>CAYGWP010000080.1:0-2255 GCA_964353455.1 uncultured Anaerolineales bacterium
CGCTGAACCCCGCGTACGAGAGTTCGCGCATCTCGCGGTACGTGAGTTCCGCGATCGGCCGCGGGGCCTGGATGACGGACGGGCTGGCGACGAACACGGAATCCACATCCGTGAAGTTCTCGTACACATCGGCCTTGACGGCAGCAGCCAGGATGGAGCCGGTGATGTCCGACCCGCCGCGCGGCAGGGTGACGACCGCGCCCTGCGGCGAATAGCCGAAGAAGCCCGGAAAGATCGTTATGCCGCGAGCCTGACCGAGCGCCCGCCGCAGGTTCTCGTACGATTCCGGCAGGACCTGGGCGTTGCCGAACTCGTGGCTGAGGAGGAGACCGGCGTCCTTCGGGCTCAGGTAGCGTGCATCGACCTTAGTGCTCCGCAGGTACTCGGCGACGAGTTTGGCGCAGTTGTCTTCGCCGGCGGCCTTGAGTGTGTCGAGGAACCTGCCGCGGTCGGAGCGGTCTGTGGCGATGCGTGCGCAGAGGTCGGCCTCGATGCGGCGGGTGATGTCGTCACCGAGCCCCAGGCCGCGGGCGATGTCGCCGTAGCGGCCGACGACGGCGGCAAGTTCCTTGTCGGCCGGGCCTCCGGCCAGGCACTTCTCGGCCAGCGCGATGAGGAGGTCCGTGACCTTCGTGTCGGTCTTCGAGCGTTTGCCCGGCGCGGAGACGACAATCAGGCGCCTCTCGGGGTCCGAAAGGACGATGTCGCAGACCTTGCGGATTTGTGCGGCATCGGCCATCGACGTGCCGCCGAACTTGCAGACTTTCATGGGTTCTCCTGTTACGCCTTCAGGTACCCTCGCCGGAGCAGTTCCTCGGCGATCTGGACGACGTTCAGGGCCGCGCCCTTCCGGATGTTGTCGGCGACGACCCACATGGCGAGGCCGTTCTTCGTGCTCGTGTCCTCGCGGATGCGGCCGACTAGCGTCATGTCTTTGTACTCGGGCCTCACGAGGTCCAGCGGCGTCGGGTACGTGCGTTTGTTCTCGCCGTCCGGCTCGTCAATTACAACAACGCCGGGGGCCGCGCGCAGAAGTTGGCGGGCATCGGCGGCCGAGAGTTTCTTCTTCGTCTCGACCCAGACGGCCTCGCTGTGGCCGTTGAGGACCGGCACGCGGACGGTCGTCGCGGAGATCTGGATGTTCTGGTCGCCGAGGATTTTGCGGGTCTCGTTGACCATCTTCATCTCTTCGCGGGTGTAATCGCCCTCGACAAACATGTCGATATGAGGGATGCAGTTGAAGGCGATGGGGCGGTTGAAGACCTTCGGATCGTACGGCAGGTTCTCAACGCCCCGCTCGAGCGCGACGGGCAGTTGCGCGCGGAGTTCCTGCGGCCCCCGCATCCCCCAGCCGCTCGTGGCTTGGTACGTGGCCACGACGATGCGCTTGATGCCCACGGCGCGGTGAATCGGCGCCATCGCCACGACCATCTGGATGGTCGAGCAGTTCGGGCTGGCGATGAAGCGGGTCTTGGGCGTAATAGCATCCGCGTTGACTTCCGGGACGACGAGCGGCACGTCTGCGGCCAGTCGGAAGTCGCGGCCGTTGTCGATCGACCAGGCCCCGCACTTTTCGGCCGTCTCGCGCCAGGTAACGCTTGCGCCCTTTGCGCCTTCCTGCCCGGCGAAGAGGACGATGTTGGCGCCTTCGAACGACTTCGGGCCGGTTTCCTCGACCAGCATCTTTTCGCCGGCCAGCGTCTCGGGGCGCTCTCGCGTGGCGGCCACGCGGGGCGGCCACTCGCACGGGAACTTCCGCTCCTTCAGGCACGACACGATCGCCTCGCCCACAAGACCCACGCCGACCACCGTCACCTTAAGGCCCATAGTACATGCTCCTTTCCCGAGTCCCAGGAATTATCGGCAAAAATGAAAGCGGCCCCACGACTTTTCCATCGCAGGGCCGCATGATGCCTTCACTTCGGGCGGCGAACCCTACGATCCCAGCGACTTTGCCTTCGTGGCGCGCACGGACTTGAGGCCCGTTGGCACGACCGCCACAAACGCCGTTCTGGAACCGTTGGAACCGCCCACTGCTGGAACCTCCGCCAAGTGCCGCGATAAGAGTAGCGGCCGCCCTCCCCCATGTCAAGGGCAGGATTGCCGAAGAACGGAGCGCGGCGGGTCGGGAGACCCGCCGCGCTTCTTGCACTTGTGCCGCGCGAACTACACCAGGTTGATGCGGAACTGGCCGTCGAAGAAGAACGGAATCGCCGCAGGCCCTGCCAGGTTCCTCCCCTTCGTCCTTCCGGCCG
>CAYGWP010000081.1:0-19235 GCA_964353455.1 uncultured Anaerolineales bacterium
TCAGGCGGTAGTCGATGCTGGCCACCGTGTAGCCGCGCCTCACGAAAGGGAGGGCGGGCGTGCCGTTCTTGCTGCCGGCCTGCCACGCGCCGCCATGGATCCACACGATTAGCGGGAGCGGCCCGTCGCTCTTTTCGGGCAGGTAGAGGTCCAGGCGCAGGCTTCGCCCGCCGACGTTGGCGTACTCCAGGTCGCGCACGGCCTTGATGCCGCCCATGTCCGGCCCCGGCCCTTTCTGCGGAGGCCGGCCTTCAGCCGCAACCGCAAGCCCCGATGCCAGCACGAGCGCGAGAACCACGACGATTGCCCCGCCGATTCTGTGTTGCATGATTGGCCTCCTACGTGTGCACTCCGCGCGGCGGGTCGGGAGACCCGCCGCGCACACCGCACTCTGCGCGGTGGGTCTCCCGACCCACCGCGCTAACGTGCGCTGCTATTGCTCGCGCTTGAGGGTTTCCTTTGCCCCGTCGGGCGCCTTGACCGTCGGTTCGCCCTTCAGGTACCCGAGCGAGACGAGGAACGCATCCGCCTGGCGAAGGGTGATCTCGGTCCAGGGAGCCTTGTTGAAGAAGCCGTGCGGCATGCCTTCGGCCGCAAAGAGTTCGCAGCGGAAGCCCACTTCCTTCGCCTTGGCGAGCATCGCGCGGCCCTGGGCGCAGAACTTGTCGGTCGTGCCGTAGAAGAGGATCATGGGCGGCGTGTTCTTGGCGGCGTACCGGATCGGCGACATCGACTTGGCCAGGTCGGGCACGTCAGCGACCCCCAGCGGCAAGTCCGTCAAATCCAGTACGGGGTTGAACAGCACCATGGCGTTGGGCCGCGACGAGACGGCCTTGTCTTCGTCCTTGGCATCGAGCGTGTCGGTCATGCCGGCGCATGCGGCGATGTGGCCGCCCGCCGATCCGCCCGCCGCGACGATGCGGTCGGTGTCGATCCCCAGTTCAGCCGCGTGCTGCCGCAGCCATCGCACAGCGCTCTTTGCGTCCTCGACGCACTTGTCGGGCGTGGTGCCGTGACGCGACTTGACGCGGTAATCGGCCCGCGCCGCTACCATGCCGCGCTTGGCCAGGTACTCGGCCTGTGTGCGAAACTGCTCGACCGTTCCCTGTGCCCAGCCGCCGCCGAAGAAGAATACGATCGCCGGCCGCTTGTCGGCGGGCTTCGAGTCCGCCGGCAGGTGGACGAACATCTTCAGTTCGCCCTGCGGCGTCTTCTTATAGACGTGCTCCGCCACCTTGGCCTCTTCGCCGACTGCGCGGGTTACCGGAATCAGCACGGCGCACACCAGAAACAAGATGAGCGATATTTTCATCGGCCGATCCTCCTCGAATCAAACCAGTCCGCCAGGGCGTACACGTTGCGATTGAGTTCCCGCATAAGGTCCACCAGCGGCGCGTACGGTTCATATTTAATAGTAACGATGCCCTTGTTCGAGTCCCGGTTCGACGGGTCCGTCGAGAGGTCTTCCGGGTCGTTGTCCATGTACTTGAACCAGTGCCAGCCCACCACCGTGCCCGACTCCAAGAGGCCCAGCACGTAGTGCTGGTAGAAGAGGCCGCGGTCCCGCTGAGTCGGGACGATCCAGCCCGCGCCGGTCGAATTCTTTAGCGGCGTGTCGGCCCCCTTCACGTACCACTCGGTGATCATCACGGGCTTGCCGGACCAGCGTGTCCAGTCGGCCAGGGTCGCGGGCTGCGGGCCCCAGACGCCGTAGTAGTTGACGGAGATGGCATCGAGGAACCGGCCGGCCTCGCGGAAGACCGCCTGGCTCCGCTTCTCGTTCGAGTGGAACCGCGACCCGAGGCACATGTGCTTCGGGTCGTGGCGCCGGATGGCCTGCGTGGTGATCTCCAGGTATCGCCCGAAGACGTGGCCCATGAACTCATCGCGGTCGGCATCGGCGATGTCGGCCTTCGTGGCCTCCTTGCCCTTGCGTTTCGAGAGCCAGCCTTGAGCCTCGCGCCGGCCGGGGGCGAAGTTCGGGTTCGTCGCGTCCAGCGCGAGGAACCGGTCGAGCATGTCCTTCGGCGCGGGCAGTTCGTTGTCCGAAAAGTGGCCCATCAGCCACGGGTCGTCGCGAGTGGCCTCAAGGGCCCGCGCCTGCTCGTCGCAGAAGGCCGGGAACTCCGGGTCGAAGACGAAAATGCAGTCGTTCGGATACCCCGTGTGGCCCGGCAACTGGGTGGCCAGGCCCTTCTTCTTGGCGAAGTTGCTCATGAAGTTCCAGATGAGCGTGTACGCCACCGGCTGGGGCGACGCGCGGAGCGGCCCCGTTGCGGACCACGCCCCCGTGCCGTTGAAGCCGTTATCCCACAGAAGCCGCGTGGTTGCGGCGGCCCAGCTGTTCTCATCGCCGAACTTTGATTTGAGCGCCGCCCGGTTGTTCGCCGACCGGCCGGGCGACACCGACGCCACGCCCACGTGGATGAAGAGACACCCCTCCGGGTCCGCAAGCCACCAGCGGTCGCCCACCTTGCAGGCGTGGAAGAAGCCTGTGGCATCGGCCTTGCGGTCGAGTCGGCCGCCGTACTTCGAGAGCGCCGGCGCCTTTGCGGGCGGGGTGAAACCCTCCAGGCGCTCAAGCGTCCGCGTGGGATACTCTTTCCACTCCTGCGCGGGTTTGGACTTGGCGCGGACCGTGACGGTCGCCGGCTTCGCGGAGTCCGCGGGCTTCTCCTCGGCGGAGAGATTCGCGGGGACCGCCAGCAGCGCGGCGGCCACGCCGAGCATCAGCAACAGTCTGCTCATATCTCGCCTACTTCTTCTCAGCGGGCGGAGGCGGCGCAGTGAACGGCACGCCCAGGGCCTTCAGCATCTCCTCGGCCACGAAACGGTTGCCGGCCGCATTCAGATGCACCGAATCGCCCGTCAGGACGCCACGGTCCTTATTGTCCTTGTTGTTGGCCTTCAGGTACGCGACGAATGCCTGGCGGAGGTCCACGAGTTCCGAGCCGGTTTCGCGAGCGACCTTGCGGCTGATGCCGGAGTACTCGTCGAGCATCTTGTCGCGCTCGTTCGCCCCGTCAACCTTCTCGCCGATGACGGAGGGGGTGCAGAGGATGACCCTCGCGCCGACGGCCTTGATCTTGGCGATGATGTCCTTAAGGCCTGCCTCGTACTGGTCCGTGGGCGTTCCGCCCTTCATCGTGCCGTCGGGCTGTTTCTTCCAGTGCCACACATCGTTGATGCCGATATAGATAAATACGATTGTCGGCTTCTTCGCCAGGACGTCCTTTTCGAGCCGCGCCTGGAGGTTCGGCACCTTGTTGCCGCTGACGCCGGCGCCTATCGTCTCGATGCCCATGCCCTTGCATGCGGCATCGATGGAGCCCTTGATGAGGGTGATGTAGCCATCCGGCCGGAGCGCTCCCGCGGTGATCGAATCGCCGAGGAACACGATCCGGTCGCCCTGCTTCAGAGGAGGCGGGGCCGCCCCCTGCGACCACGATGCGGCAAGCGAAAGCATCACGGCCACGGCTGCTGTCACGGCAACAGTGCGGATACGCATGAGACGGTCTCCTTTCAGAGGTTCCCCCATTAGATGGGTGGCGCAGTTCACTCCTCTCCCCTTGTGGGAGAGGGGTAGGGGTGAGGGGTGGAGCAACGGCAACCCCCTCACCCGGCCTTCCGACTTCGCAAGCGCTTCGCCGGACAAGTCGGCCACCCTCTCCCGCAAGGGGAGAGGGTTAACGGCACGGTGCGCCATATTCTCGTTTGCGGGCGCGGCTTTGCAAGCGTATATTGGGTGTTGGCGCATGCCACTTCATGCACCACCGGGAGGGACGGCGATGAACGCGTCTGAGAAGCGGCTGGCATTGTTCCTTCGAGCCCTGGGTTCGGTCTGCTGCCTGGCGATCATTGCGGTCTTCATGCCGCGCGCCTGGATGGCCGCCTGCCACCAGTTTCTCGGCCTCGGCGTGTTTCCCGACGGCCCGATCGTCGAGTACCTGGCGCGGTCGGTCTCGCTCTTCTATGCCCTCTTCGGCGCGGTGCTGTGGGCGCTGGGATCCGACGTCCGCCGCTGGGGCCGGACCATCGGCATCCTTGCGGCGGTGATGATCGGCGCGGGCCTCGTGATGCTCATGATCGACATGCGGGCCGGGATGCCGTGGTACTGGACCGGCGCAGAGGGGCCGACCGTCGTCATCCTCGGCGTCATCATGATCGTGCTGCGGACCCGGGCGGACATGGCGGCCGAGGCCGCCGCTGCGCGGAAGCCCGCGGCCGCGCAGCCCGCCGCGCCGCCGAAACCTGCGGCGCAGACGCCGGCAGCGCCGCCTCAACAGAAAGGTCAGCCGAAGCCATGAAAAGGAAGATCATTGAGCCCACCGAGCACTTTGCGGCCGTCATGAAGATCATGACGTCGCGCGGACTCCTCATCGGCGCCTACGATGCCGCCCGCAAGCCGAACCTGATGACCATCGGCTGGGGCTCGCTCGGCGTCGCCTGGGGAAAGCCCATCTGGGTCGTCCTCGTGCGGCCGAGCCGGTACACGTATCATTGTATCGAAAAGCAAGGATGCTTCACGGTGAACGTCCCCGCGGAGTCGATGGCCGAGGCGTGCGCCCTCTGCGGCAGCCGGAGCGGCCGCGACACCGACAAGTTCGCCGCCTGCGGCCTGACGCCCGAGAAGGCCGAGACGGTCGATGCCCCGGCGGTGGCCGAGTGCCCCATCATCTATGAGTGCCGGGTGGTCCACTCCAGCGATGTCCTCCCGCCGCGCCTCGCCGAGGAAATCCGCACCGGGGCTTACAAGAGCGGCGACTTCCACCGCATCTACTGGGGCGAGATCCTTGCCGTCCGCGCCGCACCAGGCGCCGCGAAGTTGCTGGGTAAGTAGAATTGCTGAGCGCGGCGGGTCTCCCGACCCGCCGCGCCGAGATGCCTGATGCTCACGCTCATCAACGCCAACCGCATGACGCCGCTCGTCGCGCCCATCGGCCTGGACTACGTCGCGGGCGCCTCGCGGCAGGCGGGCATCGAGACGGAGGTGCTGGACCTCGCCCTCGCCGCCGACCCGGACGCGGCCGTGCGGGATTATTTCGCCAGGGTCCATCCGCGCCTGGTCGGCATCACGTTTCGGAACGTGGATGACTGTTTCTGGCCGAGCGCCCAGTGGTTCGCCCCGCAACTGGCCGAGACGGTCCGAGCCGTCCGCGGGTTTACAGATGCACCGATTGTGCTGGGCGGAGTCGGCCTCTCGATCTTCGCCGAGCGACTGGTCGAGTTCGCGGGCGCCGACTTCGGCATCCGCGGCGACGGCGAGGATGCCGTGGTCATTCTGTACCGCGAGTTGGGGCGGCCCTCGCCCCGCCTTGGGCGGGTGCCGGGCCTCGTGTGGCGCGATGGCGGGGCTTTGCGGAGCAACCCTCCGGCATGGCCCGAGCGCATCTCGGCGCCGGCCGCCCGCGAGACAATCGACAACGCCGCATATTTTCGTCTCGGCGGGCAGGGGGCCGTCGAGACGAAGCGCGGCTGCGACCGCCGGTGCATCTACTGCGCCGACCCGCTGGCGAAGGGGCCGCAGTCGCGCCGGCGCGACCCTCGCGAAGTGGCCGATGAATTCGCGGCCCTCCTTGCGCAAGGCGTTGATGTGCTGCACCTGGCGGATGCCGAGTTCAACATCCCGCGCGAGCATGCCCTGGCCGTAGCCGCAGAACTCACCCGCCGCGGCCTCGGCGACCGCATCCGCTGGTACGCGTACCTTGCGGTGAAGCCGTTCGACGCCGGGTTGGCGGATGCGATGAGGCGGGCGGGGTGCGTCGGCATCAACTTCACGGGCGATTCGGCCGCAGAGACGATGCTGGCGGCGTACCGGCAGCCGCACCGACGCGAGGACCTCGCGGCGGCCGTGCGCTTATGCTGCGAGCGCGGAATCGCGGTGATGATCGATCTCCTCCTGGGCGGGCCGGGCGAGACGCCGGAGACGCTGGCCGATACCGTGGGCTTCATCAAGCACATCAACCCCGACTGCGCCGGGGCGGCGCTCGGCATACGCATCTATCCAAATACCCGCATGGCTGAGATCGTGACGGCCGAAGGGCTGCCCGAGTCGAACCCGAACCTGCACCGGCGATACGACGGACCGGTGGACTTTCTGCGCCCGACATTCTATATTGCATCGGCCCTGGGCGAGCGGCCTGCGGCCCTCGTCCGCCGACTCATCGGCGGCGACGAGCGGTTCTTCGAACCCATGGAGGAGACGGCGCCGGAGGCTCTCCCCTCTCCACTCGCGGGAGAGGGGGCGGGGGTGAGGGGGACAAGCCGGTCCGCTGTTGGGGCCGACTACAACTACAATGACAACACGCCCCTTGTTGATGCGATCCGCGCGGGGGCTCGCGGGGCTTACTGGCACATCCTCCGCCGCATGAGGGGCGCGGCCGGGTGAGCGAACGAAAGGAGTTGCGAACGTGTTCTGGCAACTGCTTCTGGCAGGTTGTGTGATGTTCGCATGGTCATGCGTGATTATGGCGGCCGAGGCGGCCCCGGCGCCTGCCGCCGCGCCCGCCCCGGAGTCCATCCTCCTCTGGCCCGGCGGCGCACCCGGCGCAAAGGGCGAGACGCCGGAAGATAAGCCTCGCATCACCCCGTACCTGCCGGCCGGCGACGGGCCGCTGGCCTGCATCGTCGTCTGCCCGGGCGGCGGATACGGCGGCCGCGCGGCGCACGAAGGCGCCCCGATCGCCAAGTGGCTGAACTCTGCGGGCGTTGCGGGCTTCGTCCTGGACTACCGCGTCAGGCCGTATCGCCATCCGATTCCCCTCGGCGACGCCCAGCGGGCCATACGCCTCGTCCGGGCCAGGGCCGCCGAGTGGAAGATCGACCCGAAGCGCATCGGCATCCTGGGCTTCAGCGCGGGCGGACACCTTGCGGCCTCCGCGGCCACGATCTTCGACGCCGGAAAGGCCGATGCCGCCGACCCCATCGACCGCCAGAGTTGCCGGCCCGATGCGGCCATCCTCTGCTACCCGGTCATCACGTTCGGCGAGTTCCGCCACAACGGGTCGATGATGAACCTGTTGGGCGAGAGTTTCGACGACAAGTTGCGGCAGGAGTTGTGCCTGGAGACCCGCGTCACGCGGGAGACGCCGCCCACGTTCCTCTGGCACACGAGTGAAGATGCCGGCGTGCCGGTCGAGAACAGCCTGCTCTTCGCGGCGGCGCTCCACAAGAACAAGGTGCCGTTCTCGCTGCACGTCTTCCCGCACGGCCGCCACGGCCTGGGCCTGGCGACGGACGTGCCGGAGGTGAGCGCGTGGACCTCGCTGTGCGTCGATTGGCTGAAGGGCATCGGCTTCGCGAAGTAGTTAGCCCCCGGTGAATACACCGGGGGCCGAGTTGCTGCGATGCCCGACTTCGGGGCGAAACTCAGAACCTCGCCCCGGCCGTATCGTGTCCCCATCTCGGCCAGCGGGCCTGGAGGCCGTCGAGTTCCACCGCGACCTTCACGCCCTGGCCGGCCTCGAGTTTCGGGATTGTCTGGGCGAAACTCGTTGCGGCCGGCAGCGCGACCGACCCGCCCGACTGCCGGTCGGGCAGGGGACCCCACGAGACCTGCGCGGGGACGCTAAGATTTGTCCGGAAGGTCAGCGTGGCCGCACCGTTCGCGCCGGCCGCCAACTTCGGCGACTCGATTACCGGCCCCGGCTTCGCCTCCTCGATGAAGAGCATCCGCGGATAATCGACCGTGGGCAGACTCACGGTGACCGTCGTCGGGGTTGATGTCAGCACGCGGACGGAAACCTCGCGGTCCGTTAAGGGATCGTATGCCGATACCTTTGCGCCCTTGCCGCGCACGTTCCCCAGCGTCAGTTGAAACGTCTGCTCCGGCATGTCGTAGCGGGCAGGGTCAAGTATTTCGCGGTCCTTCGCCCATGCGTGGGCCATGTTGCGTGTCACGACGTAGTAGGCGACCGCGAAACGGCCGGCGCCGGTCTGGAATGGGAGGCACGCGAAGTCGTCGCGGTTCCAGCGGTCCGGATGCTCCGGCGTTCCGTCGCCGCGGAATACCAGCCGCGGCTTCTCCTCGACGAGTTTGACCACCGCCAGCGGCCGCGCCACGTCAACCGGCTGGTCGGTCCGCATCCGCACCGCGGCGCGGCCGAGCGCCGCAAGTTGAGCGCCGCGCAGCGCGAGGACCGGGTCGGACGCCTCGTAGTTGGCCGTCTTGAGCGCTGCGAAGAACGATTCCGGGATCACGCTCAGCGATGCGTCCGTCCCCTTTGCCGCATACACGTTCACCGTGTGCACGCCCTTCGTGCTTTGGAAGAAGAACGTGCGCAGCAGCGCCTTTGCGCCGACGTGGTGCATGAGGGCCGCAAGGCGGGGGTCATTGCGGTCGCACCCGGTCTGCTTGATGAGTTCGCCGGCCCACGGTTGCCGGTCGAGGTTGAACTCGGTCTGCCAGACCTGTGCCGGGCGGCCGGTGCCCGGATGGCCGTACCGCCCGTGGCCTTTCATCACATCGGGCCACGGCAAAACTTCGCGCACCATCTCCTCGGTCTTATAGCCGAAAAACCATACCTCCGGCATGGCAATACGCAGCGTGGGGATGAAGTACGTGCCGGGCGCCGCTCCGTCCTTGTCGGCCTTGCCGTCGGGTTTGCCGAGGGCGCTAAGGGGCACGTGGTTCTTGCTCTTATCGGTCTCGGGGCTACAGAGGCCGCTGTTGCCATCGAAGTCGGCGAATGGCCTGATGCCCGTGTAGTAGTGGCGGCTGAAGCCCGTCTGCCCCGGCCACATCGCCTCGCCGTTGTCCCACGGCCGCTGGTTCGAGAGTCCGCTGATGACCGCGACCCCCGGCAACCTGCTGGCGGGGTCGTTCACGTAATCCACCGTCATCGGCAGGATGACCTCGTGGTTGAAGTCCTTCCCCCTGTAAGTGAATCGCGGCTTGCGGTACTCGCGCGGCGGGCTGTAGTAGTTCTTGTCATCGAGATGTTGGCTTCCGAAGGTGTACTCGTTCCAGACCTCCAGGTCGAATCCCGCGTCGGCCGCCGCATCTGTGCCGAGGGACTCACGGGCAAACCGCGTGATTGCCGCCACGTAGGCCATCCAGCCGTCGAGCGTCTCGCGGGCGGCCGGGTTCGGCCTGCCGTCGGCGAAGTGCTCGCCGCCGAACGGGGCGTACTTGAGCGTGTAGAGTTCCAGTCGCCCGGCCGACAGCGCCTTGGGCAGCGGCGCGGAAAGTTCGCACCTGCCGGTCGCCGTGTCGGCCGTCGTGATGAGCGGGAAGCCTGTCTGGTACGCCATGCCCCTCAGGCCCGTGTATCCCGGCTGCACGGAATCGGTCTTGTCGATGAAGATCTCGTGGGCGCCCGCGGCGGCATCCTTCAGCAACTTCACATCCGTCCGCTTCGTGGGGCACGGCCACCCGGAGTTGGCGTTAAGGAGGATGAGCGGCCGGATACCGTGTTTCTTGAGCGCCTCCAGCCGCCGCCGCACGCCCGCCGGGTCGGTAAGTTGAGTCGGGTCATCGTACTTGAAACTCCCCCAGCCGATCTCGACGCGGGCGGACCGGATGCCCGCCTCGGCCAGGACGCGGGCGGTCGCCTCGGCCTCCTGGGCGCCGACGTTAAAGTTGATGCCGAGGCAGTCGAGGAACTGCCGCGCGGGCCACGTGTCCATGTACGCCCGCCACGGGGCGAGGTAGTACGACTTGCGGCCGAAAGGAATCGCCGCCTGAAGCGGGTCCTCGTACGGCCCGGCGAGTTCCGCGGAGGCGGTCTTGCCGTCCCACGTGCCGATTTCCTCAAGGGCCTTCAGGACCGCCGGCGACGGCTCAACCGGCGCCTCTGCGGTCAAGACGCCGGCCGCCATTATCACTACGGCGCAGAATCCCACCAACAAGAGTTTCATCACGGTGTCCTTTCACGCAACGATGCGCACGGCCGGACAAGCCGGCCGTGCCACACAGGCCATGATAGCGGTTGCCCGCCGCGCCGCATCATTTTTTGCCCCGTCGATTGACACCGGCGGCCGCATCGCTACAGTAAAGTACCGGCCGGCATGTGTGATGGAGGTGCCACGGATGAAACGGTGCTTAGCGGCGGCTGCTGTTTCGGTTGCGCTGGCGCTCCTTGCGGCGCCGGTCATGGCCTTGACGATCGAGGCCGAGAACGCCCGGACCCGGACCGCCGGTGTGGCGATGCCGGGGGGATGGAACCTCCACTCCAACGGTGAGGTCGGCGACTACGTCCGCGCCGAGGCCGCCGGGGCGTACACGGTTGTGGTGCGTGCCCGCGGCACGCCGTGCAAGGGCGTCTGGCCGCTCATGCAGGTCTATGTGGATGGCGATCCGGGCGCGAGCGCGTTCGTCGATTCGAAGGACTTCGCGGACTATACGCTCAAGGCCGATATCCCCGCCGGCGTCCACCTCGTGACGGTGGCTTTCCTGAATGATGCGCTTGAGGGCGGCGAGGACCGAAACCTGTTCCTGGAGCGGATCGAAATCAGCCCGGTCGCCGGCGCGAAGGAAGTCGTCATGGCGAGCCGCGAGGAATGGGCGGCGGGCGGCGAGGCCCGCGAAGAGGCGGCGCTCCAGCGGGCCGCCGAGGGCGCCGAGAAGTACCGCAAGTCAGATGCGACCGTCCGCGTCGTCGATGCCGCAGGGCGGCCCGTGATCGATGCGGTCGTCCATGCCGAACTCGTTGACCACGAGTTCCTCTTCGGCTGCAACATCTTCATGTTCGACAGGTTCAAGTTGCCCGAACAGAACGCCATTTACAAGAAGCGCTTCGCCGAACTCTTCAACTTCGCCACGGTCGGCTTCTACTGGCGATGGTACGAGCCCGAGCGCGGCAAACCGCATTATGAGGAGACCGACAAGATCGTCGCCTGGGCGACGGAGCACGGCATCCGCCTGAAAGGGCACCCCCTCCTCTGGGCTTGCGAGGCGGGTATTCCGAAGTGGTCCGAAGGCCAGCCTGCGAAGGACGTCCAGAAGGCCCGCGTCGAGGAGATCATGAAGAGATACGCCGGCAAGATCGGGTACTGGGAGGTCGTGAACGAACCGGCACACCTCAGCGGCCTGCCGATCGACGAGCCGTACCGCTGGGCCCGCGCGGCCGAAGAGAAGGCCGTGCTTATCATCAACGATTACGAGGTGCTGGCGAACGGGTACCCGCCGTTCTTGAAACTGCTTCAGGGCGCGAAGGCCGCAGGCGTGCCGTTCGACGGCATCGGCATCCAGGCCCACGAGCCGCGCTCCATGCGGTTCCCGCTCGAGCAGGTCCAGAAGATCCTGGACCGCTATGCGACGGTGGGCGTGCCGCTGTATATCACGGAGTTCACGCCCGCATCCGGCGGGCAGCCGATCACCGGGTCGCACCGGCAGGGCATCTGGAACGAGACGGCCCAGGCCGAGTACGCCGAGCGGTTCTTCCGGGTCATCTTCGGGCACCCCTCAACGGCGGCGCTGACGTGGTGGGACCTGTGCGAGCAGGGTGCGTGGCTGCCGGGCGGGGGCCTCCTCAGGAAGGACCTCAGCCCGAAGCCGGTGTATGATCTTGTGTGGCGGCTGGTGCGCCGCGAGTGGAGGACCGTGGCCGACGGGCGGACCGACGGGACGGGCGCGCTCGGGCTGCGCGGCTTCCACGGCCGGTACAAGGTGCACGTTGAGTTCGGCGGCCGGAAGGCCGATGTCGAGTGCCGCCTCGCGAAGACCGGCCCGAACGAGTGGGTGATTCGCTTGCCCGGGTAACCGGCTTGGTTAGCCGCCCCGCTTGCGGGGCGCTGGTCGTTAGTGCAAGGAGATATGGGCATGCGTAAGTGCTTATACCTGCTCGCCGCCGCCCTTTTCATCGCCGGCTGCGCTGGTGTCGCCGAGCACCCGGCCGCCCCCGGCAAGAAGGCCATCGACCCGCGGGGCGCGGGCGATTTCAGGTTCGTCGTCATGGGCGACACCCGGCCCTGGTGGAAGGGGGCCGACGTGGTCACGCAGAACGAGCACTTCCTCGGCAACATCCGCCGCGCGAACGCCCTCGGCGACGACTTCGCCGTCATCCTGGGGGACCTCATCCACGGCTACACCGACGACGCGGACCTCGTGGCGAAGGAGTGGGATGCTTATGACAAGATGTGTAAGAACTTCGAGATGCCGGTCGTCCCGGTCATCGGCAACCACGATGTCTGGAACAAGGCGAGCGAGGAGGTCTGGCGGCGCAGGTACGGCCTCGATTACCTCTCCTTCGACCACAAGGGCGCCCACTTCATCGTCCTCAGTTCCGAGATCCAGGGGCAGCAGGACCGCATCGCCGGCGAGCAACTGGCGTGGCTGAAGGAGGACCTCCGGAAGGCCGCCTCGGCCCGCCGCACCTTCGTCTTTCTCCATGCGCCGCTCTGGGCGTACCCCCCTAAGCCGGGCGAGACCGCCAACCAGTGGATGCGCGAAATCCATCCGCTTCTTGCCGCCGCCGGCGTTGACACCGTCTTCGCGGGCCACCGGCATCGCTACCTTTACTACCCGCCGATTGGCGGCGTCCGCTACGTCCTCACGGGCGGAGGCGGGGCCGAACTCGACCCGTACGAACTCGCCGGCGGATTTTTCCACTTCGTCGAGGTCTCGGTCAAGGGCCGCAAGGCCGGCCTGGAACTCGTGACGGCCGATGGGCGGCTGCCCGCCGACGTCGTCACGCCCGCATCCGTCAAGGCCGCCGAGGGGGCCCTGGCGGTCGAGCCGCTTGCTGCCGTCCCCCCCGGCGGCGAGATTACGATCCGCGCACGCCTGGGGAACCCCACGAACAAGGAGGTCCGCGCGGCCGTCACGTGGGACGCCACGGGCACCTTCTGGCGCGGCGAGAAGGCGGTCGCCCCGACGCTCGCGCCGAACGGCGCGGGTGTCCTGGAGGTCCGCGCGAAGGTCGGCGAGAAGATGTTCCCGCTCCCGAAGGCCCGCGTGGAACTCGTCGATGGCAGCCGGAAACTCTACGGGTGGGATTTTCTCGTCCCCGCGTTGGCCGGCGTCGCCCCGATGGTCCGCGAGTGGAACGTCGTCGGCCCGTTCGACCTGGGCCTGGCGGACTGGACCGATGCCGAACGGAACGATAAGGATAGATATCTAAAGGGCGCGCTCCCCGGCTGGAACGGCACGCTTCCGCCCGAACAGGGCGCGGACCTTGCGGCCGCATACCCCGGCAAAGGCGGCCGCCAGGTCCGCTGGCAGGCGGTGAAGGCCGACCAGGCCGGCCTCGTCGATCTCGATGCCGTGTTCAATGACGACTACGCCGTCGCGTGCGCCGTGGCATACATCCGCGCGCCGAAGGCCGGCAAGTTCTACTTCACCGCGGGCAGCGATGACAGTATCCTGGTGCGCATCAACGGCAAGGAGGTCTGGAGGAAGCACGTGCAGCGTGCGGCCAAGGCCGATGAGGACGTCTTCTCGGCCGATCTGAAGGAGGGCTGGAACGAGGTCCTCCTGAAGGTGGCCGACCGGATCCTTGGATGGGGCTTCTATTTTCGCGTCCTCGATCCGGAGAGGTCGCTTAAGTTTGCGCTGAGACCGGAGAAGTAGCGAGGTTTCCGCGCGGCAACCGGCGAATTGCCGGATGGCGGCGTTCCGCGGATTCCACTCCTGGCCAGGCATGAGGGATCGCGAGCCATGTACACCCAGGCAAGTTACTGGTCGTTCCGCGACGGCTTCTCCGGCCGCCGCAGCCTCGTCGAGACGATGCGCCTGGCGCACGATGCGGGCTTTGAGGGGATCGAACTTGCGGTCTCGGCCGAAGGGGAACTTACGCCCGATGCGCCGCCCGCCGAGTGCCGCCGCCTCGCCGATGAGGCCCGACGCATCGGCATACGTATCGGCTCCGTGGCGACGGGCCTCTTCTGGGGCGCGAACCCTGCGTCCGCCGACAAGGCCGTCCGGGCGCGGGCGCTGGAGATCGGCCGCAAGTCCCTTGCCCTCACGGCCGCCCTCGGCGCGAGGCACTTCCTGGTCGTCCCCGGCTCGGTCGATGTGTTCTTCGACCCGAAGGCGCCGGTTGTGCCGTACAACGCCTGCTGGAAGCGGGCGGTCGGGTTCTGCCGGGCGCTCGGCCGGACGGGCGAGAAGACCGGCGTCACGGTGTGCGTAGAGAACGTCTGGAACAAGTTTCTCCTCAGCCCGCTCGAGTTCCGGCGGTTCCTGCGCGAGGTCGGCAGCCCCCGGGTCGCCGCATACTTCGATGTCGGGAACGTATGGCAATACGGTTATCCGCAGCACTGGATAAAGATCCTCGGGCGGGCCATAAAGCGCGTGCATGTGAAGGACTACCGCCGCTCGGTCGGCACGGCCGATGGGTTCTGCCAGTTGCTCGACGGCGACGTGCCCCTGGCCGAGAGCCTTGCCATGCTCGCGCGGCTCGGCTACAAGGGGCCGGTGACGGCGGAGGTGTTCGCCGGGCCGTCCGACACGGACGAGCGGGTGTTCCTCCGCACCACCTGCGAGCGATTGAAGAAGGTGATGCCGTAGCACGTAGGGTGGGTGCTCCGCACCCACGCGGCTGTGCTGCATTTCATAAGGAGGCGCACGATGCCCGTTCGCGTAGCCGTCGTCGGCCTGGGGATGATGGGAACCACGCACTTCAAGTCCTACCGAGAGATTCCGGAGGCCGAACTCGTCGCCATCTGCGATGTGGAGGGCCGCAAACTCGCCGGCGACTGGTCCGGCGCCGCCGGCAACATCGACACCGGCGCAGCGCAGAAGACCGACCTTTCGGGCATCCGCACGTACTCCGATTTCGGCAAACTCCTCGGCGATGATTCGGTCGATGCGGTCGATATCTGCCTGCCCACGTTTATGCATGCCAGGATGTCCATCCGTGCAATGAAGGCCGGCAAGCACGTCATCTGCGAGAAGCCTATGGCCCGGACCGCCCGCGAAGCGCGGCGGATGGCGGATGCCGCCGTGCGCTACGGGCGGTTCCTTGCGGTCGCCCACGTCCTCCGGTTCTGGCCGGAGTACCTGGCCATGAAGGAGATGATGGATTCGGGCCGTTACGGCCGCGTCCGGAGCGCGTACTTCGGCCGGTTCTCGGCGCGGCCCATGTGGTCGTGGGAAAACTGGCTTCAGGACGCCAAGCGCAGCGGCTCGGCCGTCCTCGACCTCCACGTGCACGATGCCGACATGGTCCAGTGGTTCTTCGGCCGCCCGGCGAAGGTGACGGCGCGCGCCACGTTCGACGCCGACGGCGGCGCGAGCCACATCCTCGGAATCTTCCAGTACGGGAAGCGCGGACCGATGGTCGTGGCCGAGGGCGGCTGGGACTTTCCGCCGTCGTTCCCGTTCCGGATGAGCGCGCGGGTGGTCTTCGAGTCGGCGGCTGTCGAGTTCAACTCCCTCCGCACGCCCACGCTGGCCGTGCACGACGCGAAGACAGGCAAGGCCGAGTACCCGGCGGTGCCCGCCGTCAGCGGCTACACCGAGGAGTTGCGGTACTTCGTCGGGTGCATCGCCGCGGGCCGGCCGCCGGAGCGGATCAAGCCGGCCGATGCGGCCACATCGGTGGCGATCGTCGAGGCCGAGGTCAAGTCAGCCGCAACCGGCCGCCCGGTGGCCGTGCGGGCCTGACCCTCCGCGTGTGTGGCACGGCCGGCTCGTCCGGCCGTGGTGCCGTGCGGAAAACACGGCCGGGCAAGCCGGCCGTGCCACATGGGGAATACTATCGCGTGACCAGTCCGTCCATCCGAATCACTTCCAGGTCGCGGCCCTTGACCCGCTTCAGGGTGTTTACCTCCTCGTCGTTCCACCGCGGGTCGGGCGCGCCGGTGATGAACCAGTTGCCGCCGTTGTCGGCCAGGAACATTCCGTACTTCTTGAGGCCCGTGAGCACGACCTGAGCGCATGGCGGGAACCCGCTGATGTCGTAGCCGGCCTTCAGCCGGACGCGCATGCCCATCGGCGGCAGGGCGGGGTCGCTGGAGCGGCTGGCGAAGTGAGTAGCGGGCGGAACGTACGCCCGGCGCGACTTCTTGCACGTGAACCGAACGGCGTGCTCCAGGGCCTTCCGCTCGACCACCTCATCGTACCTGACGAGGCCCGGAAAGACGGGCAGCCCTGCGGCGTCTGCGCTCGTCCATCCGGCAGGGCGAAGTTTGTTGGAGTTAAGGTCGAAGATCGCGCCCGACCCGGCCCGCCATCCCTTGCCGCCCTCCGGCGGATACGCCGCGAAGAGTTCGTAGAGGACCCAGTTGTCGCGGTCGATCATGAGGATGTGGCGGTCGCCCTTGGAGTCGGCGCCGCCCTCGATCGGGGGGTTCGGCGGAATCGGGTACGGCCCCGCGTCGCTCTCATCGCCATATTGAAATGTAACTTGCGATTTCGCCTGGCTGCCCGGAACGACGACGTATGGAATTCCATAAACCCTGCCCCAGTCGGGATGAAGGCCCGTATCGACCCCGACGGATGCGACGATTTTGTCGGAGTTCGGATCGACCGGCGCCTGCGAGATGTCCGTGTTCCACGGGTTGTCGGGCGGGAACGGGCGGCGCCCGCCCAGGCTCGCGCCGACGCCCAGTTGCACCTCGCCGCCGGCGGCTGCGGCGGGCGGTTGGGCGACCCTCGCCGGAGGCGCCGCCGCAAAGGTCCACCCGATGATCCCCGCCAGAATGAGCGCAACCACGAATGATGCGCGTTTCATGATATGCCTCACGTGACTGTTTAGTGCGTCACCTTCGGTGGGTGGCACGGCCACAGCCTGGTCGCCGTGGCGACCTGTTGCGTGGCCGTGGCCCTCGCCGGGGCGCAACCACGGCCACGCAGAAGCACAGCGTGGCCGTGCCACCCGTAAGTGACGCAAGACCGCGACCGAAGGAATCTTCTTGCCTAGCATAGGCCGGCGCGAGGAAGATAGCAACGGTCTCGACCACGCACCGGGGCGAGATGAGGGAGGAGAGGCCATGATTGAATCGGTTCGACAGAGGTTCGCCGAAGTCCAGGCGAGGGTCCGCCAGTACGAGCGGCTGGCCGCACGCCTCGCGGAACTCCAGCGCACGCTGGCCGCCGAGGCCGCACACCTCGTCCAACTCCGCGAGCAACTCAAGAAGGAATACCAGGATGCCGCCGGCCGCGCCACCGCTGCCGGCACCCGAGGCGCCCGCGGTCCCGCCGTCACGGAGGAATCACGCAAGAAGGCATACCTGGATTACCTCGCCGCCATGCAGAAACACGACGAGATCGGCAAGGCCGTGGATGGGATCGAGAGAGATGTGTCCGAACTCCGGGCCGGGCATCCCGCCCCCGCGCATGCCGAGGGCGAGGCGGTGATCGTCGCGGAGCCCGTCGAGCAGCCGCAGGCCGAACCGGCGCACGAGGCGCAGGCGGAGGCCGCTCACGAGGCGGAGGCCGCTACGGAACCGCCGGCCGAATTTGCCGCGCCGCCCAAGCCGCCGGCCCATGAAGCCGCCGTGCCCGATGATGAGGAAAAGGCCATCCAGGAAGCGATCGAGACCGGACGCAGGGCGCTCGCCGACATCGACCGCTGCGTTGAACTTGCCGAGAGCGTGGCCCGCGGCGGGGCATGGCACGTTGTCGCAAGCGCGGTGCGCTCAAAGAGCCCCGACCACGCGAAACTGGATGAGGCCGCACGCCTGGCCCGCGATGCCCGCGAGAGCCTGCGGCGGTTCCGCGACCAGGCCGCGGCGCTGCGGCGGCGATACGGCGATCGCGTCGATGTCGAGGAGGCCGTCTCGCTGGGCGACCATTTCCTCGGAGCGCTTGCCGCCGCCACGGCGGGCGGATCGAAGCACCATCAACTCGCCGATGCCGCCCATGCCGCCTACCACGACGTGCGTGCCGCAACCGCGCGGCTGCAATTGCTGTCGAGCCATGTCCGCGCCTGCCGCGCGGCGGCCGCGCGCGGGCACGCAAGGCCGTCGATGGTCCGGTAACCGTTCACCGACCGCGTGGTCGCCGCGGCGACCACCCTACTTGCCGGCCTTGGCGGCGTCCTTGGCGCGCTGGTCGGCGGCCTTGTCGGAGGCGGCGGCAAGGCGGCGGGACTTTGCGGCGTTTCGGCGCATCTCGGCCACGGTCTTCGTGTGGACGCGGGCGGCGCCCTTGCCCTTCTTCGTGCCCAGGTACTCGCCGCGGCGCTTCGCATCGGCCAGGCATTTCTTCGCCGCCGCGATCTCCCGCCGGTACTGCGGCAGCCACTTCGCCTGGGCCACCAGCATCTCGTCGGTCATCTGCCAGACTTCCTCGGGGTCGCAGACCGCCGCCGTGAGCGGGTCGTGAAGCATCGCCTGCTTAAGGAGCGCGAGGTCGCCCGCCACTGCCGCGCGCACGCTCATCCGCTGGACGTTCACGCTGGCCGAGAGGGTCGCCGCGCACGCCAGCGGCAGGTCGCCCACGCGCGGAATGTTGATGCCGTTCTTATCGACGTATCCGGGCACCTCGACGATGCAATCGTCGGCCAGGTTTGGGATGCAGCCGTCGTTCCGGACGTTGAAGTGGCCGCGGTACGTGCGGCCGGTCTCCAGCGACTCGATGATCCAGGAGCCGTGCTCGGTGGAGCGGTTCTCGGGTGCGATGGGCTTATCGTCGGCCTTCAGCCACTGCGGGAAGTCCGACTTGAACCAGTTCCGCCCCTCGGTGCACACCCGCAGGTACCCGCCGGTCTCGCCGTTGATCCACGATGAGAGGCTGATCCACTTGCGGATTTCGCCCGGGCGCTTGCGGTACCACGGGATGTACTCCGAGAGGTGCCCGTTCGACTCGGTGGAGTAGTAGCCGAATCGGCGGAGGACGTCGATGCGGACCTTCTCGGTCTCCCGGAACTTCGGGTGCCGCTCGAACGCCTCCAGGAGTTCCCCGCCGCCGACCTTACGACCCTTATAGATAATCTGGATGTACCATGTTTGATGGTTGATGCCCGCGCAGATGATCTGGCAGTCGTTCTTCCAGTCGGGGTTCTCGGGGCCGGCGGGCGGGTCTCCGTGGAGGCCGGCCAGGGCGTTGTAGATCTGGTGCCAGCCGCCCTCCACGCCGTGGCAGAGGCCGACCGTCCGGACGCCGCCGAACTCGATGGCGGCCCACGTGTTCATGGCGTTCGGGTTCGCGTAGTTCAGGAACAGGGCGTCGGGCCTGGCGACCTCGCGGATGTCCCGGCAGAAGTCGAGGATGCACGGGATATTGCGCTGTCCGTACATGATGCCGCCGGCGCAGAGGGTGTCTCCGACGCACTGGTCCACGCCATACTTAAGGGGGATGTCGATATCCAGTTTGAACGCCTCCAGGCCGCCGATGCGGGTGCAGTTGA
>CAYGWP010000082.1:0-11015 GCA_964353455.1 uncultured Anaerolineales bacterium
AACTTCTGCGTGCGGCGCATCGACCTGAAACGCGGCGAGGTGACCACCGTGGCCGGCATGCCCAGGCCCGAACGCCCGCCGGCGCAGCAGACGCCGCAGGAGAAACGCTACAACGGCAATTGCGACGGCCCCGCGCTCACCTGGGCCAGTTTCAACTCCGGCTGCGCCTACGTGTGCTGGGACCCCGTGCACCAGGCCCTATCAGCCTGTTGAAGAAGTCGGACTGCCATGTGGCACAGCCGCCCTCGGCTGTGCCGGACCGTGGCACAGCCGCCCTCGGCTGTGCCGGACCGTGAAAACGGGCTTTCGTGCATCGGGGTTCTCGGCCGAGGGCGGCCGAGCCACATTTTCAACGGGCTGCTATGGTGCGGCGGTCCGGACGAGAATCGCTTCCGCTGGCTCAAGGGCGGCTGGGTCCGCACGGTCGTTGGCTCCAAGCCGGACCAGTACAAGTGGCCGAAGGATGCCGTCGGCGTGCCAGCCGAGAGGGTGTTCCTGTGCTGGAACGCGGTGGTCGCCACGGACTCCAAGGGCGGCGTGTACCTGTCGTGCTCCGGCGAGCCCAACGGTCTCTGGCGGGCCTTTAGCGCCAAGGAGGCCAGGCCGTGACACGCATCCTGTTCTTCGCGATCATTGCGGGTCTTGCGCATCCGGCTCTTGGCGGGGAAGGCGGCATCGAGGTCGGCCAGGAGTTCTTCCTCCTGGCAGACGGCCCGGGCAAGGGCATCCAGGCCACGCCCGATGCCGCCTTCGGGAAAGGCGTGTACCTGGCTGTCTGGCGCGAAGGCTGGCACGGCAAGGGCGGGCAGGCGCGCATCTACGCCGCGCGCATCTCGCCGGAGGGCAAAGTGCTCGACCCCAGGGGCATCGAGGTCGCCCCGTGCAAGCACGGTGTCCAGGAGCGGCCGCGCGTGGCCTTTGGCGGCGGCGTGTTCCTGATCGTGTGGCAGGACTTCCGCAACGGGAAGGACTACGATGTGCTCGCGGCGCGGGTGACCCCGGAGGGCAAGGTGCTCGATGCCGAGCCGCTCGCGGTGGCCGTCGGCCCGCGCACACAGGCGCTGCCGGCGGTGGCCTCTGACGGCACAGGCTTCCTCGTCGCCTGGCAGGGCGTCCCTGAACGCGACGAGACGGCCTATCACGGCTTCGCTGCGCCCGTGGGCGCCGACGGCAAGGTGGGGGCGACCGTGGAGACCGGCGCCACGCCGCAGCCCGAACTCGCCTGGGGCGGAAACTGCTACCTGGCGGCGTATGGCTCGCAGACCGTGTTCACGGTCATGCTCAGCCCGGAGGGGAAGCCGCTCAACCCCGCCCAGTGGGGCAACCAGACCATCCGCAGCACGAAGGCTGCCGCGCTGAGCGTCTCGGCCGTGCCGGGCAAGGGCTGGCTCGTCGTAGGCCACCGGGCGCCGCCCGACCCCTGGGGCTGGGGCGGCCCGGGCGCCATGCGCGCCGCCCTGGTCAACCCCGACGGCTCGCTGGCCAACCAGGACGCTGTGAAGGAGCCGGCCGGCGTCTCGGCCAGGCTGCCCGGCTGGCTCGACTTCGGCCGGGAGAAGAAGCCGGGCGCCACCTGGCCCTGGGGCCGCAGCGCCAGCGCGTGGAGCGGCCGGCACTCGGTCGTCGTCTGGCAGCGGCACCATCTCGGCGGTGAGAAGATGACCAACTTCGAGAACTGCGACCTCATCGCCGCGCGGGTGGACGGCTTCACGTCGCTCGACCCGGCGGGCGTGCCCGTGGCGGCGAGCGGGGCGGACGAGCTCGGGCCCGCGCTGGCCGCGGACGGCTCGGGGCGGCTGTTGTGCATCTACGAGAATCGCGAGGCGGACAGTGCGCCCCGCGTCGCCGCCCGCATGATCACCGTGCCATGATGGCGGCGGCAACGGCAGCCGGGCGCCGGCAAGTGGGGCGAAGCGCGGGGCCTGGAGGCCGCCGTGGACGCCACCATCGAATGCGCGTTGAGCGGATGCTGCTCGGGCCTCATGCCGGGCGGGCGGGCATGCGGTTCTATGGGCGTGCACGCAAGCCAGTTGCCCGGCCTTCATTAGCTCCACGTCCCGATCCCGCTCTCCGAGTCGTTCCTTGCCAACCGTTCCGTGATCCGCTGCACGTGCTTGGCGCTGATCGAAAACTCCGCCAGGTGGGTCACCTTACCTTGAACCCTGGCGGCTCTTCCTTATACTGGGCGGGACGGCCTCCAATAATGCAGGCGCTTGTCGCGGGGGAACCGTACGCCGGCGGACCCCAAGGGCGAACAGGGCCCAGCAAGGCGAGAAAGAACAGGAACAAGTAAGGGAAACACATGGCCAATCTCTCGCGGCGCAGGTTCATCCAGGCGGCAGGGGCGGGCGCGGCGGCGATGGCGCTGACGCGCGGGGCGCGGGCGGCTGAGGTCGGCGCAAAACCCGCCAAGAAGCCGAACATCCTTTTCCTCTTCAGCGACCAGCATAATGCCGACGTCCTCGGCTGCGCCGGCCACGCCGAAATGAAGACGCCCAACTTCGACCGCCTCGCCCGCGAGGGCGCCCGGTTTACGCGGGCGTACTGCCAGGACGCGATCTGTGTGCCGTCGCGCGTCGCGATCTTCACGGGTCAGTACCCGCGGACGACCGGCGTCTTGACGAACGGCGACCCGCTGGCGTTTCCGGACCGGGTGCACGCCCTCCAGGCGGTGCTGAAGGCCGCAGGGTACCAGACGGCGGCGTTCGGCAAGCGGCACCTGAAGGCGGGCGGGCCGAAGGATTCCATCGACACGTGGGACGTTTCGGCCACCACGATCAGCCCGAAGCAGGACGTCTCGGACGAGGACTACGAGACGTGGGTCCGGGCCCAGGGCCAGGGCGCGGCGTACGATCGCGATTTCGGCGGCAACAAGTCGCCCCTGATGTCGCACGTGTCGGACCTGCCGGCCGACAAGACCGCCGAGGCGTACACGGCCGCCAAGACGATCGAGTTCCTGCGGACGAAGCGCAAGCCCGGCCAGCCGTTCTTCCTGTGGTGCAGTTTCCTGCGGCCGCACCAGCCGTACACGCCCCCCGCGGAGTGGGCGAAGCAGTACGACCCCGCGAAGGTCCGCCTGCCTGAGAGCCTGCGCGAGCCGCCCGATCACCTGCCGCCGATGCTCGCGCGGCTGCGCACCAACACCGAGGCGGGCTGGCGCCTCGGCATGGCGGCCGCCGACGAGAACCTCTACCGCACCTACATCGCGTGCTACTACGCCCTCGTGGCCGAGATCGACCACCACGTCGGCGCGATTCTCGACACGCTCAAAGAACTGGGCCTTGACCGGGATACGATCGTCCTCTACTCTGCCGACCACGGCGACTTCGTTGGGCGTCACGGCCTGTCCGAGAAGGCGGCGATGGGCCACAACGTGTACGAAGAAACGCTGCGCGTGCCGCTCATCGTGCGGTGGCCGGCGCGCCTGAGGCAAGGGGTCGTCTCCGGCGACCTTGTGGAACTCGTGGACCTGTACCCGACGTTGCTCGACCTGGCCGGCGTGCCGCACCCCGAAGGCTACCGGCCGGCCGGCCGATCGCTTGTGCCTGCGATGGCGGAGGGCAAGCCGGTCGGGCGGAAGTTCGCCGTCTCCGAGAACTGGTCGCAGGTCGCGATCATCGGCGAACAGTACAAACTGGCCGTGTGGCAGGCGCCGCCCGCGCCGGCGGACGGATCGCCGCGCCTGCTGCACGACTACCGCTCCTTCGGCGACATGCTCTTCGACCGCGAAAAGGATCCGCAGGAACTCACCAACCTGGCGGGCAAGCCGGAGGTTGCCCGGGCGGAGAAGGAGTTGCGCGAGCACCTTGCGGCCTGGATCGCCGAGACGCCGGCCGACGGCAAGGTTGCCGTAGCGTCCAAGGGCTGGTTCGCCAGGCAATATATCGCCCCGAAGGCGAAAGCGAAGAAAGGATAATGTCCATGACCGTGGCATGCCGTCGCGATTTTATGAAGATCCTGGGTGCGGGTGCGGCGGCGATGGCGCTGACGCGATCTTTGTCGGCTGCGGCTGCCAAGGGCCCTGCGAAAAAGGGCAAGACCGCCGAAGCCGACAAAGCACCCGGCGGCAAGCACCAGCCCAACCCTCGCGTGATCAGCGCAATCAAGTTGGCGGACCTGCCCGCGTCGGGAATCAAGGTCCTCGAGAGTTTCACCGGCAAGCCGGACGACGAAAAATGGGGCGTGCTGGGGACGTACGAACTGGTCCTGCCGGCATACACCAAGGGCGTGTTCTACTCGCACGCCAATGGCAACGCCGCCGGCTGGCCGAACATGATGAACCGGGGTTTCCCCTATCCTTTCGCCCCCGACCCCAAGGTCATAGCCGAACTCCGCGACGGCGGAATCTTCTTCATCCTTGCCTTGAAGGACGGCGGCTGCCTTGCCGTGACGGCGCTGGCCGGCGGGAAGACCCAGTCGTGGTTCCACACCGACGAGGCCGGGCGAATCCTGCTGAGTTTCGGCACCTTCGGGACGGCCGCGGTGGAGTGCGATGCGCCGCTCTTCGCCTGGGCGCGGTCCAACGACGTTTACGGCGCATGCAATTCCGTTTTCGCTACGGCCCTGGCCGGCAAGCCGATGGCCGGGCGGGCCCGCTTTCGCGGCGAAAAGTCATACCCGCAGCCCCTGAAGTACCTGGGCTGGTGCAGTTGGGAACATTTCCACGGGAACATCAGCGAGCAGAACCTCCTGGGCGCGATGGACGGGATCGAAGCGTCGGGCCTGCCAATTCGATATGTATTGATCGACATGGGGCACACATCGGCCGAGGGCGGCAAGATGAACAGTTTCCGTCCCGACGCGAAGAAGTTCCCCAACGGCTGGGCGCCGCTGCTGGCGCGACGGAAGCCGGAGAAGATCCGCTGGATGGGCCTGTGGCACTTCTTCACGGGCTCGAACAGCGGCCTTTCGCCGACCAACGATTTTCCGGAGGCCCTGCGGCAACACCTGGAGACCTTCACGGAGTCGAGCCTCATACCGCGGAACGATCCTGCCTCGTCGCTGGCGTTCTACCGGGCGTTCATGGGATCCGTGAAGGCGTACGGGTTCGATTTCGTCAAGACCGATTTCCAGTCTGCGGAACTCGCGCGCCTGGCCGGCCGGGTCGATAACGCCGTCCAGCGGTGCAGCGCGAACTCCCAGGCCTTCGAGACCGCGCTGGAGGAACTGGGCCTGGGACTCATCAACTGTAACTGGCACAACCCGGCCAACTTCTTCAATTGCCGCTTCAGCAACATCGGGCGGTGCAGCATCGACTACTCCAAGAACAGCCTCCCCTCGGCCAAGCAACACCTGTACCAGTCGTACGCCAACATCCTGTGGCTGGGCCAGTTGGTCTGGGGCGACCACGACATGTTCCATTCCAGCCACGAGGGAGTGGGCGGGATCATGGCCGTCTCAAAGGCCATGTCGGGCGGCCCCGTGTACCTTTCGGATCCGCCGGAGGCGTTCGTGGCCGACTTCATCAAACCGCTGTGCTACGCCGACGGCGAGTTGCTCCGTCCGCTGGCCCCGGCGGCGCCGCTGCCCGATTCGGTCTTCATCGACCCATTGCGCGAAGAGAGTCCCTACCGTGTCGTGGCACCGCTGCCCGGCGGCAGCGCGGCGGTTGGCGTGTACAACCTCTTCGGAAAGGGCCGCGAGACGGCCACCCTCAAGGCAAGCGTGACGGCCGCCGACTTCGCGAGCGCCGGCGGCATGGCACAGCCGTACCAGGGCAGTTGGAAGATGCCCGAAGAGGGCCTGGTCGTTTACGACTGGCAAGCGAAAAAGGCTCAGAAACTCGCCGACGCGTACACCTTCGAGATGATCGGCTTTGCCGATCGGTTGGTTCACCTTTGCCCCATCCGCAGCGGTTGGGCCGCCATCGGCCGGACGGACAAGTACCTCTCGCCGGCGGCTGTCGAGGTCCGGTCGGTCTCGGATACGCGGCTGGAGTTGCGGCTGGTCGAATCCGGCCCGCTGGCCGTTTGGAGCGAAAAGGGAACTCCGCGGGCAGAGGGCGTCGTCTTCGTCCCCGTCGGTCAGGGGCTCTACAAGGCCGATCTGCCCGTCGGGAAGCGCGATATGACGTTGACCATCGCGCGTTAGAATGGTCCTGAGGGATATGCAGCGCCTCCTGGCGGCCGTGCGGACGGCGCCTCCATCCAATCTCACTCAAGACGGTCCTGGACGACGGAGAGCCGCTTCACTCGGATGATGAAACCACCAACGCCTACTCGTTATTTGGCCTGGCTGCTCGGCCTGTGCGGTGCGATGGCGGCCGCCAGCGGGCTTGCGCCCCCCTGTCCGGGCCAGGAACAGTTGACTCCCGACGAGGCGAACCGCCTCATGCCGCGGTTCGAGATCTTCGAGCGAGACGGGCAGCGGCTGAAGCAGTTCTACAACGACGACGGCAGCCCCATGGGCGAACCGCTGCCGCTCGAGGGGCGCGCGACGCGGGTGGTCGGCGCGGGGCACCCCGTCCTCCAGCGCAAGACGGCCGATGGCAGGATGCAGAAGTTTTCGCTCGACCGGCCGCCTTACATTCCGTTCCTGGCGTTCAAGGAATCCGAGTACCAGTGGCTGCGGGGGGCGCTGCCGCTGCGGCGCGACCTGAACCTTCCGAACCGCCATCCCATGGCCGGGCCGTTCGCGAGCGAGGACGTGCGGCCGTGGGACCTGGACCTGAAGAACGGCCAGCCACCGCTCGAGGCCGAACTGCGGCGGCGCGGCCAGACGTTCGACAATTACCTGGCGACGGCGATCACGACAGCGGGGCCACTACGCGAGCCGTCCAACCAGCAGGCCGGCGAGCACGCCGTCCGCTATGCCCTCTTCGCCGACTACTACCGCCAGTTCCAGCGCGACCCCCAGCAGCGCGACGACTACGCCCGCAAGGCCATCCTGATTCTCCTGCGGATCGCCGAGGTTTACGCCAAATGGCCCACGCTGGGAGGCAACCCGCAGCCGGTCGATAACGGCGCGCCGGGCGTCCCCCAGCCGCCGGCCCGCTGTGCGTTTGGTCCCTGGATCGACCGCCCGAACCAGTTCAAGAAAGACCTCTGGGCCCCGGCCGTTTACGCCGAAGCCTACGACCGGCTGTACAACTCACCCGTGTGGCAGACCGTCAGTCGCGCCAAGGGTTTTGACGTGCGCTGCAAGGTCGAGGAGGACCTGCTGCACTACATCCTCTGGTCTTATGCCCGCTTCACGGGCTTCTGGGGTAACAACCGCGACCGCAACGCCACCGCGCCGCTGCTGGAGTGGGCCGTCCGGCTCGACGACCCGTTGCTGTATCACTACGCGGTCCAGGAACTGGTAGAATTCGCCGACGAGGCGTACTTCGCAGACGGCACGTACTGGGAAGTGGCCGCCGGCTACACGCAGTTCGTCACCGTGCCGAAACTGGGCGAGGTCAAGAGCGTCCCGCCCTACGCGCCCCCGCCCGGGTGGCAGGATTTTTACGGGCGTCAGCCGATCGGCCCCGAGCGGCTGGCTGCGGCGTATCGTAGGTATCTCCGCTCTTCCGAGGCGCTGCGGCGGATTCGCATGCCCGACGGCCGCTTCTACTCCATCAACGAATCCGGCTGGTTCAAGGGTGCGTGGGCCGAATGGGGCCAGTACGCCGGCGCCGCGTTTCAGCAGGCGGATGCCGCTCCCGATGCCTCGAAGGCCGAACTGCGCACGTGGGACGGTCAGGCGGTGCTCGGACGCGGGCGCGGCCGCGGACAGGTGCAGGCACACCTGAACTTCAAGAACCACCCGTCGCCGCACGTGCACGACGATTCGTTCTCGCTGCACTACTTCGCCAAGGGGCAGGAACTGATTGCCGACAACAGTTACGTTACCGGCGACGGCTGGTGCCGCGGCTACTCGCGGTCGGCCGAGGATCATCCGCGGGTCGTCGTTTATCCGACGGAGGCCGTGGGCAAGGCGAGTGCCGCCGGTGCCGGCTCCGCTGCCCAGTACGTCGGCGGCAAGGCGCGGCCCGTGATGCCGATCACACAGACGGTCTGGTCGCCCGACCCGCCGGTCCAGGCGACGGAAGTTTTCCAGGGGGCCACGCGCCGCACGATCGTGCTCGTGCCCACGGTCGGCGACAACACGTACCTGGTTGACGTTTACCGCGTGGCGGAAGCCGGGCGCCAGGAGTGGTCGATCTACGGCCCGTCGCAGCATGACGTCCGCATCGTGCCCGGCCTCGCCCTGGGGCCCGAAGACCCCGCCACGCGCGCCAGCGGCCCGACCGACGACCGGTTCGTTCACGTCCGCAGCGCGGCGACCGATGAGACGTTCACGTTTGACATCGTCACGCCCGAGTTGGGCTTGTTCGCCACATCGGCCGATGAGGTCAAGGAAGGCAACCCGCCCGGCAACCGCATCCGTCGCGGCTGCCTGCGGACGACGCTGGTCGGCTCGCCGGGCACCGTCGTGCGGCTGGGCCTGACCCCGAACGCCCGCCAGTACGAACAACAAGGCCCGCAGCCGCGGGCGGCCCGCAAGGACCAGATTCGTGTCTGCCGCACGGGGCCGGGGACCGTTTTCATTGCCGTCCACGAACCGTATGAGTTCGGCGTCGATCAGCCGCGCATCGAATCGGTGCGCCTCTTGTCCGGCGGGCGCACGCCGCAAGACACCATCGTGCTGGAGATCCTCGTGGCCGGCCGCACCGATATCGTGATGCTCGGTCTGGATCGCGACGCCCATTACGCTGGCAGCGGCATCGAGGCGCGAGGCCGGCTGGCGTTTGCCGCCCTGCGCAACGGTCGGCCGGAAATCCTGCACCTGGTTGACGGCGACCTGCTGCGCGCGGGCGAGCAGGCCGTACGGGCCAACCGTGCGTACGCGGGCGAGGTCGTCGGCATCCTCCGCCGCGATGCCGGCGACGCCGTCAACGCTTTTGTGGTGGACCAGCCGCTACCGTCGGACCTGCAACTGCCCGGCCGCTGGCTGACCATCGAACTGGGCGATGGCGTCCTGCACCGCTTCCCAATCAGCGAGGTGCGCCGCGACGCAGGCCGCACGTGGCTGGTCGTGGGCGACGAAGAACCGGGCCTGGCCCTGGAGACCGGCGCTGGCAAAGCGCCGCAAGACCGCGTCCGCTACACCCACTACCTCTGGCGTCCCCATGCCTGCGTCCTCGGGCCGTTGCGATTCCGTGTCACGGACCAGGCGACGTACCAGCGGTGAGGCCTCGGCCGGGTCGCGAGTCATTCTGAGCGAGGAATCACGGGATCCGACCCGCCCGCCCTCAGTCTTGGCGGGCGGCGGGGCTCAAGAAAGGGTGAGAGTCTCCGGAGCAAGTCACCGTGTTCAAATCGGTGGGTGTGGCCGTGCCACCCATAAATTGGCGCTTAGAGGCTGTTTCAGAACCGGCTTCTTGTGGCACAGCCGCCCCCGGCTGTGCATCTTTTCAGCCACTTGCACGCCCGAGGGCGGGCGTGCCACAGTTCTGAAACAGCCTCTTAACGGAGCGCTACTGCTGGCCGGAGGCGGTGAGTGTGAAACGGGTTCTTCTGGCGGCGCTCCTGGTCGGGGTCACGGCGATCTGGGGCTGGACGTTCGTGGTCGTGAAGGACGCCACCGCGGGGTATGGCGTCGTCGGATTCCTGGCCATCCGGTTTGCGATTGCGGCCGCTGCGCTCTTTCCCATCTGCCTGAAGCGGGCGACGTGGCGGACGCTGCGGGCGGGGGCCGCGATTGGTGTGGCGATGGCCGCAGGTTACCTGCTCCAGACGTTCGGCTTACAGTACACTACGCCGACCAACTCGGGTCTCATCACGGGCCTCCTCGTGGTGTTCGCGCCGATCAGCGCCAAGGCGTTCTTCCGCGTCCGCCTGGGTTGGGCGCTTCTCGTCTCCGTGGTAATCTGCCTGATCGGCCTCGCGCTTCTGACCGGGCAGATGCCGGGGGAACTCAGGGTCGGCGACTTCCTGACGCTGGGGTGCGCCGCCGCGTTCGGGCTGCACATCGCGCTCTTGTCGCGCTACGCCCGCGATCACGACGCCCTGGTCTTGGCGCTCGGGCAGATGCTGGCGGCGGCCGTGCTCTTCGGCGCGGCCTGGCCGTTCGTCGAGCCGATGGCCCTGCCCTCCGGGGAGGTCTGGCTCAGCCTGCTCCTGGTGGGCGTCGTGGCGTCGGCGCTTGCTTTCTACATTCAGACGTTCGTGCAGCAGCGCCTCTCGGCAGCCGGCACGGCGGTCATCCTGACGATGGAGCCGGTCTTTGCAGTCCTCTTCGGGTACGCTCTGGCGGGGGACAGGCTGACTGCCATCCAGGTTGCCGGCGCGGCGTGTGTCCTCGCCGCCCAGGTGTTGGCAGCGACTTGGGGGCTGCGGCGCCGCGACGAAGCCTAGCACGTTTCGCGATTGCCCGTATCGCATGTGTGCCCCGCCCTACGGACTGGCGGGCGAAGACACCATGTGGCTCGTCCCACGGCCCGCCAAGACTAAGGGCGGGCGTGGCACACATGTTGCGCTGCGAGCAAGCGTGAACTGCTGAAGGCGAAAGGAATTGACACCCCGCGCGGCGTGGGGTACATAGAGTCCGGGGGCCGAGTTCCTGGCCCGCCACCCGCCGCCCGCCAAGACTGAGGGCGGGCTTCGCGCCTTACGCTGGGGTCTGAAGAGGAGGAATGGATATGAAGGCCAATTGGGTGCTCATCGCGGTTCTTACGGCCCTGTTGCTGGCGGTGCCGGCGCGGCCGGGCGCTGCGGAGGACAAGGCCGCCACGGCCTCCGCTCAATATCACGGCTGGCAGCATACAGGTTCCCTGTACATCCTGACGACTCCCGACGGCGCCAATCTGCCGGCATCGGCATCGGAGGACGGATTCCCGTTGCTGGTGCGGCTGCACAAGGACTTCTTCAACTTCAGCCAGGCCAAGGCCCGGGGAGAGGACATCCGTTTCTCCACGAGTACGGGCACGCCCCTGGCGTATCAGGTTGAGGAGTGGGACGCGGCAAACGGAACGGCCAGTATCTGGGTGAGAATCCCCACGATTAAGGGCAACGCGCGGCAGGAGATCAGGCTGT
>CAYGWP010000083.1:0-2664 GCA_964353455.1 uncultured Anaerolineales bacterium
GTACGGAGACCCGCCGCGCCAGCACGAACGATAGACGGCGCGTGCGCCCCGCGCCGAACCCGGGAGAAGGTATAACGATGGATGAGTTGCTCGTGACAGGAGGCTGTCGCCTCAAGGGCCGCGTCCGCGCTTCGGGCGCCAAGAACGCCGCCCTTCCGATCATGGCCGCCGCAATCCTCGCCGACGGCCCCGTGCGACTCAGGAACGTCCCGAACCTGGCCGACATCCGCACCATGTCGCGGCTCCTGAGGGAACTCGGCGTCTCGGTCGAACGCGAAGAAAGGTCCGGCGACCTCATCATTGCCAACCAGGACCACGCGAAGATCGTCGCCCCCTATAAGATCATGCGGACCATGCGGGCAGGCATCTGCGTCCTCGGGCCGCTGGTGGCCCGCCGCGGAAAGGCCGAGGTCAGCCTCCCCGGCGGATGCGCAATCGGCGACCGCCCCGTGGACCTCCACCTTAAGGGACTCCGGTCGCTCGGGGCCAAACTCGACATCCGCCACGGATACATCGTCGGCGGCGCGAAACGCCTCCGCGGCACGGAGATGTACCTCGGCGGACCCGCCGGCTCCACGGTCACCGGGACGGCCAACGTCCTCATGGCCGCGGTCCTCGCGAAGGGCGAGACTGTCATCGACTGCGCTGCATGTGAGCCGGAGGTCCAGGACCTCGCACGCATGCTCGTCAAGATGGGCGCCCGCATCCAGGGCATCGGCAGCCCGCGCCTGGTCGTCGAGGGCGTGGACGGCCTCTCCGGGGCCGAGCACTCGGTCATCCCCGACCGCATCGAGGCCGGCACGTTCCTCGTGGCCGCCGCCGCCACCCGCGGCGACGTGTACGTGGAGGGCGCCAGGTGGAACGACCTCTTCGCCGTCGTCCACGTTCTCCGCGAGGCCGGGGCACAGGTCGAGCACTTCGACGACACCATCAGAGTCCGCGCCCCGGATGGGCTAAGAAGTGTTGATATAACTACGCTTCCGTTCCCTGGGTTCCCCACCGACCTCCAGGCCCAGATGGCCGCCATGCTCACCGTGGCCGACGGCATCAGCATCATCACCGACAAGATCTTCCCCGACCGCTTCATGTACGTGGCGGAACTGAACCGCATGGGCGCCGCCATCCGGAAGGAAGGCAACGCCGTGGTCGTCCACGGCCCGCGGCGGCTCTCCGGGGCGCCCGTCATGGCGAGCGACCTTAGGGCCTCTGCGGCCCTGGTCATCGCCGGCCTCGTGGCCGACGGCAAGACCCGCATCTCCCGCATCTATCCCCTCGACCGCGGCTACGAACACATCGAGAAAAAACTCGCCCGCCTCGGCGCAAAAGTCCGCCGCGTGAAGGAATCCTGACCGGCCGCGCGACTTGGCCGTTCTTCCCTCTCCCCAGTGCGGCATCGGGCCGGCCGAGGGGAGTTCCTTTTTTCCCCTCTCCCCTGAGCCTGCCCGCCCGTTGTATTGGCGGGCGGGAGAGGGAAGGGTGAGGGGGACTTGGCGGCTGCGCGCGAGGCAAGTGGCGCAGCGCTCCTATCTTAGGATCGCCGTGAACCCGGCCCCCTTGAAATGGTGACCGACCTGAGGCAGAAACAGAGGATTCTTCTTTATCTCTTCTTCTTGCGTCTTTGCGGTCCGCCACGGCGGATCTTCGCCCTGGCACGGCCCGCCTGGGGCGGGACGGCTTTGCTTCGACTTGCGTGGGTCCGTCTTGCGGTCCTGGGGCGGGTCTGCTTTGCGGTCCTGGCCTTGCGGCCGGGGGACGGCCGTTTCTTGCGGGGCCTGCCGGCCTTGCGGAGGTGGAGTATGCGGCCGGTCAGACGCTCGAGGCGGGCGATGAAGGCATCGCTGCCCAGGGGGCGGCCCGTCCGGGTCTTGCGGCGCATCAGTTCAACGAACGCATCAGTATCCCCCTTGTAGAGCCACGCACCCCAGTCGCCCGCAGCCACCTTGCGGCCGGGGCCGTCCGCGAGCACCGGGTCCTTGCGGCGGCCCGCGTGCCCCGCAGCGCTCGACCACGGATACCGCTCGGCGCGGATCACCACCCCTGCACGCACGGGGCACCGCTCCACGTACCGCACGGCCTCCCGCAGTCGCCTGTCTTCAATTGGACATGACTTGAATCGTTCACACCAGAGCGGGCCCTTCTTGCGGCGGGCCCGGTTGGCCCCCTTGCTGTAGCGCGTGCCCATCAGCGTCATCGCGTCGGAGAGCGACCGCGCCTTCCGCGGCACGCCCACAAGGTGCACATGGTCGCTCATCAGGCAGTACGCGACGATCGAGAGGCCGCACTGCGGGGCGCAGTGCGCCAGCAGCGCCAGGTACCGGCGGCGGTCAGCATCCGTCTTCAGGGGACCCTTCCCCCGCCTGCCGCGCTCCACTATGTGGTGCGGCACGCCGGGAATCACGACTCTCGGTATGCGTGGCATGACGACAGCCTACCTCTCTGGCGCCCCCCGTCAACAGAAATTCGGTGCCAGGCGCCTTCGCCGCCGGCCTCGCGCCGAGGACCGCCCTGCCGCCTTCCCTAACTCTACAGCGCCAGTGCGCCGTGAAAGGCGCCGGTTCTCAGCGGGGAGATTATACCCGCCGGGCAACTATCGCTCCAGCCCGTAGCAATCGGAGCGGCGGCGGAGGCAACGAAGCCGTCGAAGCCTCTGGTGGAAAGGGTCCC
>CAYGWP010000084.1:0-4985 GCA_964353455.1 uncultured Anaerolineales bacterium
GCCGCCCCCGGACGATGAACCTGAAGGAACTCCTGGTGGCGTACAAGAACCACCGGATCGAGGTCATCAGGCGGCGGACGCTCTTTCTCCTCAAGAAGGCGCGGGCACGCGAGCACATCCTGTTCGGCCTGCTGTACTGCATCGCCAACATCGATGAGATCATCGACATCATCAAGAAGAGCCCCGACGTTCCGACCGCCAAGGAACGCCTGATGAAGAAGGCCTGGGCCTTCCGCATCGCCAACCTGCCGGGCAAGAAGTCCGACCAGGCCAACCGGGTCCTCCGCGACGCCACGCGCGAAACCCTCAGTTACTCGAGCACGCAGGCCGACGCCATCCTGGCCATGAGGCTCCAGCAACTCACGGGGCTGGAGGTCGAGAAACTCCGCGACGAGTGGGTCGAGGTCAAGGGCTTCATCGAGGAGTACGAGGCCATCCTGCGCGACGAGCGGCTGGTTCTGAACATCATCGCCGAGGACATCCACGAGATGAAGGAGAAGTACGGCGACGCCCGGCGCACCGAGATCGTCGGCGAGGCCGAGGAACTCGACATGGAGGACCTCATCGCCGAGGAGAGTTGCGTCGTCACCATCAGCCACGAGGGGTACATCAAGCGAATGCCCCTCACCAGTTACCGGCGCCAGGGCCGCGGCGGAAAGGGCGTCATCGGCTCGACCGCCAAGGAAGGCGACTTCATCAAGGACATGTTCACCGCTTCAACGCACGACTACATCCTCTTCTTCACGAACATGGGCCAGTGCTACTGGCAGAAGGTCTATGACATTCCGCAGATGTCGCGCCAGTCGAAGGGCCGCGCCATCGTCAACCTCCTACAGATGCACACCGGAGAGCAGATGGCCAGTTTCATTCCCGTCCGCGAGTTCGACGAGAAGCGGCAACTGGTGTTCGCCACCGCCCTGGGCACCATCAAGAAGACTGCCATCTCGGCCTTCAGCCACCCGAAGCGCGGCGGCATCATCGCCATCAACCTCGAAAAGGGCGACAACCTCATCGACGTCGCCATCTCCGCCGGCAACGACGAAATCATCCTCGGCACGCGGGGCGGCATGTCCATCCGATTCAAGGAAACCGACGTCCGAAGCATGGGCCGCGACACCACAGGCGTCCGCGGCATCAACCTCCGAAAAGGCGATGCCGTCGTCGGCCTCAGCCTCGTTGACCCGAGCGCCACCCTGCTCTCGGTCTGCGAGAACGGCCACGGCAAACGCACCGAGTTCTCGGAGTACCGGACGCAGTCGCGCGGCGGCATCGGACTCATCAACATCAAAACATCCGACCGCAACGGCAAGGTCGTCGCCATGATGACCGTCCGCGACGGCGACGAACTGATGCTCATCACACAGCAGGGCCAGATCATGCGGATCGGCGTCGATGCCGAGAGCATACGCCCCATCGGACGCGCGACTCAAGGCGTCCGCATCATCCGCCTTAACGAGGGCGACAAACTCGTCGCCGTCGCCCGCGTCACCGGACAGGACGTCGGCGTGGAAGGCGACAACGGCAGGAATGGCGAAAAGAAAAGGGTCCAGGACCCTTAACGACTTCAGGGGTCCTGGACCCTTTTCTTTTCGCAATCAGTCGCCAGGGCTGGGCGGGACCGGCGGAATCTCTTGGGCCTCCGTTGCCGGCTGCGATGTCGGCTCTCTGCGGGCGTCCCTGGCCCGGTGGCCCAAAACCTTCAGTATGCCTCGTTCTACATCGATCCGTTCAAGGAGGATGCGGTTCTTCCCCTTGCCGACCGGGATGGGCTTGCCCTCGAGCGCATCCAGCCCCGTGCACCAGATGTCAACCGTATCCTTGTCGGCCCTGGCGGCCACCAGGCGTTCGAGGTGCCCGGCGACGGTCCGGCGGATTTCGCCCATCACCCCGCCCGGGAGCGGCAGGACGCCCGCCGCAAGCCCCGCAGGCTCGATCCGCAACTGCCCTCCCGGCTCGACCACCAGGCGAAGGTCCTGGCACACCACAACGCTGGAGGCCCCGCTCCCGATGCGCGTGGCGAGGACCATGCGCCCGGGCTCAAAGCCGATGCGGGCATCCCGAAGGACCTGCGGCACGCGCCTGCCGGCCCGCTCCTGGTCCTCGATCAGCCGCGCGAGGCGGCCGTTCGCCATTCGCTCGGTGATCTGGAGTTCAAGAAGCGTGCCGCCGCTCTTATCGAGGAGGACGTTGCCGACCTTGTTGACGACCTCTTCGTTGAATCGCGCGACGGCCGCCTCATCGGCCCCCAGGCTCTCCGTGCGGCGATAGACATCAGGCGTTGACTTCAGGAGCGCGATCGCCACCAGCGCCGTAACTACGACGGCCGCAATTGCGGCGCCCACGAGCCGCCGCGGAGACCGAAGAAGGTCGCGCATGTTCATGCCGCCAACATGCCGCGCCGCACCGGCTGTGGTCAAGCCTTTTCGGTTGACCCGACCTCGGAATCCAATAGAATAGTTGATGTTCGGGTGTCATGCCCAAGCCGCTCTCCGGATGAGCGTAGCGCCTTGGGCACGCCACCCGCCCCTGTCGCGCTGCGGCGCGAGGACCCTTGTTCAGGAGGCGGCATTGAATCATCCCGACGCACTCGAAGCAGTCCAGACGATCATCGACTACCGTTTCAAGGACCTCGGCCTCCTGGAGATCGCGCTGACGCACGCCAGCATCGCCGAGAACCGCCTTGCCTCCAACGAGCGCCTGGAATTCCTCGGCGACGCCGTCCTGGGTCTCGTGGTCTGCCAGGAACTTTTCCGGCAGTTCCCGCGGTTCCTGGAGGGGGAACTCACGCGCGTAAAGAGCGTCGTCGTCAGCCGCGAGACCTGCGCACGCGTAGCCGATGAACTCGACCTCATACACCACGTGCGGCTGGGCAAGGGCATAACCGAGGCCGTTAGCATGCCCGCGAGCCTCGCCGCGTGCGCCTACGAGGCCATCATCGGCGCCGTGTACCTCGACGGCGGCCTGGAACCCGCCCAGCGGCTCATCCTTAGCGGCATGGCCGAGGAGATCGACCGCGTCATGGCCGGCGAGCATCGGCTCAACTATAAGTCGCTCCTCCAGCAGCACGCCCAGCGAGACATCGGGGCATCCCCCAACTACGAGGTCCTCGACGAGAAGGGCCCCGACCACGCCAAGGCGTTCGAAATCGCGGTGACCATCCGCGGACGCCGGTACCCGAGCGCCTGGGGCCCCTCCAAGAAGGCCGCAGAGCAGCGGGCCGCCATGGAGGCCCTGCGGGTCCTCGGACGCCTTGAGGCCGAGACCATCCCGCTCGACCTCGCGGACGCGGCCGCCATAGAGCCCGAAGTGCTCGCGGAGGAGGAAACCGGGGACGGCGAAGAACGCAAGGACTCCTAGAGCCTCATGCCCGCCCGACCGCCAGGGATTTCCGACTACTGCACGTTCCAGTGCCCGCACAGCGCATTCCCGCCCGCCGACACGGCCGGCATCTGCCGCACCATGGCCGCCGTACACTGCAAGAAACTCAAGCGCCTCGTGGCCAAGAACACGCCGTGCCAGTGGCGGGGTCGGAAGGCCGTTAGGAAGCGGTAGTGAGATAAGTGCGCCGGCGCGTACGGGTGTGTCCCGCCGGGACACGTGCAACCTGTTGTACTGTCGCTGTTAAGTGCCGAAGGCACGACAGACAATAGCCCACGGCGTGAGCCGTGGGTAAGCGAAAGGCCGGAGTCTTATTTTTTCTTGCTGTGTAAGCCCCGGCAGGGGCGACAGAAACCCTTCTATCGCCCCTACCGGGGATCCACTGGAGACAATAAAATATGTTTATTGGTCATTCGCCTACCCACGGCTCACGCCGTGGGCTATTATCTACCGCCCCCTTCTGGGGCTGTCAGAAAGACCAGGCACACCCGCCAGGTCATTCGGTGCGCACCTACGTCTCTGGCAGGTCCTCCATGATCTCCCCGAGTGCGGCACGGCGATGGCCGCCGCGCTCGTAGGAACCTCTGCCTTTCTTCGGCTTCTCGATGCGCGGGGCCTGGCCGGGCTGCCACTTCTGCGGCGGAAACCGCGGCAAGGCTTTTTTCTTTCGGCGATTAGCCATCGCGCGAACCCTCAGTAACCGCGTGGGTGCATAGCACCCACCCTACAAGTCAGTCAAACTCGATGCGTGTTACGCGCCGGGCCACCCACCGCAACTTGTGCGGCTGAACGTGCACCCCGAGGCCCGGCCCCGTCATCTTCCGCACAAGGCCGCCGTATCCGAACGACAGCCGCTCGCGCGTCACATCGGACCTGAGGAGAAACCGCCCGTACGACCCCTCGGCAAAGCGGACCCGCGACCCCACGAGTTCCAGGAATATCCGCCCCGCGGCCGTCAGCACGCCCGTTTCGCCGACCATGCACCCGAGTTGGAAGTCGATGCCCGCCTTGTGCGCCAGTTGCGCCAGCCGCAGGCTCTGCACCAGGCCGCCGTTCTTCGAGATGCGGATGTTGAAAAGGTCCACCTGGCCGCGGCGAATGCGCTCTTCGCCTTCTCGCAGAGTAATGAGGCTCTCATCGAGCATGATCGGGACGCTCGTGCGGCGCCTGAGTTCAGTCAGGGCGTCCTCATTCCCCTTCGCGAGCGGCTGCTCCACGGCCAGGACGCCCCACCGCGCGAGGCTCTCGGCCCGGCGTACGGCCTCCTCCAGGTCCCACGCCCCGTTGGCATCCACGCGCAGGGTCCGGCGGGTCGGCCCCTGCTTGCGCTTCATGCCCCTGGCCAACTGGCGGTGGCACTCGGCCAGGTTGGCCTCATCCTGCTCGGCGTCATGGCCGACCTTGAGTTTGTAGTCGCGGAACTGAAGCAGCCGCATCATCCGCAGGTTCCGCCGCACCTTCGCCGTAGAGCCGGCCGAAAGGATCGCGCTTACGCGCCGAAGCAGACGCCGGGGCTTGAAGCCCAGTTGCCCCGCCAGCATGTCTGCCACCCGCACGCCGCGCGAGTTGCCGATCGCATCCAGGTACGCCAGTTCGCACGCGCACCA
>CAYGWP010000085.1:0-6934 GCA_964353455.1 uncultured Anaerolineales bacterium
GATCGCCATTGTGGTGGCGTTGGTTGTTGTGGTCGCCATCGTCATTATCAACAAGCAAAGGGGGTCGTCGCCGGGTACGGACGCGGACAAGGGCGCTGCTCAAGTCTCGCAGCCTGCCGCCGGTGTGCCGCGACTCCTGGACCTGGGATCGGTGTCCTGCATCCCCTGCAAGATGATGGCGCCCATCCTGGAAGAGTTGAAGAAGGAGTACGCCAGCCGGCTCCAGGTGGAATTTGTTGACGTGAATGTGAATCCCGAACCGGCTCGCGAGCACGGCATCAAGTTGATACCGACCCAGATTTTCTTCGACGCCTTCGGCAAGGAGCGATTCCGCCACGAGGGTTTCTTCTCGAAGGAAGACATCCTGGCCAAGTGGAAGGAACTGGGCTACGATTTCGGGATCGGCGGGTAACGCGGGTGCGCCGGCACGTAGGATGCGTGCTCCGCACGCACGAAGTCATTGCGCGGTGGGTCTCCGTACCCGCCGCGTCGCAGCGGCAAGGTGCGTGCAAGCACGCACCCTATGGTTGCGGCCAACCCGGCCTGGGATGGTAGAGAAAGGGTGAAGCGATGCGTACTCTGCTCTGGACGGTTGCGGCGTTAGGGGTCGCGGCGGGGGGCGTCGGCCTGATGCTGGCGGGCGGCGGGTCGGTGCTCGCCTTGAATCCTGGGGCGGCGGGGCCGAAGCCCGGCGACCCGCCCGCCGGCCCGGCTCGGCCGCGAACCGAGGGCGTCTGTCCCCCGTTCCACCTCCTCGACGAGGCCGGCAATGTGATCGACCCCGTGAAGGGGACGAACGCGGACCGGCCGTACTCGCCGAAGCAGACGTGCGGCAAGTGCCACGACTACGAGAAGATCACCCAGGCGTACCACTTCCGGATGGGGGCGGGCGAGAAGCCGTCCGCCGAACTGGCCGCACGCTGCCAATGGGCATCCACGCCCGGCTTCTACGGGGGCAACTGGTGCTCCCCCGCACCCCTCTACAACTACCTTTCGCCCAAGGAGAACCCGTCGGCGGCCGCGATGGACATGACGTCGTTCAGCATCATGGCCATCGGCTGCGGCAGTTGCCACCCAGGCGGCGGCTCGGCGGAATATGACCGCGAGGGCAAGCGCTACGACCGCTGGATGGCCGACCCGGCCAGCGGCCTGAAGCCTGGCGGCGACAATAACTTCGACGGCGACTACTACAAGGCCCGCTGGACCGAGTCAGGAGTCGTGGAGGCCGATTGCCTCCTGTGCCACCTGCCCGGCTACAAGTTCCCCGAGCGCGACAGGCAATTGAAGGCCCTGAACTACCGCTGGGCGGCGACCGCCGGCGCCGGCCTCGCCACGGTGGCCGGCTCGGTGGAAAAGGTCGAGCCCGTCACAGTGGCCTACGACAGGGCGAAGTTCAACCCGGACGGCACGCTCTCGCCCAACATCGTTCGCGAGCCGCGCAACGAGGCCTGCCTGGCCTGCCACGCCCAGCCGGGGTGGAAGAAGCGGGGGTTCAACTACCGCGCGCGGACCGACGTCCACGTGCGGGCCGGCCTGCGGTGCACCGATTGCCACCCCGCCGGCCAGTCGGCCAACGACCCGCGCATCCGCGGCAGGGAACTTCACGAGATCGGCAAGGGCGACGACCCCGGCGGCCTCGTCCGAAGCGACCTGAAGAACACGATGCGCGACTGCGCCGACTGCCACACCACCGGCCGCTTCGGCGCCCCGGTGGCCAAGCACCGCTGGCTGCCGCCCCTGCACCTGGAGGCCCTCGCCTGCGAGACCTGCCACGTGCCGGAGCGCCTGGTCAAGCCCATCCAGTTCCAGGCCAGCGACGTCTTCAACCCCGGGACGAAGATTCCCAGCAAGGGCAAGTACCTGTGGACTTTCTACGGCCCGGACGGGGCGTACCGCAACCACTACGGGTACCTCGTGATGGAGGGCTACGACGACAAGCCGACCGAGCCGTTCAAGCCGTTCCTGGCCCGGTACCAGGGCAAGATTTGGCCCGTCAACCGGGTCCACACGGCCTGGCCGGGCATCCAGGTGGAAGGCCAGTCCGCTCTCATGCAGCCGAAGATGAGCGACGTTTACCGGATGTGGACCACCCACCAGCAAGACGCCTCGAAGTTCCCCGACCTGGCCAGGATTGCGGACGACAACGGCGACGGGGTCATTGAGGTCAACCGCCCGGAGGAGATCGACGCCCTCATCGCCTCCGTGACGACGCTGCTGGCCGAATCGAAGTACCCGATGGAGGGCAAGCGCGTCGTGTGGGTGTACAACGACCGCGTGTACGCCTCCGGCACCGAGTACCGGACGGTCCCCAAGCACGAGTGGGAGGCCTCGCCGTACGGCAACGTCCACAAGTACGCCCACGACGTGTACCCGGCGCGGTCGGCCCTCGGCATCAACGGTTGCACGGACTGCCACCATCCGAAGTCGGCCTTCTTTTTCGCGTCGGCCCTGAAGTACCCGTTCGATGCAAACGGGAAGCCCGTCACGGAGCCGCAGTGCTGCCTCATCGGCGTCAGCACGTTCTGGGCCACGGTGGGCGCCTGGCGCGAGACCTACGTCAAGCCGGTGCTTTATGGCCTGCTTGTGGCGCTGATGTGCTCGCTGGTGGCCCTGGTGGGGGAATTGCACCTGGCGTGGGTGTTTGCCGACCATCCCATCCGGCCCCGCCTGCGGGTGATCCCCTGGGCGGCCGCGCTGGCCATCGCGGTGGCGGCCATCGTCCTCGCGCAGCAGCCCGACCTGATGGGCTACATGCTGCCCACCCGGTTCACGCTGGACGCCAACCACGCGATCATCGCCGGCCTCGTCTTCGTGGTCGGCATCGTGGCGCTGCTGGGGGAGGTCGGGCTGCACCGGCCGACGCAGGCGGCCCGGCGCCGCCCGACCCGGACGCTCATCTGGCTCCTCGTGGCGCTGGCCGTCGCCATTCTGTCCGGCCTCCTGATGCTGCTGAAGGTCCCTGGGCTGGACGGTCTGACGCGGGCGTCGTACACGGTCTTTGATGTCTCTCTTGCGGCGATGCTCCTGATAACCGTTTTTACGGCGCTGCGCCGGGCCGTTCACCCTGAACGGACGTTGGCTCGCGACGCCGGTTGAGCGCGCGGACAACGGCCATGGCGTGGCAAGTCGGATAACTCTATGGGCGAATGGCCCGTGAAACGGGCAGGAGTTCGCTGATGAAACTCGGTCGCATGTTGGCGGTTGCGGGTCTGGTTGCGGGGCTGTGCGGGTCGTACCTCTCGGCGGAGGAAAAGCCTGTCGCGCTCGCGCCGGGCGACAAGGCAACCCTCATGAACGACGCGTATCCGGGCCTTGCGTCCGGCTGCCTCACCTATGCCCGGCTCTCGGACCTGCCGAAGGGAACGCTCCTGAAGGCCGGCGACCTTGTCATCACCGAGAAGGACGTGGCCGATGAAATCGCTAAGGCGCCGCAGGAGGTCCAGGCTCAACTCAAGAAGAACGCCTTCTTCATGCTGGAACAGGCCGCCGGTCACAAACTGATCGTCCAGGTCGCCAAGGCCGAGGCCGCCAAGACGGGCAAGGAACTCCCGTCGCAGGTGGACCGCTTGGTGGTCGATTACCACCTGGGCGGCCTGGCCGAGAAGGTCGAGGCGACCGACGCCGAGGTCGCCGACTTCTACCAGAAGAACAAGGCCATGGTGGGCAATGCAACGCTCGACCAGGTGAAGGCGGAGATCCGCAACTACCTCGTCCGCGAGAAGCAGCAGGCCGTGATTGCCAAGTACGTCGAGACCCTCGGCCAGCGGACCCCCATCGACGTCTCGGCCGCGTGGGTGAAGGAGCAGGCGGCGCTCGCAAAGGACAACCTCGTGGACAAGGCCCGCACGAGCGGTCGGCCGTCGATGGTGGACTTCGGGGCCTCGGGTTGCCAGCCGTGCGAGATGATGGCCCCGATCCTGGAAACGTTGAAGAAGAAGCACGAGGGCAAAGCCAACATCCTCTTTGTCCACGTTCGCGACGAGCAGGTCCTGGCCGCGCGGTACGGCGTCCAGTCCATTCCCGTCCAGGTCTTCTTCGACAAAGACGGCAAAGAAGTCTTCCGGCACGTCGGCTTCTTCCCACAGGATGGAATCGAGAAGAAACTGGCCGAACTGGGGGTGAAATAGCGATGGAGCAACTCTTCACTGCGCTCACCCACGCCGTCGAGGGCACGCCCGCTATCGCCTTGGGGGCGGCATTCGTCTGGGGAATCCTGAGCATCCTCCTCAGCCCGTGCCACTTGGCCAGCATTCCGCTCATTGTCGGCTTCATCGACGAGCAGGGACGCATCTCCACCCGGCGGGCCTTCCTGATTTCCACGCTCTTTGCCGTCGGCATCCTTATCACCATCGGCGCGATCGGCGCCATCACGGCCGCCGCCGGGCGCATGATGGGCGACGTGGGCCGCTACGGCAACTACTTTGTGGCGGCCATCTTCTTCGTCGTCGGGCTGCACCTCCTGGGCGTGATTCCCATGCCGTGGTCGGGGCCGGGGCAGGTTGGCATGAAACGCAAGGGGATGTTCGCGGCGTTCATCCTGGGCCTGGTGTTCGGCATCGCAATCGGGCCGTGCACATTTGCCTACATGGCCCCGATGCTCGGCGTTACGTTCAAACTGGCGGCCACCAACATCGGCTACGGCATCCTCCTGCTGGCGGTCTATGGCGTCGGCCACTGCTCGGTGATCGTGGTGGCCGGCACGTCCACGGAACTCGTCCAGCGTTATCTGAACTGGAACGAAGAGTCCAAGGGCGCCGTGATCCTGAAGAAGATCTGCGGCGCGCTGGTCCTTCTGGCCGGCGTGTACCTGATTTACATCGCCAAGTGACGGCCGTCGTCCGAGGGCCGCGGTTGATGCTCGGATGAACCCTCTTAGGAGAACACCGATGGCTGAAGACCTGACAAGACGCGCACTTCTTGGAGTAGCCGGCGCGGCAGTCGTCGCCGGCGTGGCAAGTGAGGTCGCCGCGGCGACCGAAAGCAAGCAGGCCCCCAAGGCCGGGCCAATCAAGATCATCGGCCTCTCGACGAGCCCCCGCAAGGGCAAGACCACGGCGGCCGCGCTCCGGGTGTGCCTGGACGCCGCGAAGGCCGCCGGCCCCAACATCGAGGTCGAACTGATTGAACTCGCGGGCCTGAACATCGGCGTGTTCGACCCCGCCGCCCCGGCCGCCGGCGCGGGCGACTTCACGAAGGTCGCCGCCGCGCTCGCGGACCCCAAGGTGGGCGGCATCATCGTCGGCACGCCGGTTTACTTCGGCAGCATGTCGTCGCTCTGCAAGGCGTTTCTCGACCGCTGCATCGCGCTGCGCAAGGACAACTTCGCCCTGGCCAACAAGGTGGCCGGCGTGGTTGCGGTCGGCGGCATGCGCAACGGCGGCCAGGAACTCACGATCCAGACGGTGCAGGCGGCGCTGATGGCCCACGAGATGATCCTCGTGGGCGACGGCCGTCCGACCGCCCACCGCGGCGCCACGCTCTGGAACAGCGCCAACGACGACATCAGCGGCGACGAGTTGGGCCTCTCGACGGCGAAGAACCTGGGTCGCCGGGTCGCCGAGGTCGCCTTGCGCGTGGCCGGTACGGCCAAGTAAGGGGCCGCGACCGAGCGTTCCAGCGTCCGCCAACGTCGGCCTGACGCACAAGGCGGCTTGACAGCGCCGCCGTCGCCCCCTATAATACTTCGCTGTGTGGCGAAGTATAGGAGCCGCGGCCGTAGGCGGGGACCGCAACAGCGCCGGGTGCGGCGATTGCAGTCCCTCTCTCTCTTTCTCTCTCTTGGGCAAGCGAACATGAGAATCTTCGACACCAACATCTGGCACCGCATCGTTTACACGCTCGGGGCGCCTGCCTACGATGTCCTGACGAGGGGGTTCCGAAAGAGGCGGCGCCGGTCCATCGAAGCCGCCGGGATTGAGCCGGGCGAGCGAATCCTCCTCGTTGGGGCAGGGACGGGATTGGACCTGGACTTCATCCCACGCGGAGCGGAGATCACGGCGGTTGACACCACCCCGGCCATGCTTCTGCGCCTGCGCCGTCGGGCGCGAAGGTTGGGCCTGGCGGTGGACGCCCGCGTGATGGACGGCCGGGCTATGGCGTTCCCCGATGGGACCTTCGACGTGGTGATCCTGCACTTGATCCTTTCGGTGATCCCGGAACCCCTTCGGTGTGCCAAGGAAGTGGGGCGGGTCCTGCGAAAGGGTGGCCGGGCGGTCATCCTGGACAAGTTCGTGCCCGACGAAGGCAAGCCCCCGTTGTTCAACCGCATCATGAATCCTGTTGCCGCGTTTTTCGGCACGCGGTTGGACCGCAGGCTCGGGCCGCTCCTGGCGGCCGCCGGCCTCCGGAAGGTGTGTCAGAAAAACGTCATGATGGCGGGGTTCTTCAAGATCACATGCGCAACGAAATCGATTCTTGACACCGAGGAGGAGGCGATTACAATACTTCGCTGTGCGGCGAAGTATAGGAGTAAGCCATGAAGGAGTTAATGACGGTGACCAAAGCCCTGGCGGATGAGAACCGCGTCCGGGTGCTCCTGTTCCTCCGCGGCGGCGAACTCTGCGTCTGCCAGGTCGTCGAGATGCTGGGCCTGGCGCCCTCGACCGTCTCGAAGCACATGGCCGTCCTCTACCAGGCGGGCCTCGTTGAATCCAGAAAGGAGGGCCGGTGGATGTACTACCGCCTGGCCGGGCGGGGCGCACCGCCTTGTGTCCGCGATGCGATCCGTTGGGTGCACAAGTGCCTTGAGAAGGACCCGCAGGTCCTGGCCGACGCCAAGCGGCTGGGCCAGGTCCGCAGGATGTCCAAAGAAGACCTTTGCCTCTGCTACAAGGATTGAGCATGAAGAACCGCTTGAAGATCCTGTTTCTCTGCACCGGCAATTCCTGCCGCAGCCAGATGGCGGAGGGGTGGGCGCGCCACCTCAAGGGCGGCG
>CAYGWP010000086.1:0-10586 GCA_964353455.1 uncultured Anaerolineales bacterium
CCTTCTTTCCAGCCGTAGAAACACCACTCATGGTTCCCCATGAAGTCCTTGCGGGTCAGCACGGGATGCTCCTTCACCCAGATGACCGCTTGCGAGAAGTAGAGCTTCATCGCCTTCAAGACCGGCGGATAGTTCGCACAATTCGCATAGCCGCCCCAGATGTAGAACCCGCGACCGGGCTCCAACACGCGGGCCATGTTGCCGAACCACGCGTGGAGCATCTTGTCGAACGCCTCGTCCGACATGAAGTCGTTGGCCAGCGGCCGGTCCTTGGGCCGCAACTTCTCCGTCGTGGCGTGCTTGGCACCCTGCCGGGCCACGTCAAACGACTGGTGGTGCGTGAGACCCTGGTGGGCGTCCGACGCAGGGAACGACGACAGGCCGGCCGCGATGGCATTGTTCGAGCGCGGTTCGACCTTCACGTTGTACGGCGGGTCGGTGTTGACCAGGTGGATGGGAGCGCCGGCCAAGAGCCGGTCCACATCCTCGGCCTTGCTGCTATCGCCGCAGAGCAGCCGGTGGTTGCCCAGAATCCACAGGTCGCCGGGCTTCGTGATCGCCTCGTCGCCCGGCAACGGTACGGCATCGGGGTCGGTGAGCCCCTCGTTGCCGAGCGGGGCCAGGAGCGCCCCGAGTTCCTCTGCCGAGAACCCAAGCAGGTCGAGGTCGAAGTTCAGGCCCTGGAGGTCCTTCAATTCCAGCGGTAGGAGATCCATGTTCCATTCGGCCAGCGACGCCGTCTGGTTGTCGGCAATGCGGTAGGCTTTAACCTGCGCCGGCGTCAGGTCGGTCGCCACGTGGACCGGCACCTGCTTCAGGCCCAGTTTCTGCGCGGCCTTCCAGCGGGTGTGCCCGCAGATGATGACGCCATCGCCGTCCACCACGATGGGCTGGCGGAACCCGAACTCCCGCAGGCTCTTGGCCACGGCCTCGACGGCTTGGTCGTTCAGCCGGGGGTTCTGCTCGTACGGTCGGATGGATTCTACGCTTACGAGGTTTACATCCATGTCAGATTCTCCTTGTCTGGCTGATGAAAGTGCCCTTGCGGCAGGCGGTCGAGAAGGTATGCTGCTGACCAAACCACTGAAACGGAGGACGCACATGCGACGAGAACGGCGGCGGGCCTTGCACTACCTCGCAAACTCCCTGTGCGACGGAACGGTCTTGGCAGCCTACCCCATTCGCAAGCCGACGCCCAAAGTCATGAAACGGGACCATCTTGCAGTCGACGAGGACGGTGTTTGCCGGGAATGGCTGGACACGGGCAGCGGGTTGGCCATCTCCCAAGACGCGGGCCGCTTCCGCTTCATGGACATCATCTCGGCTAACCTGAACACACGCCGGGCAATTCGACACCTCGTACTTCCGCGTTTGGCAGTGCTGCAGCAGCAGGTGGAGGCCGTGCAAGGCCAACTTGACCGGATTGAGCGACTGCTTGCTGATCGGCCCGGTATCTGAAGCAGCCAGTATCCTCTGCCGCCGGCCGGTCAACGTCTGTTGGATCTCGGTCTGCGTACCCGAGGGATGGCCGGCCTTGTGATTGTGGCTCATGCTAACTCGACGACACACGGTCTTCGCTCCTTGCCACGGCCTACGTTGTGGCATACGCCTCTGGCTCCCCAGGTCCCTCAAGGCTGACGTTGGCGGTACTCCCCCCAACACAGACCACGCATGGGCCGGCATCCGCACCTTCGGTCCTCACACCACTGTGTGGCCAGGCAGTGCCCGCGCCGCGGCCACCCCGTTGCTGCCCCCGGACGCCCACGTTCGCCCCCGTGGCGGCCGGGGCCGCCCGAGCGTAGGACTCGCCAACGAGGCCGCCCCGGGTAGCCCGCGGGCCGACCTGGGCCGTGTTTTCGCGCGCAACAAACAAACAGCCGGTTGCCGACTCCTTCGCGTGCCCAAGACGGCGTCTCTGGGCCTGGAAGTACCTATCGCCTGCCGTCGATATGTCGCACAGACATGCCGAATCGGCGATCTGACCAAACTCGTGCCAGACCGTAGTTTGGTCGGATCGGCTTTCCCCTTGACCAAACTTCGGGCACTCCGCAGAATGGTCGGCATGAAAGAACGCTCGCTTGCACAACCCGTCGAGCAGTTCGCCCTGGCCGAGCACAAGATCGCCTTCGTCTCCGGCCCGCGCCAGTGCGGCAAGACGACGCTCGCCAAAATGCTCTTGCGCAAACGGAAGGTCGGGCTCTACCGGAACTGGGATGAGATTGAGTTCCGTCGGGCGTGGGCCAAAAACCCTTCGGCCATTGTCCCGCACAGCGAGGGCAAGGACGTGCCCCTGGTCGTCTTCGACGAGATTCACAAGGACCGGCGCTGGAAGCGGAACCTGAAGGGCGTGTTCGACACGCTGGAATCCCCCTGCGACTTCATCGTCACCGGTAGCGCCCGATTGAACGTTTACATGAAGGGCAGTGACAGTCTTCTCGGACGGCACCTCAGTTTCCGGCTGCATCCCTTCTCGATGCGGGAACTGGAGCGGGCCGATGTCCTGCCGCCAGACGAGATGCACGAGGCGCTTTTCTCCAGAGCCGAACGCCCGGGCAAGGCCGTCGAAGAGCGCCTGGCGTCGCTCATGGCCTACGGGCCGTTCCCCGAGCCGCTGCTGGCGCAGGATGCCCGCAAGGCGCGCCTTTGGCGGCGTAACCGCGAGCAACTGGTCATTCGGGAGGACTTGCGGGACATCAGCCGCCTGCCTGACCTGGGGCGCATCGAGATGATGACGGCCCTGCTCCCTGAGCGGGTAGGTTCTCTCTTCAGCATGGCCTCGCTCAGGGAAGACCTGGAGGTCGGCTTCGACTCCGTTAGGCGCTGGATGTCCTACCTTAAGGGGCTGTACTACCTCTTCGAGATCAAGCCCTACAGCCGCAAAATACCCCGTTCGCTGCGCCGCGAAGGCAAGGTCTACCTGTGGGACTTCGGCATCATCAAGGACGAGGCCGCCCGCTTCGAAAACCTCGTGGCCTGCCACCTGTTGAAGACCTGCCACTTCTGGACGGACACAGGCGAGGGTGAGTTCGAGTTGTTCTTCCTTCGCAACAAGGAGAAACAGGAGATCGACTTCCTGATCGTTCGTGATGGCGAGCCGTGGCTGCCGGTCGAGGTCAAACAGGCCGACACGCAGCCTTCCGAGAACTGGCGCCGCTTCGCCAAACTTCTGCCCTGCAAGAAGGGCCTCCAGCTCGTCTACCAGCCCGCGTGGAACACCCACGCGATTGGCGACATGCATGTCCTCGTGGCCGGCGCTGCCGAGGCGCTTCGCTACCTCGCGTGAGGATTTCGGATGCTTATTTCCGAAGACCGAATCCGCGCCGCGATTCTCAGCCCCATTGGGGCGGTTCGCTCCCGCGCCCTGAAGTTCTGGCGAGGGGAACACCGCATGGACCCCTCGGTGATGCCCATCGTGATCCAGGCCACAAGGAAGTACGGCCACGCAGAGTCGTTCGGCCTGCTGCGAGCAGCCGATCACCTGGCCCAGACGCCCGAAACCATTGACTGGCTCATCCAGGAACTGGAGCAGCCGCTCGACCTGGAGGAGATCGACGAGGACAACTACCGCTTCGCCGTCGCCCTGATTCTGATTCACGCCGATCCCCCGCTGCTGGTTCCCCGACACAGGGCCATCCACCGGCTGTCCCTTTTCCCGGCGCAGCTGGCGGAGACACTGGATCGCCGAGTGCGGTTCTCGCTGTTGGAATGGCCGGCGCTCTGGCAGGAGATGGAAGAGTTCGGCCAGCGTCTCATGACACAGGAAACGCTCACGGGGCATGATCTTCGTTTTTCGGGCGACTTGGTGGAGGCCCTCGGACGACACCGCGAGGGGGCGGACCAGGTTATGCGAGCCATCAACATGAAGGTGCCGGCCAGCAAGAGGGAACTGACGGAATGCGTGCTGCCGGAACTGCTTCGCATCGCCAGCAAGATGAAACTTCGCAGTGCGATTCCGCATCTCCTTTTCAACATCGCCACGGACGAAGACGCTGACGCCTTGCTGGACGCCTGTATCTTCGGCCTCAGCGACATCGGCCTGGACAAGGTCGTGGAGAGCGTGGCGATGGCTTGGCGGACGTCTTCCTCGGACACGCGAGGGGCCTTCTGCGACGTGCTGGGCAACATCCGCAGCGAGTGCTCCTTCCAGTGGAGCGTGCGCCTCCTGGAGGAAGACAACGATCTGGACGTGGCCGTGCGGCTGGGGGCTGTAGTCCTCGGCCAGTTCCAGACCGAAGGCGTAAGCACCGCACGCGAGGTCGCCCTGCGCGCATCGCAGGAGATCGCGCCCGATCCGAACGACTGGATGTGGCGCGAGGTGCGCGACCTGCGGTACGACTTGGTGATTATGAGCCACATCGCCGGTGTGGAGTTTCCCGAACTGGCAGAGTGGCAGTCCGAAGCAGAGCAGGACAACTACGGCTGGTTCAGCAGCGCGCCAGTACGCATCGCCGAGAATTTCTGAGCCTGTAAAGCCCACCACTTCAGACCTCGCTTCCCATTCTTGGACCATACTTCCTCACCGGCAGCTGCGGTGCGGGCGGCTACTTGCCGAACCACTCCCAGACCGGTTCGCTGTAATTCGGCATGACCTTCACGCGGCCGTCGGCCAGCGTCTCGACCGTCGCCAGGTACAGGACCGCAATGGGCTGCTGCTTCACCGGCAGGTCCAGCGGGATGGCGTCGATGTCGATCACGCCACAGCCTCCACCGCGATCTCGACGCGAGGGTCGGTGCGGTCCACGTACTGCTCGACGGGCATGTGAATCATCCCTGCGTCGTTGGTGATCACTTTCGCATCGGCGATGCCATCGAATGCGGGCTTCAGCGATGCCAGGAGGTTGTCGCGGTCGCGGCGCCGGCGGGTGCGGAAGAAGAACCGCGACGTCACTCGGGCCAGGGGCAACGGATGCACGGGACGTTCTGCAAGTGACGACAGGTACGCCGCCTCGCGGTAGCGCCGCACCGCCCTGGCCTTGACCGCCCAGTGCGGCCGGGCGTTGGGCGACAACTCCCGCGGCGGCAACGGCAGCACGACGATCATCGGCGTCCCCATCACAACTCCCTCTGGCTTCCGCCTAACAGCGAATTACTAATTTCTAGTTTCCTATTACTCTTCTTCCTGATAACGCCGTTCCTCTTCTCTTCTTTTCTCTTCTCTGGTCTCGCTTTTGTCCGCTTCCGCGGCGGACAAGACGCGGACAAATGTCGGACAGAAAACGGACATAGGGTTGCATCGTCTCAACTCCCCTCTTCCCGCCGCCGACGTTTCCGTTCGGTGTCCATCGCCCGTTTTTTTGCCGACTCGCCGTTGTGCCGGTCAAAGTTCGGGATGACCACGCCGCGCTCGTCCACGAGCAGCCATCCGGCCTCGGCCAGCGCCGCGGCAAACCCCTCGTGCTCGACAATGGCGTCGATGTCCACCGGCCGGATGCCATCGATGGTGCCGTCGGTCGTCTGGCCATCGGCCCACGCCCAGAAGCGGACGCAGAGGCCCACGACGTGGTCGCGGGCGAGAGCCAACCGCCGCGCCGTGACGAAGACCTCGCGCTGGTCGCGGACGTTCGTGCGCACTTTGATCCACGGCACTGCCACTATCCAGCCCTCCAGTGCAGCGCGTTGGCGATGGCGCAGTCCACCACCGCCCGCGTTGCGCCCGACTGCACCCAGGCACGGGCGTCCTTGCACTTCAAGGGCCGGATGACCTTCGGGCGGCGGCCCGCCTCGGTGAGCGCCCTGGCGAGACGATCGGCGCCGTCGATGCCTGGGTCATCGGCGTCGGCCATGACCACCACGTCGCGGCGGCGAAGCGCGCGGACGACCTCGATGACCATCTCAACGGCGCCGGTGCAGGACGGCCGGCCGATGGCGTCGTAGCCCAGGTCCAAGAGGGCCGCCGTGTCGGTCGGACCCTCGCACACAAGCAGCGGACCGCTGCCGGACAAACCGTCCGGCCAGAACAGGCCGTTATGGCTGCCGGGAACGGCCCACTTCCGCCCGTCCTCGGCCCGCAGGCGCACGCCGATCCTCTCACCCGCGCTGTCGCACATCGGGAACGCCCACGCCCGGTGCGGCGCGGCCCACGCGATGCCAAGTCGCCGCAGGCTGCCGGGCGAGACGCCGAGACCTGCGGCAAGGCGATCCACCTCGCACATGCGCGTGTCGCGCTGGAAGCGGCGGAGCAGCGCCGGCCAGTCGATCGCGCCACTGTCCACGTCCTTCGGCGGCGGCACGTACACCGGAGGGGCGGGCCGTGGCGGTGCGGCGGCGATCCGGTGCAACCAACCGCCGTTGCGGACCGGGCGGTCGGACTTGACGCGCATGCAAACGGCCACGGTGCGGTCCGGACTAAGGCCACACCAATCCCCCCGGCCGCAGACTTTGCAGGGCTCACGCTTGGTAACACGAATCCACTTGGCGGCGCAGATGGTCATCAGTACACCTCCACCGGCGCAGCAGGACTGTCCACGGGCCGCTTCCAGTTGTTCTTCGCCAGGGCGTCAATCAGGCGGCTGGCCTCGGCGAACGGAACGTCCGTGGGGTAGCCGTAGCGACTGAGAAGCCGCGATTGCTTGAAGCTGCACCGCTTCTCTTCGTAACGATGGACGATCTCGCCGACGAGTTGCTTGGCCTGCGTGAACGTCAGGCCAGCCGTGTCGATACAGTTGCGTTCCAGCAGGGCGAGCATCTTTTCCGACGGTTGCCGGCCCTTGTCCCACCCGCGCTCCCGCCAGGGCTCGATGTGGAAGACCTCGAAGGGGTCGACTACCTGGCTCGTGTAGCGGGCCTTGACGCGCAGGGCAGCCCGGCGGGCTCGCTCGCGCTCTTCGGCCAAGTTCTTCTCGGCGTCCGCAAGGGTCTCGGCCATGTCGACGGCCGCGCCGTCGGCGTCCTCCGCCGCCTTCCTGGCGCGATCGACAACCTCGTCGGCGTAGTTGCCGCCGAGGATGTCGGCGGTCGTGATAAGCCTGTGCCGGCCGGAGTTGCCCACAAAGTCGATAATCTCGCACGCCGGCTTCGCGCTGGCCGCAATTGCCGCACGGCGGGCATCGGCCTCCTCGTGGGCATCCACCAAGCCAGGCAGCGGCCGCGTGCCCCGGCCAGCCATCTGCGCATAGAGGGCCCGACTCTTCGTGGGCCGCGCCATGACGACACACACGATGCCCGGCTCGTCGAATCCCTCGGTCGCTACGCCTACGTTGACCAGCATCTGGAATTTGCCGACGGCATAGTCGGCCAGCATCCCCCGCCGCTCGTCTTTCGGCGTCGTGCCCGTGACGAACCGGGCGCACTGGCTGTGGTGACGGTTGAAGATCTCGCACAGCCGCTCGGCATGGGCCACGGAGGCGGCGAACACCAACGTCTTCCTCCCCGCCGCCAGGTCCATCGTCGGCGCCGCGATCCCGTGCAGCGTCTCTTCGTACTCCATCACCCGGGCGAGGTCCGCCCCGTTCAGGTCTCCGGCGGTGGTCCGCACGCCGGAGTAGTCGAGACCATCGACAACCACGCTCCGCTGCTGAATGGGCACGAGCCAGCCGTCATGGATGGCGTCGAGGAGTTCGTACTCGTAGGCCACCGAATCGAATATCTGGCCCAGGGCCTCCTCGTCATGGCGGTCGGGCGTGGCGGTGACGCCGAGGATTTTCAGGTTCTCATTCTGACCGTAGTGCTCAAGCACCCGCCGATACGTAGGTGCCGTGGCGTGATGGGCCTCATCGACAACTAGCAGGCTAAACTCCTGCGGGTCGAACCGCTTCATGCGGGTGTCGCCGTTTCGCCCGGCGCACTGGGTCTGAATGGACGAGACGACGACGCGGGCCTTGCCGAACATGGCGTGGTCGGCCCGCATCTCGGCCATCTCGATGTCTGGCCTGGCGCCGGTGACGGCCTCGATCTTGTCGGCTGCCTGGAAGATGAGTTCCTCGCGGTGCGCGAGGACGAGCGTCCGCCCCATGGGCACCCGGTTGATGACGTGGGCGAAGGTCACCGTTTTGCCCGTCCCCGTGGGCTGGACGAGCAGCGTCGATCGCGCCGAGCGCCACGCGTCGAAGATGCCGTCCACGGCGGTCTGCTGATAGGGACGGAGTCTCACCGTTTCATTTCCTTCGGTGCGGCATTCCAGGCAAGTTCGCCGACCCAGCCGCGGCCGTGGCAGGCCTTGCAGCCGGCGGCGCGGCAGTACGGGCACGCGGCGTGGGGCATGGCGGCCTTCAGTTGTCGGATGACGTTGGCGCAATCGGCCTGGAACCGCGCGGGCAGGATGTCGGTGTAGAGCGTGTCCTTCGCCTCGACGGCATTGAGGACCGCCGATTTGACCTGCCTGACGGCCAGCAACAGGGCCTGCATCTCGTGGCGCCGGCGGAACGCCTCGGCGACCTTGCCCTCGACGGCGTGACCAACCCGGTCGGTAACGGCCTCGACCGCCGGCGCAGCGCCGGAGGCGGGGGCGGTGCCCTGCGGCGCGCCGGGCATGTCTAGCGGGATGTCATCGGGGTCGGGCGGCGCTGCCGGGGCGGCCTTCGTGCCAGGGGCCTTGCCGATGTTGGCGGTCTCCGTCGTGCGACCGTCCTTGCCGGTACGTTCTGTTGACTGTCCAATTTGGACAGTGGGGCGGTACTTGGCGACGGTCGATGGCGACACGCCCAGGTGGTCGGCAATGGCACGGTCGCTGAGTTTCGGCCTGGCAGCCAACGCCGCCTTGACGGCCCGCTCCTTGTCGGCGTGGCTGCGAGGAAGTCCGTGCGCCCTGTTGGCCCCCAGCGACATCCAGAACGCATCGTCGCGTGTTCCTGCCCAAACCTCGGCCTGGATAGTCGCCTCGCCGGCCTCGGCGGCCGCCTTGACGCGGTGGAAGCCGTCGGAGAGCCAGTGGTCCGTGCCGTCGAAGTACACCTGCACCGGCGGAAAACGGTCGCCCGCCTTCATCCGCTCGGCATACTCGCGCACCGTCTCGGCGTCGATGGCGGCCCGCGGCTGGGTGCCGCCGTCGAGGCGGATGGCATCCAGCGGCAGGTCTTTGAGCGTCGGGAACGGTTCCGGGGTCTTGGCGGTCATCGAATCGAACCTCCTTACGAGATGAGCGTGTGTACCAACCGCCGCCGCATCTCACGTGCGTGTGACTGTTCCATCTGGGCCTCGAACGCCTGGGCCGTCGCCGCTTCCACCAGTCGGCCCGCCGCCCGAAGGTCGGCCGCCAGAACGCCGACATCCTCAATGGCGTGCAGCACCCGCATATCGAGAGCCTCTTGGGTCTCCGGCGGCGTTCGGGGCATGGACGGTCCCATCAGAACGGAACGGCGTCGGGGTCCAGATCGTCTTCCGGCGCAGGGGGCTGCGTAGGCGCGGCGGCAGGCCGCGTGCGGACTGGCGTCACGTCGGCGTACTCCTTGCCGTCACCGCCGCGCTTGTACTTGAGGTCCGCCCGCAGACGCCGGCCGACGAGGTTGGCCCGGGCGAACTCCTGGCTTGCGAAGTCGCGCGGCAGGACACCGTCGGCCTTCATGCGGGCCATGTCGGCGCCGGCAGCCGATAGGAGCCGCGCCAGCACCCAGCCAGCCTTCTCCGACAGAGTGACCATCTGTGAGGCCTCGCGGCCCTCGCTGTCGGCGAAGATGAGCATGATCTGCGGGTCGCCGTCGCGGCTCTTGAACGCGCCGCCCTTCTTCGAGCCGAAGAGCAGCCGCTTGATGGCCACGTCGTGGACGCCGGCCGGAATCCGCTCGGCGTAGTCACTGCCCGCTTCTTGCGTGGATGCCTTCTCCCAGTCAAAAGCCATACTTCACGCTCCTTTCGTGGCGCTGCGTTCGATCTTGGCGACGATGGCGTCGACCTGCTGTTGGGTGAGATGGTCGAGACTCGCGACCTTAAAGTGGCTGCACCAGGCCGCCTGCTGCCGGTCGGTGAGGTTGTGTTCGGCAATAAGGGCCTGGAGGCGCGCAAGGTCCGGGCCTCGCTGCGCTTCGCCCGGGCAAGCGGGGCCCGCGGGCTGCGCGGGGGCCGGCGGTTGCGGCAATGCGGGCGACGACGGCTTCGCAGACTGCGGCGCCGGCGTGGTCGGCCGCATGGCCGGCACGCCCTCGGCGAGCCACGCGGCCAACTCCCGGCCGAACGCCTCGTCGGGTTTCTCGATGATGCGGTCCTGGAACTTCCCGGTGCGGTCCTTGATGACCCTGCCGACGTGGTCGGTCGTGAGTTCCAGCAGGAGGTCGAACTCGTACTCGATGCCCTTGCCCTGCTCGGGCGCAAGGCCGATCCGCACGGGCCGCAGGCGCCCCGTCTTCTCGTCGGTCTGCTGGTTCCACTCGGTCTTCGAGCGCATCGTGGCGATGATGTGGCCGGGGAAGTCCAGCAGCGCGTCGATGAGGCGCCGCTGCTTGGGCGTACCCTCACTCCAAGCGGCCCAGGTGTTCCCGCCGAAGCGGGCCTTGGCCAGCCGGTCCACCTCCTGGAGGAGTTCCTGCCACCCGTGCGAGAGCGAGTCGATGATAAGGACATCGTACCCTGCGCTCGCCGCCGCCTGGAGCGCCGCCAGGTAGCCGTCGATGGTGCGATCCTCGAGCTGGCAGGCGTTGAACTGGAACCGGTCGCCC
>CAYGWP010000087.1:0-6721 GCA_964353455.1 uncultured Anaerolineales bacterium
CTACCAAAGCCTGATGGGCCGCAACCCCGCGAAGTTCCGCGGCGAGGATCGCCCCGTCGAGCGCCTCAGTTGGCACGCCGCGATCCAGTACTGCAACATGCGGTCGCTCCGCGAAGGGCGCAAGGCCTGCTATGACCCGAAAACCCTCCAGTGCGATTTTGGGGCCGATGGCTATCGCCTGCCCACGGAAGCCGAGTGGGAATACGCCTGCCGCGCGGCAGCCGCAACCCGGTACTCGTTCGGCAACGATGATGGCCAACTGGGCAGGTTCGCATGGCTGAAGTCCAACGCCGACAAGGCCACCCATCCCGTGAAGCAGAAAGGCCCCAACCCGTGGGGCCTGTATGACATGCACGGAAACGTTGCCGAGTGGTGCAACGATTTCTACGCCGAGGGCTACCCCGCCGGCGAGGCCGCGGACCCGCGCGGGCCGGCGTCCGGCAAGGAGCGCGTCCTCCGCGGCGGCAGTTGGGCGACGAGCGCCGATGCGTGCCGGTCCTCCGCCCGGGCCGCCGAGGCGCCGGGTTTTGCCGATGTCTGCTTCGGCTACGAAGCCTACGGGTTCAGGTGCGTGCGGCGCGCGCCGGTCCCATAAGAACCCTCTCCCCCTGCGGGAGAGGGTGGCGAAGCCGGGTGAGGGGTACGCTTGTCTCATCCCCTCACCCCCGGCCCCTCTCCCGCAAGGGGAGAGGGGAGCAACGGCGGGTTCGGCACCATAAGGTGAGGAGTCACACATGGGTGCAAGGTTGCTGGTTCTTCTGCTGCTTGTCTTCCCCGCGGTCTCGCTTGGGGAAGAGAAGCCGTCGCTGCGGGCGAGATGGGAGATGCCGCCCTGCTGCTCGCCCTTTGATGCGCCGAGGGTCAAGGACCTGAAGGACGAGTTGCGGCAGACTGGGTACCGCCTGGTCATCGCCATGCATCCCGATAAGCCCCCGACGAAGCAGGGCGAGTATCCGCCGCGCGACCTGTACGTCATCAACGCCGACGGCACGGGCCAGAAGCAACTCACCGACACGCCCGAAAAGGAAGAGCGGACGCCGCGCACCGCGCCCGACGGCAAGCGATTCACGTTCAACTACGGCGACTTCCTCGTGGATGCGAAGACGCTCAAAGTCCAGTCGATCGGCGGCGGATACGTATGGACGCCCGACTCCAAGCGCACCGCCTCGTGCGAGAAGCGCGGCATAATCTACACAGACATGGCCACCGGCAAGACCAGCCCGCCCGTGCCGGTCAAGCGGAAGGTCGATGTCGTGGACCTCTCGCACGATGGCAAGTGGTTCATCTTCGAGATCCGCGACTACCTGGGCGTCAAGTACACGATTGATTTTATGCCCGCTGACGGCGGCGAAATCCGCAAGTTGCCCAACCATCCGGTGAAGTCGGGGGAGTGCCACCCGGCCTTCTCGCCCGATGGACAGTGGATGTGCTGGAACGCGGGCGACAGCCTGGCCGTCCGCAAGTTTGACCCGTCGCTGCCGGATGGGACGGACGGCAAGATCGTCACCCTGCCGAAGGAAAAAATGGGGCAGGACCCGTGCGGCCGGTGGTCGCACTGCGGGCGGTACATCGCGTACGTCAGGATTCCCCAGGCGGGCAGTTGGAAGGTCCACAGCCCGCTGTGCATCGTCCGCGTGGCGGACGGCGAGACCATCACGCTGACGCCCCCCGGATGGGTCGGCCATCATTGGGACTACGACTGGCTGCCGCCGGCCGACGAGTAGCGGTACAGCGTCACTTTGCGCGGCCCGTACGAGCCGCGCGAACGCAGGAGCGGCGTTGCAGCAGGAGCAGCAGTGCGAGGGCGATCGAGCATGAGGAAACCGGCGGCGGCCGTCGCGTGCCTGTTGCTCGTCTTTGCGGCGCTCTCGTGCGGCAAGAAGGATGAGCCGCCGCCGCAGGGCGAGACCCCGCAGCCGGTGGTCACGAAGTCCGGCGCGGCGATGGTGGCCCTGCCCGGCGGCTGGTTCCGGATGGGCAGCGGCGCCGGCGGCGAGACGGATGAGCCGTCCCACCGCATCTATGTCAGCCCTTTCTACATAGACCAATATGAAGTGACCCAGGAGGAATTCGAGAAGGTCCTGGGGCGGAACCCCTCCCGCTGGAAAGACCCGAAGGCCCCCGTCGAGCAGATCCGCTGGAAGGATGCCGCGGAGTACTGTAACGCCCGGTCGCGCCTGGAAGGGCTTGCCGGGGCCTACGATCCGAAGACGTGGCAATGCGATTTCGCTGCGGCCGGGTACCGCCTGCCCACCGAGGCCGAGTGGGAGTACGCCTGCCGCGCGGGCACCGAGACCGAGTTCTTCTTCGGCGACAACCCGTCTCCCCTGGGCGGGTATGCGTGGTACAAGGAGAACTGCACCCGCCGGCCCGGCTCGGTTGGCGGGAAACAGCCCAACCCGTGGGGCCTGTACGATATGTATGGCAATATCTGGGAATGGTGCAACGACTTCTACGATGAGGACTACTACCGGAAGTGCCCCGAGAAGGACCCGCGCGGGCCGCCGTCCGGCGAGACACGGGTCCTCCGCGGCGGCGGCTGGAACTCGCGGGCACGCCAGTGCCGCTCCGCGTACCGCAACGAGGAGTACCCGGCCTACACCGACGTCTGCTTCGGCCCCGACATCCACGGCTTCACCGGCTTTCGCTGCGTGCGAAGCCGAATCGCCGCCGCCCCGTGACCCGCGCGCGGCGCACGCGGGCCTCCCGCGGGCCGAACTTTCGGTTTGCTTTCCGCCGGCCGCCGGTATATACTTCCCCAATAAGTTGTCTATCGTTTGCTGTTGGAATGGACAAGAGTTTGACCTGTTGCGGACGCGTTCGCCGAGTCTCCGCCGGGCCGTCAACCCTCTCCGCCGATTCCTGCCGCAATCGTCTGGACGTCGGGCCGTAATCACTCCAGGCGCAGCAGACGATGTGCCGATGTTGTGGTCAAGCACCCTTTGAAGAGAGATTTCAAGTTGCATACAACTCAAGAAGTGCGGAAATTTACAGACTGTCCGTTCTCGGATGTTCTTCAGAAAAACCTGGCGGCCGCCGGATACGAGTCGCCGACCCCCATCCAGGCCAAGGCCATCATGCCGGCCCTCGAGGGCAAGGACCTCATCGGTCTCGCCCAGACGGGCACCGGGAAGACTGCCGTCTTCGTCCTGCCGATTGTTCAACGGCTGGCCCAGTCGATGGATCTCGGGGCGCTCGTCCTTGCGCCGACGCGCGAACTCGTGCACCAGATCGTCGGCGTGTTCCAGGCGCTCGGCCGCCACACCGGCATCAGGGTTGCCGGCATAGTCGGCGGCGTGAAGATCGAGAACGACTGGAAGGCCCTGAAGTCCTGGCCGAACGTCATCGTGGCCACGCCCGGACGCCTCCTGGACCACATGGAGCAGCGCACGGTTGACCTCGGCTTGGTCCAGGTCCTCGTCGTCGATGAGGCCGACCGGATGCACGACATGGGCTTCATCCCGCAGATTCGCCGCATCATCGCCGCGCTGCCCACAGACCGACAGACGCTCATGTTCACCGCCACCATGCCGCGCGACGTCGAGGAAGTGGCGCGCCGCAACATGCGCTCACCCGTCAAGATTCTGGTCGGCCCGCCGTCCCGGCCGGTCGAACGCGCCGAGCAGAAACTCTTCCATGTTCAGGAAACCGAGAAGATTTCGCTCCTCCTCAGCCTCCTTCAGGGCGAGCCGGGGCGGGTGCTCGTCTTCGTCCGGACGAAACGCGGCGTTGACCGCCTGGCGAGCCGCATCCTCCGCCGGCACCACGGCGTCGCCCGGATCCACGGCGACCGCGAGCAGCGGCAGCGCGACGAGGCGATGGGCGGATTCCGCGAGGGCCGATACCGCATCCTCATCGCCACCGACATTGCCGCGCGCGGCCTCGATATCGCCGACATCGAGCACGTGATCAACTACGATTTTCCGCGATCGCCGGAGGACTACGTCCATCGCATCGGCCGCACTGCCCGCCTTGCCGCCGTCGGCCGGGCCACGAGTTTCGTCACCCCCGCCGACCGCCACTACCTGGCCGACCTGGAACGGCTCCTGGGTTCGCGCGTGCCGGTTGTGCCCGCGCCTGCCGGCCGCTCGTCTGCGGCGGAGGAAAGTCCGGCCCGCCAGTCCACAGGGCGGGCGGCGCACCCCCATCGGCAGCACACGGGCCGCACGCCTGTTGCCGCATCGCACGCGGCCCCGGCGCCTCATCCGCACGAGGCGGGCGGCACCGCTGATGCGCACGGTCGCGGCGGACGCCGCGGTCGCCGGCGCGGTCGGGGTCGCGGCCACGGTCGCGGCGCTGCCCAGACTGTTGCACCGACTTCATCCGCCCCCGCGCCGGAGGCCCCTGTGACGGCCGCTGCGCCTCATCCGCACCGGACAGGTACGGCCCCCGGGTCCGAGCGATCGGGGCGTCGCCGCGGTCGCCGGCGCGGTCGCGGCCATCGCGGCCCCGGGTCGGCCGCACCTCTTTCGCCGGTACCCGCGACGGAGGCCTTTGAGCCTGCCGCACCGGACGCCGGTGTCCATCACCACGGTCCGCACCCGCGGCATGAAGCCGAACTGAACCCTGCGCAAAGCGATGAGTCTCCATCCGCTGTCACGCCCACGACCGTGGAATGGGATTGATGGCAACCGCCCGCACCTTGCCGCCGGCACGCAACATTAGGCAAAGCGCGGCGGGTCTCCGCACCCGCCGCGCGAACACACAACGTTAAACCGCTATAGTCGTCTGCGCATTTCGTCCGCCCGCGCGTTGACAGGCCTGCCTGTTCTGGTAAAATGCCCCGTCTATCGGGCGCCACTAGCTCAGTTGGTAGAGCAGCTGACTCTTAATCAGCGGGTCCAAGGTTCGAGTCCTTGGTGGCGCACCATGACAATTGGCGGCCGTGACGCACAAGTGGCGACTTTTACGCGACTTGTGACGCCTCGGCCGCTTGCCTTTTTACTCCAGCGTCTTGGCAGGTGATGGCAAGTTCCGGCGTGCCGGGGCGTGGGCGCGCTGAAAGGGCGCTGCGCGCCCTGGGGCCGAATCTGCACATGTGCAATAGGTTCCCTCGGTTCCGGCGGCCTTGAGATTCGGTTCCGCCAGGCGGATTTCCGGCAGGCGCTGGAGCGTCGTCCGCTCGTTTCTTGCCGCGCGGGCCTTGACAACTGTGCGCTTTACGCGCACAATCGTGCGCCATAAGCGCACAGGGTCGTCGAGGCGTGGCCATGAAACAGACCATTGACTGGCTCTTTCCGCCGGTACGCAAGAAAGTGCTGGCCTTGCTCCTGGCGGGTCCGCGGTCGCGATGGCATCTTAGGGACGTGGCACGAAAGACGGGGTTGGCGCTCGGTACGGTTCGCCGGGAACTTATGGGTCTCACCGAGGCCGGGATTCTGACAGAGGTTCGAGACGGCAACCGCACTTACTACCAGCCGAATGCCGCCTGTTCCATTGTGCCGGAATTGACGGCCATCATGAGGAAGACGGCCGGCTTGACCGACGTGTTGAGAGAAGCCCTCACGCCCTTGGCCGACCAGATAGACGCGGCGTTCGTCTACGGCAGCCAGGCCAGCGGAAAGGCCAAGGCCCAAAGCGACGTAGACTTGGCCGTCATCGGCGAGGCGGACGAGATGGCGCTGCACCGTGCCGTCATTCGGGCCGAGCAGCGGCTGGGCCGGGCCGTCAACTACACCCTCCTTTCAGGCCGTGAGCACCGGCGCCGCAGGAGGGAGAAGGACGGGTTCCTCGCTCGAATTCTCCGTGGACCGAAGATCGTCCTGATGGGAAACGTGGATGAAGTACGATGAACTCTTGAACAGCGGCCGCATTCGGCGCGAGCGCATTTCTCCGGCCGAAGTCCGGAAGGCGTTGGCGCGGGCGCAGAGGGACTTGAAGACGGCCCGCAAGATCATGGCCGAGGATTGGGATTGGGGGTTCGCCGTCGCCTATAACGCCGTTCTTCAGGCCTCGCGGGCCTACCTGTTCGCGCAGGGATATCGTCCGTCGGCCGCGGAGGGGCACAAAAACACGTTTGCCTTTATGCACTGGCCTTTCGCAGGTTTTCATGCGGCTCGGGTGGCGGCGGAGAAGAGCGTTGCGAGAGTCCCGGCTATTTCGCGTGAGCCTTTGCGCCGGGGGCCTGACGCGAAAATGGTTTGCATCACCGCCTCCTCGCGGACGGCCGCCAGCTTCGCCGCGAACGGTCGGGTCGATAGATGCCGCCGGAACGTCCGCGTCCACACCTCCACCCACGTGATCATCGCCAACGCCAACGCCGCGTGACGCATGACCGACCACTCCTTCCTCACCTCCGCCGAGTCGAACCCCAACTGGTTCTTCGCCACCGAGAACATCTGCTCAATTGTCCACCGGTGCGCGAAGGCTTCCACCACCTCGACCGCCGTCAGCGCCAGGTCCGTCGTCACCAGGTACGCCACACGCTTCGGCCGCTTCGGGTCGCGGGCGATCACCACCTTGACCTCGCAGGCGAGCGGCGGCCACCAGGCGACCACCTCACGCAGCCGCAGCGTCACCGTCTTGCCGTAGATGGCGACCGCCAGGGTCTTGAACTTCGACCGCTGCCGCGCCAGTCTCGAGAGCCTCGGCAGCCAAGGGCCGTGCCGGGGCTTGCGCCCGCGCTTGCCTTTCGCCCGCCGTGGCGGGTTCGGCTCCCTGAGGCGGGCGTCGGCGCGGAGCCGGCTGACCACCTCGATGGCCAGTTTCCGCGCCGGTCCTA
>CAYGWP010000088.1:0-3444 GCA_964353455.1 uncultured Anaerolineales bacterium
GGCGGCGATGGCCCTGCCGCGATGGCTTCGGGCGGCCGGTGCTGAGACCACGGCGCGGAAGCCCAACATCATATTCATCCTGGCCGACGACATCGGCTACGGAGACCTCGCCTGCTACGGGGCCACGCGGGTCAAGACCCCCAACTGCGACCGGCTTGCCCGCGAGGGCATCCGATTCACCGATGCCCATGCCCCGGCCGCAGTGTGCACGCCCACGCGCTACGCCTTCGTGACGGGCCAGTACGCGTGGAGGCATCCGGCGGGCGCCGGCATCCTTAGCGGCGAGGCGCCGCTGGCCATCGACCCGGCCATGACGACGACGCCGTCGATCCTTAAGAAAGCCGGCTACACGACGGGCGTCGTGGGCAAGTGGCACATCGGCCTCGGCGCGGGCGACCTGGACTACAACAAGGAGATCAGGCCCGGCCCGCTCGAAGTCGGGTTCGACTACGCCTTCATCTTCCCGGCCACGGGCGACCGCGTGCCGTGCGTGTATGTTGAGAACCGCCGCGTGGTCGGCCTCGACCCGAACGATCCCATCCGGACCAGTTACAAGGAGAAGATGGGCAACGAACCCACCGGCAAGGAGAACCCCGACCTCCTCAAGATGAAGCCGAGCCGCGGGCATGATAACACCATCGTCAACGGCATCAGCCGCATCGGGTGGATGAGCGGCGGCAAGGCCGCCCGCTGGAATGACGAGACGATGGCCGACACGCTTGCCTCCAAGGCCGTCGGCTTCATCGAGCGGAGCAAAGACCAGCCGTTCTTCCTCTATTTCGCCACGCAAGACATCCACGTTCCTCGCGTGCCCAGCCCGGCGCGCAAGGGCAAGAGCGGCTGCGGCACGCGCGGCGACGTTATTCAGCAGTTCGATGATGCGGTGGGCGCGGTGCTGGATACGCTCGACCGGCTGAAACTGGCCGACAACACGCTGGTCATCATCTCGAGCGACAACGGCGGCGTGATGGACGACGGCTATGCCGACGGCGCCATCGACGATGCCAACGGCCATCTCTGCAACGGCGCGCTCCGCGGATACAAGGGGAGTCTGTGGGAGGGCGGGACGCGCGAACCGTTCATCGCGCGGTGGCCGGGGCGGATCAAGGCCGCCGCCACGTCCGACGAGGTCATCTGCCTGGTCGATATGCTGGCAACGTTTGCGGCGGTCGCCGGGCAGCCGCTGCCCGCCGATGCCGGGCCCGACAGTTTCAACGTGCTGCCGGCCATCGTGGGCGAGCCGCACGACAAGCCCGTCCGAGACCACCTGATAATGCAGTCCAACGGCACCACCTCGCAGGCCATCCGCCAGGGACCGTGGAAACTCATCCCCGGCAGACCCGGCGGCGGGGACGACAAGGCCAAAGGCAAAGGCCAGGCGCCAGCCGGTCCGCAACTCTTCAACCTTGCCGAGGACCTCGGCGAAAAGAACAACGTGGCCGCCCAGCATCCCGACATCGTCGAGCGGCTGACGAAACTCCTGGAGAAGTACAAGACCGCCGGTCGTTCGCGCGGGGTGTAGTGCGACTGTGCCGGGCCTGTGGTTCGCGCGGCGGGTCGGGAGACCCGCCGCGCTGAGCGGAGTTCATACTTCGCGGGGCGGGTCTCCCGACCCGCCGCGCGGGGCAGAAAGGGGAAGTGCCGATGATCACCCGACGAGCATTCCTACGGGGCGCGGCAGGCGGCGCAGCGGCGCTTGCGCTTGCGCACCGGGCGTCTGCGGCAGTGGATGCGGCGCGCAATCGCCCCAACATCGTTTACATCCTCGCCGACGACATGGGCTACGGCGATCTGGCGTGCCAGAACCCGAAGTCGAAGATCCCGACGCCGAACCTCGACCGCCTGGCCGCGCAGGGCATCCGCTTTACCGATGCCCACGCGCCAACGGCCGTCTGCTCGCCCACGCGCTACGCCGTTCTCACGGGGCGATACGCGTGGCGGTCGTCGCTGAAGCGCGGCGTGCTGCGGCCGTACGACCCGCCCATCATTGACGCCGGCCGCCTGACCGTGCCAGCCATGCTGAGGCAGGCCGGATACAGGACCGCCTGCATCGGAAAGTGGCACCTGGGCTGGGCGTGGCCCACGTCCGACGGCAAGCCGGTCGGTTACCAGAAGGACGGGTCGAGCAACGTTGATTTCACGAAGCCCGTTGCGGAGGGGCCGACCACACGCGGGTTCGACTCCTACTTCGGCACAGACGTTCCCAACTACCCGCCGTACTGCTTCATCGAGAACGACCACACGCTGGGCATCCCCTCCAGGCTCAAGCCGCCGACCATGTTCGGCAACCCTGGGCCGATGATCGAGGGGTGGGACCTCGTCCAGATCCTTCCGACGCTTACGAAGAAGGCCGTCGAGTACGTCGAGGGGGCGGCAAAGGACCCTGCCCGGCCGTTCTTCCTCTACTTCCCGCTGACGAGCCCGCACACGCCCATCGTTCCCGCCCCGGACTTTAAGGGCAAGAGCGGCGCGGGCGAGTACGGCGACTGGGTCCATCAGACCGACTGGACCGTCGGGCAGGTCCTCGACGCGATCGACCGCTGCGGCCTGGCAGAAAATACCCTCGTCATCTTCACGAGCGACAACGGGCCGGAAATCGCTATCGGCGCGTGGTCGGGCGCCTACGACCGCATCCAGAAGTTCGGCCACGCCAGCATGGGCGACCTGCGCGGCGTGAAGCGCGACGTCTGGGAAGGCGGGCACCGCGTCCCGTTCATGGCCCGATGGCCCGCCAGCCGTATTGGGCGGGGCGCCACCAGCAGCGAGACCATCTGCCACTCGGACCTCATGGCCACGTTGGCGGCACTCCTTGGAACCCGCTTCCCGGAGACCGCGGGCGAGGATAGTTACAACATCCTCCCCGCCATCCTGGGAGAGAAACTCGACCGGCCCATCCGCGAGGCGGTCGTCCATCATAGTTGTAACGGCAAGTTCGCCATACGACAGGGCAACTGGGTCTTCATCGACGCCCCCACAGGCGATGATAACAAGGAACCCGACTGGCTGAAGCAGCAGCGCGGGTACCAGCCGCACACCTTCCCGGGCGAACTCTACGACCTCTCGCAGGACCTGAGCGAACGCCGGAACCTGTACGGCGAGCATCCGGAGATCGTGCAGCGCTTAAAGGCGCTCCTCGAAAAGTACAAGGCCGAGGGCCGAAGCGCCCCGCGGCAAGTGTAGCGGATTCCAGTACGCAGCACAGGGGAATGTCATGCACGCACCTACAAGGCGAGAATTCCTGAAGCACGTCGGCGCAGGCGCGGCGGCGCTCGCGCTGCCCAGGTGGCTCCGGGCTGCGGCGACGCCGGCGGGTCCCCGCGGCGACCGGGCGAACATCACCTTCGTCCTTTTCGACGATCACGGCGACGGCGAGCCGCCCACCTTCCGCGGCAACTCGCCCTTTAAGATGCCGAACCTGGACCGCCTGGCACAGGAGGGCGTGAG
>CAYGWP010000089.1:0-17494 GCA_964353455.1 uncultured Anaerolineales bacterium
TCCGGCGCCGCCATCATCAAGGCCGAGACCACCGGCCGCGGAGACCTCTGTGTCGTCCACGACCCGTTCCACGGCGCGTTTGAACATAAGGGCCTGAGCGCCGACGCCTGGGTCGTGGCCACACTCCAGCCGGTCATCGCCGTCGCAAAGGGCAACCCGAAGAACATCACGGGCCTGAAGGACCTGACGCGGCCGGGCCTGCGGCTGATCCTTACGGACGCGATGTACAGCACCGCCGGGCACGTCAACGCGGTCATGTTCCGCCGCGCGGGCATCGAGGCCGAGGTCGCCAAGAACGTTGTCGCCGGCACGCGCATGGGCGGCGAGGCCGCTAACGCCGTCGTCCTCGGCACGGCCGAGGCCACAATCGTCTGGAACGCGGTCGCGTTCCTCAGGCGCGACAAGTTGGATGCGATCCCGATTGAGGCGGCGTACCGGCCCGTTCCGGGGGTTGACGCCGTGACGAGCGCCACGTTCGGGCCGATAGACCTTGCACGGATTCGCGTGACGATTGATGTGCTCAAGTCAAGCAAGCAGGCTGATGCCGCCCGCGCGTTCGCTCAGTTCGCCGCCTCGCCGCGCGCCGCCGAGGTCTGGCGAAAGTTGGGCTTCGGCCCCGCTTCGGAACCCGCGCACCTTGTGCCCAGCGGGTCCGGCGCGGCCGCCGAGGCGAAGACGGGAAGCCTGTACATCTATGCTGCGGCGGGCCTCAGGCCGGCGCTGGACGAAATCGCCCAGGCGTTCACCGCAAAGACCGGCGTCACGGTCGAAACCGATTACGGCGGCAGCGGCATGCTCATCTCGCGGATGCGACTGGCCCGCCGCGGCGACGTATTCATGCCCGGCGACATCTGGTACGTCCAGACCGCCGAGAAAGAGGGCCTCGTCGCATCCAAGACCACCATCTGCTGGTTCGTCCCCGTCATACTCGTCCCGAAAGGGAACCCGAAGGGAATCCGCGGCCTCGCGGACCTCGCGAAGCCGGACGTGCGCCTCGGCCTCGGGAACCCCGATGCGTGCACCGTCGGCAAGACGTGCCAGGAGATCTTCGCCAAGAACCGCACGGACAAGGCGGCAATCGAGAAGAACATCGTCTTCTCATCCGTGACGGTCAACGAACTGGGGCTTCAGATCAAGACGGGCAAACTGGACGCAACCATAGTTTGGGACGCCATTGCCGCAATGTACGCCGACTGCGGCGAAGTGATCGCGATTCCGCCCGCAGAGAACATCGTCCCGCAGGTGAGCGCGGCCGTTCTTAAGAGCAGCGCCGACCCGGCGCGGGCCGAGGAGTTCGTCAAGTTCATCAAGAGCCCGGACGGGCAGGCGATCCTCCGCAAGCACCAGTATCGCACCGAGGCGCCGTAGTGAAGGAGCCGCATCATGACCGAATCGGCCGGAAGTGCATGCCTCTCGCGCCGCTACTTCCTGAAGGCGCTGGCTGCCGGCGCGATGGCACTGGGCGGCCCGCAGATCCTCCGCGCCGCCGACACGGGGGGCGCATCCGGCGCGTCCCGCCCCCGCAACGTACTGCTGCTTGTCTCGGATGACTGCCGGGTGGTGCAGAGTTGCTTTGGCGGGCCGGCCAGGACGCCCTGCATCGACCGGCTGGCTGACCGGGGGCTCCGCTTCGACCGTACCTACTGCCAGTATCCGCTGTGCAACCCCAGCCGCGCATCCTTCCTCACGGGGATGCGCCCCGACACCACCAAGGTGTACGAGAATGCCACGCAGTTCCGGGCGAACATCCCCGACGTGGTTACTCTGCCGCAACTCTTCAAGAACAACGGTTACTTCGTGGCGCGGGTCGGCAAACTGTACCACTACGGCGTCCCCAAGCAGATCGGGACCAACGGCCTGGACGATCCGGTGTCGTGGGAACAGGTCGTGAACCCTCGCGGCCGCGACTGCGACGACGAGGACAAGATCTACAGCATCATCGCGGGCGAGAGCGCGCGGGTCGCCGTCGGAACTCGCAATTACGGGGCGACGCTGAGTTGGCTGGCGGCCGAAGGCGAGGACGTCGAGCAGACCGACGGCAAGATCGCCCTGGAGGCCTGCCGACTGCTGCGAGAGCACAAGGACCGCCCGTTCTTCCTGGCCGTGGGCTTCTTCCGGCCGCACACGCCCTACGTCTCCCCGAAGAAGTATTTCGGCGCGTATCCGCCGCAGCAGGTCGCCCTGGCGCAGAACCCGCCGGGGGACCGCGAGAACAAACCCCCGGCCGCTCTCACGGTGTTCCCGCCCAACTACGGCATGGACGAGGACCTTCAGCGCACCGTCACGCAGGCGTACTACGCATCGGTGAGTTTCATGGATGCGCAGTTCGGCGTAGTGCTGGACGAACTTCAGCGCCTGGGCCTTGCGCAGAACACGGTCGTCGCGTTCATCAGCGATCACGGATACCACCTGGGCGAGCATGGGCAGTGGCAGAAGATGACGGTCTTCGAGGAGGCGGCACGTGTGCCGCTGATAGTCGCCGCACCGGGCATGAAGGCCGCCGGAAAGTCCACGATGCGCCTGGCCGAACTGGTGGACGTGTACCCCACCCTGGCCGACCTGTGCGGATTGGCGGCGCCCTCGAGCCTGGAGGGCGCGAGCCTGCGGCCGCTGCTTGACGATCCGGAGAAGCCGTGGAAGAAGGGCGCCTTCACGCAGGTGATTCACGGACAGTCAGGCGGTCGGGCGGCCAAACTCAGCGACAAGAGCGCCATGGGCCGAAGCGTCCGCAGCGAACGGTATCGCTATACTGAATGGAACGAAGGCAAGGACGGCGTGGAACTGTACGATCATCAGGCCGACCCGCACGAGTGGAGCAACCTGGCGGGCGACACCAAGTCGGCCGCCGCCCGCGCCGAGATGAGCGCCCTCCTGCGCGGCGGGTGGCGCCCGGCCAGACCGGCATAGCCCTGGTCAAGTCACATTTAGCCGGTCGCCTTGGCGACCGCGTGTTTTAGTAAGAGAGGTAATTATGCCCGCCGTTGCCGGGCCGAGGGTTCACTGGGTGTCGGTGGCGACGATCGCCTTTCTGGCGGCGTTCGTGGCGTGTGTTATTGCGCTCGTGGCCGCCGACATCTTCTACACCAATCCGCAGGCCGTGGCCGATTGCCTGCGGTCGCCGGAGATCCGCCACGCCATCCGCCTGAGCCTCATCACGAGCACCATCACGCTACTGCTGGTCACGTGCTTCGCCATTCCGGTGGGGTACGCCCTCAGCCGGTACCGCTTTCCGGGGAGCGTTGTGCTGGACGCGATCATCGAACTTCCGATCGTGCTGCCGCCGGTGGTGGTGGGCGTGTCGCTGCTGGTTTTTTTCCGGACGTCGGTCGGGCAGGCGATTGAGAGCGTGCCGGGCCTCGAGTTCGTCTATACGGCCAAGGGTATCGTGCTGTGCCAGTTTTTCGTATCGGCCTCGTATGGCATCCGCGCCGCCAAGGCGGCGTTCGACTCGGTGGACCTCCGGCTCGAGCGCCTGGCCCTTACGCTTGGGTGCACGCACGGGCAGGCGTTCCGGATGGTGGCGCTGCCGATGGCGCGGAGCGGCCTTGCGGCCGGGGCGGTCATGGCCTGGGCGCGGGCGGTGGGCGTCTTCGGGCCGCTCATGGTCTTCGCCGGGGCGGTGCGGATGAAGACCGAAGTGATGCCGACAACGGTATATCTTGAACTCTCAATCGGACGGATCGAGCCGGCCCTGGCCGTGGCCCTGCTGATGCTGGCCATTGCCATGGTCGCGCTGGTGGCGATCCACTCGCTCGGCCAGGCCCGCCGCTGGTGGACCAGATGATCCGCGTCCAGGGCCTGTCATTCCGCGCCGGAGACTTTTTTGTCCGCGACGTTTCGCTCCACGTCGCCTCCGGCGAGTACTTCGTCCTCCTGGGGCCAAACGGCTCCGGAAAGACCCTGCTCATCCACTGCCTGTGCGGCCTCTTGCGGGCCGCCGCCGGCACGGTTCACATCGACGGCCGCGACGTGACCGCCGCCGAGCCACGACTGCGGCGCGTCGGATACGTGCCGCAGGACTACGGCCTCTTTCCGCACCTCTCGGTTGCGCGGAACGTGACGTTCGCCCTGCGGGCCGAGGGCCTCTCGCATGCGGCCGCGCTCCGCAAGGTGGCGCCGCTGGTTGAAACGCTGCGCCTGGGGCGGCTCCTCAGCCACGCCCCGATGACCCTCTCGGGCGGCGAGCGCCAAAAGGTGGCCCTCGCGCGGGCGCTCGCGGTCCAGCCCAAACTCCTGCTCCTGGATGAGCCGGTCAGCGCCCTGGACGGCCCGACCCGCGCCGAGGTCCTGGAGCAACTCCGCAGCGTCCAGCGGCAGTTCGGCGTGACGACCATCCACGTCTGCCACAGCATCGGCGAGGCCCGCGCGGTGGCCGACCGGGCGGGCGTCATGATCGACGGGCGGCTGGTCCAGACCGGAAGGCTCGAAGAGTTGATCGCCAGCCCCGCCGACGCCGCCGTCGCAAGGCTGCTTCAGGTCGGCAGGGGCAACATCGAATAAGACAATGATAAATGACTAATGCTAAATGTTAAATGCTACTGGTTTCAACATTTATCATTAGTCATTTAGCATTTAGCATTGCCTTCCGTTTTTCATGCCCACCGAGCGGCTCGCGTACTCGGCCGCAAGCGGGTCGTGCGTCACGAGGAGCACCGCCCCGCCTGAGAGCGCGAATTCCTTCAGGTGCCCGAGCACGACTGCGGCGCTCGCCGGGTCGAGATTCCCGGTCGGCTCATCAGCCAGTATCACCTTGGGTTGATTCAGCAGGGCCCGCGCGAGTGCCGCGCGCTGCCGCTCGCCGGTCGAGAGTTCGGCCGGGACGTGGGCGGCGCGGTCCGCGAGACCGAAACGCGCGAGCAGCCCCTCCGCCCGGTCGCGCGCATCCGCCGCCGGCCGCGCGATCGCCGCAGCCAGCACGTTCTCCAGCACCGTCAGGTACGGCACCAGGTGGAACTGCTGAAAGACGAAGCCGGCGTGCGTTGCGCGGAACCGGGCGCGGGCCTCGGCCGAGAGTGCGTACGGGTCCTGCCCGGCGATCGCCACGCGCCCGGCATCCGGCCTGAGGAGTCCGCCCGCCGCAAGGAGCAGCGTCGTCTTTCCGCAGCCGCTCGGGCCGCGGACCGCGACGAACTCGCCCGCCGCCACGCCAATCGAGAACCCGTCCACCGCCCGGACGTCCTTGCCCGCAGCGCGATAAGCCTTCATAAGTCCGTCGATGTGAAGCAAGGTCCGCTACTCCTCACGATTCCTGGGTGGCACGGCCACGCTGTTGCGTGGCCGTGGTGGCCCGCGCCCAAGCAGAGACCACGGCCACGCAACGGCAAAGCGTGGCCGTGCCACCCTGCCGGCACTGCTACTCCTCGCGCAGAACGACCGCCGGGTCGCGCCCTGCGGCCATCATGGCCGGTAGAAGGCTCGCCACGGCCGACAGAAGCGGCGCAGCCACAAGCACCGCCGCAAGGGCCGCAGGATCGAACAGGGCGGCCGCGCCCACGCTCTCTCCGGCCGCCGCCTCGTGCGCATCCCATCCGGCGCCGAGGGCAAACCCGACGGCATATCCGACAGCCGCGCCCACGAGTCCCACCAGCACCGCGCGGGCCAGAAAGACCGTCAGCACCTGCCCGGACCTGACGCCGATCGCCCGGAGGATTCCGACCTCGGTGCTCCGCTCGCGGGCGTTCGTGAAGGCCAGAAGGCCCACCCAGACCGCGCACCCCGCGATGATGAGCGGGATGATCCACGCGGCCAGGGCGTGGCGCTCGGTGCGGAGGTCCTCGCGGTCCGCCGCCCCGGCCGCAAGGGTCTCCTCGCCGTGTTCTGCCGCGCGGGCGCGGGCGGCGCGGCGGGCCTCGGCCTGCGGCGCGCGCTCGACCACCTGGACCTGGTGATCGAGGACCGAGCCGACCTCCTTGCGAATGCCGTCGAGCGTCGCCTCGGCGCAGAAGCAACTGAGGGCGAGAATCGCGTTGATGCGTCCGGGCTTGCCGAGAATGGCCTGCGCCTCCGCGAGGTCGATCCAGACGGTGACATCGTCGGCGTTTCCGCGCAGCGGATGGACCTTCGACACCGCGAAGGTCTTGCCGGAGAGGACGGTCTTGTCGCCCTCATTGAGGCCCAACCGCTCGGCAAGAATGCTGCCGACGATCATGCCGCCCGGCGGCACGGCCGGCTGGATCGGCTTCTTCGGGTCGCGGTGCGACTGCGGCGCCTCGCCGCGCGTCCCGGCCAGCAGGACCGTGCACTTCCGCTCGGGCCACTCGATCTCCTGCTGGAGGCTCGGCAGGAGGTGCTGCACGGTGATGGTCTTGGCCTGGGCGAGGCGCCGCACGTACTCCTCGGGCATCGTCTCGACGGCGTAGCCGCGGGCGTGGAACCGCATGAGGTCCTCGCCCTTCGGGAGCACGAGGAGGTTGTATCCGAGGCCGATCATGATCTTGCGGTAATCGTCTTCAAGTTTGCCGACGCGTTGGCGGGTGCGCGCCTCGCCGGCGGCGGCAAGGTTCTCCTGGCGGACTTCGTGGGCCCGTAGCAGGACAAGTTCCGCAGTGAGGCAACCCACGGCCACGGTGACCGCCAGCACGGCCAGCGCGAAGTTCAGGCGGCGATACCGGATCTCCTTCGCCACCAGTCGCCAGATGGTCATATCAAGTTCCCAACAATCTCCCTCTCCCCCTGTGGGAGAGGGTCGGGGTGAGGGGTCGATCCTCAATCCCCCTCTCCCCCTGTGGGAGAGGGTCGGGGTGAGGGGGCGATCCCTACTGCCTGCGCGCGAGGACCCGCCACAGAACCATCGCCCCTAAGAGCAGCACCGCCGCGCCCCCGACGGCAAACCACACGTTCCGGAGGAGCGTCCCTTGCGCAGCCGGGCTGGGAATGAACGCCGACACGCCCGTCACGGGCGGCGGCTCGACCTGCGGAATCGCCGACTCCCGGCCCGCAAGCGCCCCGTCCCAGTCCACCACCATCAGCAGGTCAACGCCGGGGTTCTGGTCCTTGACGGTGCACGAGCACGGCCCGGTGAGGAACTCGCAGATGTCGGTGATGTTGTCGGCCGTGATGCGGTCGCCGGCCATGGCGCAGAGCGCCCTGCCGCGGCCGAAGACGGGGAAGACGATCGGGTCGGCCGTCTCGGCGAGTTTCGGCCACCCGCCCACGAGCATCCTGACGAGCCCCTGCTCGGCCGGGTCGGTCCGCGAGATGCGAAGCGTCGAGAAGGCGATGCGGACAACCGGCGGCGAATTGCCCGGCATGCCCGCGTCCGGCTCGGATGAATCATCGTCATCATCCACGGGAAGTTTCAGTTCGGCGGCCAGGCGCGTAAGTTCGGTCTCCAGGAGGCGTGCGGCCGCATCGTCCTTCTCGCGGTTGCCGCCATCGAGGATGAGGAATACGGCCGAGTCGCCGTCGATGATCCGCCGCGCGATCTGCCGTCGCGCGGGAGAATCGGCAATCGCCGCCGCCGCACCCGACGCCAGCGGACCGGCAAGGATCGGCTCCGGAATCTCGAACCATTCCGGATACCGGACAACCATCCACGGAAGGGAATCGGCGTTGTAGGGTGGGCGCTCTGCACCCACGCGCCCCGCCTTCGCCGCATCGCTCGGGGCGGCAATGTCAATTACATGAAGGTCGATGTGATCGGCCGCCACGTCGCCCTTGAGCGGCCCAATCGCCTTCTCGTGCTCGGCCGAGAGCGGCCCGCGATTGAAGACCCACACCTCGTACGGGGCGGCATCCCACCGCTCCAGTGCATACCGAAACACGGGAACGTTGCACGCCGCAGCCGGCCCGGCCGAGAGCAGGCCGACCGCCAGGGCCGCCAACTTCAACCGCCAAGAGCCGATAGTGGAACCCACGCGCAGGCCTCCGATTGCCTGCGCCATTCTACGAGAAAACCTGCCGCCAGGCAATCACTCGGTTCTGGAAACCAGGGGCGCCGGGTGGCACGGCCCCGCCCTTAGTCCTGGCGGGGCCGTGGCTTCCGCGAGGTGAGCAACCACGGCCACGCAACGGCAAAGCGTGGCCGTGCCACCCGGCCATTCATCATTTGACTACTGACATAACACCAGCCTACAATCGCCGATGTCGCAGGCGAAGCATCTGAGGAGGAATGAATGCTGCACGATCCCGCGAGCGACAGGCCGCCGGCCGCCGAGGAAATCCGCCTCGCCGAGCGCGACCGCAACGTGCTCCGGCGACTGGCCGCAGAATGGGCCGAGATCGCCGCCCTGCCCGTCCACCGCGAGAAGGCCCGCCTGTGGCGGAAACTCAACGACCTGGCGGCCGAGCGCCCCATGGTCTGGATCACCGAGTTGCCCTGGCACGAGATGAACGCGGGCGACGAACTTACGCTTTGCACCGAGCACCCCTGGGCGCGCCGCCAGGAAGAGGACCTGCGGCGCCTGCTCTACCAGTGGCGGCACGTCCGCGGCGACATGATCGTCAGCGACTTCCTGGCGTGCCCGCTCGCCATCCGCAGCACGGGCTTCGGAATAACCGAGGATGTGGACATAGCCAGAACCGATGATGCGAGCGACGTCGTCTCGCGGCGCTTTAAGGTCCAGATCCGCGACTTTCCGGACCTCGAAAAAATCAGGATGCCGGTCGTCACGCACGACCTTGCCGCAACCGAGGCACGCTGCCAGGCCATGTGCGGCCTCTACGCGGGCATCATGCCCGTCCGCAAGGTCGGCCAGGGACACATCTGGTTCACCCCGTGGGACTACCTTATCCGCTGGTGGGGCGTCGAGGAGGCCATGATCGACTTCTACGAGCGGCCCGCCCTCGTGCACGCCGCCGTCGAGCGGATGACCGACGCCTGGATGGCCGAACTCGACCAGTTCGTCGCCGCCAGCCTCCTTTCGCTCGACTGCGCCAACAACCGCGTGGGGTCGGGCGGATACGGCTACACGAGCGGCCTGCCCGGCAATGACTATGATTCAACTTATGTTAAGCCGCACAATATGTGGGGCTGCTCGAACGCCCAGATATTCTCGGAGGTCTCGCCCGAGATGCACTGGGATTTCGCCGTGAAACACGACCTGAGGTGGCTGGCCCGCTGGGGCCTCACGTACTACGGCTGCTGCGAGGCGCTCGACACGAAGATCGACCTGCTGCGCCGCATACCGAACCTGCGCAAGATCTCCGTCAGCCCGTGGTGCAACATCGCCCGCGCCGTCGAGAAGATCGGCGGCGATTTCGTCGCCAGCCGCAAGCCCAACCCGGCAATCTTCGCCGAGGACGGCTGGAACCCCGGCCGCGCGCGGCAGGACCTCACGCAGTTCCTCGAGCAGGCCCGCGGCTGCTGCAACGTGGAACTCATCATGAAAGACATCTCCACGGTGCGCCGCCATCCCGAGCGCCTGTGGCAGTGGGCGACAATCGCAATGGAAGTGGCCGAGGAATTCGCGGCATGAGACGCGGGCCGAAGCACGGCCCCGCGCCGGAGCAGGGAAAGGCAGGAAAGAAGCCTTACGCATAGCCGCAAATGCGCATTGTGTGCCGGGGGCGCTCGGTATAGAATATCCGGTATGTAATTGCGGAGTGCCTTCGATGACGACCGAGAAAATCCTGGAACGCATCAAGGCCCGTCTCGCGGCGGCTCATGGCCAGCGGCTGCGCGGCGTGGTGCTCTACGGGTCGCAGGCACGGGGCGATGCCCGGGCCGACAGCGATATCGACGTTCTCGTCTTGCTGGACGGCCCCGTCGATTACGGCCGCGACCTGGAAACCAACCTGGCCGCCGTTTATCCCCTGGCCCTGGAACTTGGGCGCAGGATCAGCGCCAAGCCCGTGCCGGCCGCGGATTACGACACCGTGGACTGCCCCCTCTACCGAGCCGCACACCTGGAAGGGATTGCGGTATGAAGGAGTTCGCCGCTGCCGAGTGGCAACGCGCTGAACGTGCCCTGGACTCCGCCAGGCAGATCGTTCAGGGCGACCCGGACTCTGCCGCTTCGAGGGCATATTACGCCGCGTTTCACGCACTCACCACACTGTTCGCCCTGCGCGGCCAGACGTTCTCCAAGCATTCGGCTATTCGTGCCGCAATGCACCGGGACCTCGTTCAGAACGGCCTGCTCGCGGCGGACCGGGGGCTAGACTACGATTTCCTCATGGACCTGCGAGAGACCGGCGACTATGGCGGACTGATGCAGGTGACACCCCAGAATGCCCAGGCCGCCGTTGACAAGGCCGCATCGTTTATGGACGCATTGAAGCATCTGCAACCAGAACTAAGTTAACTCCCCCGCCCCTACTTCGTCGCCTTGCCGGAAGCCTTGTTCACCAGCACACGCAGGCGGGAACCTTCGCCCACGCACCGGCCGGCCGCCACGTCGGCCTCGGTGAAGACGGCCATCAGGATCTCCCGCTCCTTCGTGCGGCTGAAGTCATAGATGATGTAGATGCGTCCATCCTTGGCCTGGACGCCGTCGGGGTACGAGACGCCTACCCGCTCGTCCAGCAACAGGCCCCCCTGCCACGACTTCCCGTCATCGGTCGAGAGCGCCGCCGTCAAGTGCGACCGGCCCATCGGGACGCCTTCGGGCGGGCTGTGCTTCACGAGCAGCAGGTTGCCCGATGCCAGCCGCCGGATGAAAAACCGCGATGACGTGTGCGCCAGGCCCGACGGCCGCCCGGGACTCCACGTCTTGCCGCGGTCGGCCGAGATGCTTTCGCCGATACCGTACTTCGTCCGCACGAGCATCCACAGAGTGCCGTCGCGCCGCTCGACGACCTGCTGCTCGTCGAACGTGCGGTCCGGCACGTCGGCCCCGCCGCGCACCGACCACGTCTTGCCCTGGTCGGTCGAGACCACCACGTTCGAGAACTTCTCGCCCGCCAGTTCGCGGTGCTTGTCTTTGGCCTGGTGACTCCAGACGGCGGCAGGCAGCAGCCATTCGCCCGTGCCGAGCACGACGGGCTTGTTCATCATGACGCCGTTCGCCACGCGCCGCGGCGCCGACCACGTCGGATGCTCCGACTCCGGACTGTCCGTCACGATTGCCCACACGCCCGCGCGGCCGTCGAAAAACTGGTAACTCTGCGCCCAGAACAGCCACAGCCGCCCGAGCGGATCGTGCCACAGCACCGGGTCGTACGCACGCACCGGGTTGGGCGGATCGACGACGAGGACCGACTTCGACCAGGTCCGCCCGTCATCGCCGCTCGTCACAAGGACCACGAAGTTCTCCGGCCCCTCGCCCGTGCCGCCGCTGTACCAGAGCGCCCAGAGTCGTCCGCCGGCCGTCCGCTCGATGCCCGGAATGCCCTGCCATCGCCGGGCATCGTCGCCGTATTCCGGTCCGGGCTCCGTGATGACCGGCGGCGGCTGAAGCGACAGGTCCTCGCCACCCGCCGCCGCAAGAGCCTCGCCCGTGGTGTGCCCCTGCGTCGCCGACTGCCCCTCAGCCATCGCTGCGGCACACAACCAGGGCAATGCCATCAAGGCCGCAATCGCACCGATACGGCCCCTGCCCCGCCGATGCCGCCACCCACCAGATTTCGCATCTCCATTACCCATCGTCCCCGCACTCTACTTGCCCGACGGCGCACTGTCAATCAAGCGGCCTGGTCGGCCTGGAAGAAGAGGCCGGGGAAGAAGGTTCTCCAAACCGAGTTGGGTGGTCAGGCGCGGGTACACCTCGGCGATCACCCGCGCGATGCGTCCCACAGCCGCAACCTGTCCCCGCCACGCGGGGAGTATCAAGAGGTTAATTGGCATCGTGTTCCCGGATAAGCCAAGCCCTTATCCTACAACCAACGACTTGCGGCTTATCTTCATGCCATTCGGAAGCGTCCCTAATTCTCCTATTTATTTATCGTAATAGGGCATTGACTCTTGCCAACCCGCACGGTATAAGCGGCCTTGCGATGGGGGCGGCCCTCGGTGGGGTACGAGAAGGAGGCAGCACATGTCTCGACTTACAGATCGCAGACGCGCAAAGGCTGATCCTATTCTGCGAAGGTACAGAACGCAGTTGCACTCAACCGGGAAGATCGAGGCCTGCGAGTTGGAAATTGAACTTCGGGAGTGTCTGAATCTGGGATACCAGGGCTTGAAAGGCATCATCGAAGACCTGGCAAAGCAGAAAGATTACGTATACCTAGCCGCTTACTACATGGAGAACTCAAATGCCGGAGCGGGGGTAGTTAATGAGTTTCAGGATGATCTAGCCCGGCTGTATGGGATTAAGTGGTACCATAGTCCTGAGAGGGACAAGAAGCGCAAGCTTTTTTGGAGGAAACTGAAAGCACAAAGATAAGAGCCCTGAAACTGACCTTGGCCTGTTTGAGGCACAAGCGCCTCAAGGCTCAAGCTCGGATGTCTAGCGAATCTATGCAATGGCAATTATGAAAGGCCAAGGTTAGGTTGGCGTCGGGACATATGGCCGCGGCTCACGGTGTCAGTTGGCTTGGACGGATGACTTCTTGGAAGCCGAAGATTGCTGATGATACTCGTTTTTGCGAAGATTCTATAAGTGGAAGGCAAACCGCGATGAAACGGGCAACGCTACTAGTCCTTGGGTTCTTGTCTCTCTCCATCCTTGGTTGCGGCAAAGGTACGGACGCGACAGCCAACATTGATGAAAAGCAGTTCACGGACTTCCTGGCCGCTGCAAGAGATTGGCAAGAGAAAATCCAAAACGACGTAGCGCATGAGCAATGGGAAACGCCCCATGACCTATACCGCATGAAAGACGTACTAAACCGAAAGCAACCCAACAACGCTGTTTCTCTGGCCCAGAAGCAGATTGTTTCGCTTGCTGGCCTCACTAGTTTTCAAGTTTACTCTTGCCACATTTATCAGAGTAGCGCAAATACATTCAATGACGTAGAGCATCTCAGAACCTATTACGACAAGCAAAGAGAAATGCGGAACAGTCTTGCCGTTACCAATGATGCAATTGACGCCTACAGCAAGAGAGATTTTGCCTTTGTACAGGAGAAGTTTAAGCAAGTGCCAGAGGCACCTAAATTGCCCGACGCGCAAAATCCGTAAACGGGTAATTCCGGGGACACCCGTAACCGTGCCTGTCAAAGACTGACGCTCCCTCATGGGTCATGTTGTTTTGGGTAATTGGGTTAATAGATACGTATCAGTCGGCGGCCCGGCTTCGTCCGGCCGGGACTATGGCGGCCTGAGGCTATTTTCATCCGTTCAGCCTGAAGGGCTGAAACGTAACAGCCCACGGGCAACGCCCTGGGTGACAGGGCCGGATTCTGCCTTCCTTTTTTCCCTTCTTTATCCGTTCAGCCCTGAAAGGGCGCGACGGTCTTCGTCCTGAAAATGAGGTGAACGAGAATCCTCGCGAGCCACCGGGCCATTGCGATCCCCCGTGGCGCCCTTTCAGATGGCATGAACAAAGGCGGTCTCCCGTCGGGTCGAGTATACTCGCCCGAATGAAAGCCGATAGGGGCTTTCGAGAGTGGCGCGAAGCGCCAAGGAGACCGCCATGCAACAGGGTCAGGATATCATTGTGGTCGCGGATTATCACGCGGAAAACATCGAGTTTCGCTGGTTCAACGAGGCCACCGCCGAGGAGCGGGTGGGCAAGTATCCCACGACTCGGGCCGGCATCCTTCACCACGTCCAACAGGCGATGCGGGAGGTGTCGCCGGGCGGCCGGGTGGTCTGGATCATGGAGAGCACAACCGGTTGGGCGCGGGTCAAAGATTTGATCGGCTCGCGGGCCCGGTTTGTCCTGGCCAACGTGCTCCAGATGCCGCTGCCGCCCAAGGCGCGGCGGCGCAAGACCGACAAGATCGACACCGGCCGCCTGTTGCGTGAGTACCTGCACGGCGACCTGCCGCAGTCGTTTCAGCCGGCGGCGTGGTGGCGCGAGGTGCGGCGTGTGGTGGATTGCCGGCAGGACGTGGTGGAGCGTCAGACGGCCCTGAAGAACTGGATGGGCAGCCTGATTCACCATGAGACGTGGGAAGACCGCGAGAACCTCTGGTCGGCCAGGGGGCGGTTCAGGCTCAAGCGTCTGAGGTTCTCCGCCAGCGACCGGGCCTTGGTGGAGTTGAAGTTGGAGCAGTTGGACCAGTTGGCGGCCCAGCAGACCGTGATCGAGAAGGGGATGCAGGCAATTTACGAGGGCTGGCCGGAAGCGCAGTGGGTGGACCAGGTTCGTGGTATCGGGATGGTGACGGCTGTGTCGGTGCTGGCGCACGTGGGACCGATCAAACGGTTTCTCACGGCTGAGGATCTGATCTCGTATGCCGGCCTGGCGCCGGGCGTGCGTCAATCGGATGCGACCTGTCATCACGGACGAATTGGCGGAGGCGGGACAGACACGCATCTGCGGTATCTGGTGATCGAGGCGAGCATGTGGTTGCGTCAGATTCCGCGTTACCGGCCGACCTACGAGCGGGTCTTGAAGAAGCGCGGCAAGAAGATCGCGCGGATCGTGGTGGCCCGGTTGTTCCTGCGGAGCCTGCACAAAATGCTGAGGGACCGGGTGCAGTTCAATCCCGCTCGGTCGGAGCGGATGAAAACGGCCACGACAACAACCACGGCAACAACAGCAACAGCGGGTTGTTCAGGGTAAACGACAACAACAACAAAAACAGGAGTGCGAGAATCCGAGTTCCAATATCATCGAGCGGATATGGCCCGGCGAGCATCAGAAGCCCATTAGGACATCGATCCTACTCTTTCAGAATATGCCGCCGCGGCCTCCGAAACCATGATCGGGCCTGTTTGAGCCGCCGATAGAAGGATGAACCGCTTCGGTGGTGGAACCGTGGACGAGGGAATATTCCCTTGACGGGATGACGTTGTTCATAGAAGGGCTTCAAAGAAGAAAAGAGCAAAATGAATCGCGCTGGTCCTCATTCACCCCCGCCGATGGCGGGGGCTGTTACGTGCCGGCCTTTCAGGCCGAACGGCGCGCGCCCCGGCAAGTTGTCCCGGCGGCAGTCGGGGAATCGCCCCCTCGGCGCGCATGGACACCAGGCAGTCTCTGAAGCCGTCCTCTTCCACGGATAATCCAGAAAACGCCTGCACCTATCAGGCACAACGTTCCCGGTTCTGGAACCGCGGGGAGATACTGCGGCACCGAATGGGCCACCGAACATGCCGGTTTGGCAAGGGCAACAGGGGACGCCTCATCACCGTCCCCTATGGCGACAGAGTACCAGTAACAGAAGACGAGGGCGAGAACTGCGAACAGTGCGACTGCCAGGGGGATGTAGATTCCGCCTATGACCAGGCAGCGAAGGTCGTCGGCATGCCGCATCCGCCACCTTCTAAGGCGGTTCCACGTGTTTTCCGGGGCCCTGCGTACGAATTGCCGCTGATGCATGTTCCCCACCCCCCTTCTACTGAATCCAGTCACGGGCTCATAAAAACGCCCAAGGCGCCCGACTTACCAGTACGCTACTAACCTTTCTCGAAGTGTCAAGCGTTAATTTACACCCTCCCCGTGGCTTAGTCCGGGTCTTATGGGAGAATCTGATCGGCAAGGATTCTCGATGAAGACGCGGCACAGTGCAGAGCGGATCGCGGCGAAGTTGCGGGAGGCGGACAGGGCGTGATGTCACTTCGCCGGCGAAAACGCCGTGGGCATCGCCAAGCGACCGTGGCCGTAAGGCGGCGGGCGGTATGGCCGCCGTCGCGGCGAACAACGTGACGGCTGATACAAATCACGATACGTCGCCGGGGGGCGGGGGTCAATGGAAATCGGGGAAGGCAAGCGCGGAGTGCGGAACCCGGAATGCGAAGTGAACGGCAAAACGGCAACGGCGACGGGGCTCACGCAAAGCCGCAAAGGCGCCAAGATAAGCAGCCGAGAACAGCCCAGACCTGATTCTTGTCTTCTCTCTCTGCGGCTTTGCGCCTTTGCGTGAGCATGCCGTTGGCCGTCTTGCTTTGGCTTGCGGGCCGTGACGGCAACTAACACGTGGAATGCGCAACCAACACCACTTTCCTTCCTTCCGACACGCACCTGTTGAACAGGTCGATGGCGGCAGGGGTGGGCAAAATATGGACTTCAACCCCTTCGATATCCAGGATGGCCGGGTCCACCTTTAGTACGTTGTTCCAGCCTGTCCCAATCACGAGGACCTTGACCTCGGGCGACAAGAGCGGCTGAACTTCACTGGCTGATATGAAATGAGACTTGTCGCGAAACCATAGCATGCCATTGGAGCCGACGGTAATGTCCAGGACGGGCACGGGAATGATGCCATATACCGTCAGGCCGAAGCGGGCATAAGTGACCCGGCCCGGATAGACCATCGAGAGTAGCGGAATAAGCAGCATCGCGGCCAGGAGCGACAGAATTATGATTGCACTTCTCGTGCTCCGGCAATACTTCGACGCGAGCAGGTAAATGGCGGCAGCAATGCCGATTCCAACGGCAACGACAAGGGCGGCGACGGTCAGCCGGCTTTCCCCGTACTCGGTCAGGTAGGCATACACGATGCCCGCCGTTGCCAGTGACAAGGCGACCATCACCCCGCCCGCCGCGCCGCCGATGACCTTGCCCGGTTTCATCTTGATCAGAGATTCCCTTCGCCATCCCGGCCGCCGCCCCGTCAAACAACGTGACGGCCGACACAAGTAACGCTACGCCGGCCGCTAGCGAGGGTCAAGGAGAATTGTCAGTGGTCATTCGTCATTTGTCATTTGCCGGCGGTGCTTCGCGGCATGCCAGTGGACGGCGACGTCGCAATAGACATTACTTTTACAGGATTTGGCTGGCGCACCTCCCCGAGCGCCGGCGGCGCAAGATGCGTTCTCGTTACATCCGCATCGGCGCGATCTGCCAATAGACATTACTTTTACAGGATTTGACCGTCGGCGGCCACTCCGCGGTTCGGCTAGCCGCAACAGACCCGGCGCGGCTCTTCCGCCCCGTCGGGGCTGCGAAAAAGGGAACAGGAGGGGGCGGAGGCCTCGCGTTCCCGGGGCGTTGCCCCGGTCTTTGGCGTGCGAGCCCTTCAGGCTCGTTGGCCGCACAAGTGTCTGGTCGGTTGCCTACGTCCCTGCGTCCCTTCGTGCCTTGCTCCGTCACTTGGTCACCCAGTCACCTACTCACCCAGTCACTCCGCCTTGGCCAAGGCCACAGCGTACAGGTTCACAGCCAAAATTCCATACCGTATATGGTACTCGGACGGGCTTTGACCCCCCACTAATGGTATGCAATGATGCCTGGCACCTGATTATTTTTCGCGCTTGCGGAGGGCGAAACGCACGTAAGTGTTTTTGCAAAAATGGCACTTACATCAATTTGGGCCTGTCAAAGAAAGTGAAAAAACCGGTCAAAACCGTCAAAAAACGGTAAAAAGGCGCTCAAAACCGTTCAAAACCGATCGAAAAACGTCTTGCCCATCTTAACATTCGGGATGTCGAACCCCTCTGGCGCCAGCGCCAGGGCCGTTTTGGGGTCCGAAAACGCGTTTTTTTGCCGTTTCGGAGGTCGAAATTGATGTAAGTGTTTTTGCAAAAAGGGCACTTACGTGCGACCACGTTATTAACAACCGT
>CAYGWP010000090.1:0-37169 GCA_964353455.1 uncultured Anaerolineales bacterium
TGGCGGTCATGTACCTTGGACGGATCGTTGAGCAGGGCCTGACCGAGTTGCTCTTCGATGAGCCGCTTCACCCGTACACGCAGGCGCTGTTATCGGCCATCCCGAGTGCGGACCAGTCGCAGCAAAGGCAGCGTATCCGTCTCGAAGGCGATGTGCCTTCGCCGATCGCGCCGCCGCCGGGGTGCCACTTCCATCCCCGTTGCCGTTATGCCATGGCTGTCTGCCGGAGCGTGTACCCGGCCGTGACGCTGGTGGAAGGCGGCCGGATGGTCCGCTGCCACCTTCACAACCGAAACGGTCAGAGGCAGGAGGAAAGCGGCGCTTGACCCGCCCTCCGGACCGGCGGGCCGGGAACTTTTCGGTCCCCTGCTTACAGAGGACACATTGCATGAGAAGGCGAGTGTTTCTGCGGAGTCTGGGCGTCGGCGCTGCCGCGGCGCTGGCCGGGAATAATAGGGGACGCTCCCCTATTTCCGCCAATACAGGGCGAAAACGCCAATGTTTTGGGGGTAAGTTTTCGGAAATAGGGGAGCGTCCCCTATTATTCCCAGCAAGTGCCGTGAACAAGCCGAACATCGTTTTCATCCTCGCCGATGACATGGGCTACGGAGACGTCGGGTGCTACAACGCGGACTCGAGGATTCCCACGCCCCACATGGACCGCCTGGCCCGCGAGGGCGTGCGGTTCACCGACGCGCACTCCCCGTCGGCCGTCTGCACGCCCACGCGGTACGGCATCCTGACCGGGCGTTACTGCTGGCGGACGTGGCTGAAGCGCGGCGTCATCGGCGGATACACGCCGCCGCTGATTGAACCGGACCGGATGACCGTGGCCTCCTTTCTCAAACGTCACGGGTACGCGACGGCGTGCATTGGCAAATGGCACCTGGGCCTGGGCTGGACGCGCCAGAACGGCTTTGTCGGCACCTGGAAGGACGCCCAGGAGCGAGTCAAGGACTCGTCGCAGGACGGCGATCCGGCCACGGGCGCGAACGTCGATTTCACGAAGCCGATCCACGGGGGCCCAACCGACTTAGGCTTTGACTATGCGTACTTCACGGCGGCGTGCTCGACCATGGACGGCCCGTTCTGTTTCATCGAGAACGACCGCACGGTGGGGATCCCCGACAAGCCCATCTTCGTCGACAAGACGAAGCCGGCGGAGTACGGCCGGCCGCGCCCGGGCCTGGTCGCCCCGGGCTATGTGTTGGAGGACGTGGACCCGACCTTCACCCGCAAGGCCGTCGAGTTCATCGAGCGAAGCCGCAAAGAGAACCCCGACCGGCCCTTCTTTGCGTATGTGGCGCTTTCGGCGCCCCACACGCCCTGGCTGCCGCCGGCGTTCGTCCAAGGCAAGAGCCGGGATGGCCCGCGCGGCGACCTCGTCTTTCTGTTCGACTGGTGCGTGGGACAGGTCGTCGAGGCCCTGGAGCGCCTGGGCTTGGCCGACAACACCCTGCTCATTGTCGCAAGCGACAACGGTCCCCACGAGGGCACCAGTGGCCACAGGTCGGCGGGCGACCATCGCGGCTACAAGTCGCACGTCTGGGAAGGCGGGCACCGCGTGCCGTTCATCGCCCGCTGGCCCGCCAGCCGTATTGGGCGGGGCGCCGTCAGCGGGGAGCCAATCTGCCTGACGGACCTGATGGCGACGTGTGCGGCAATCCTGGGCGAGAGGCTGCCCGCCGACGCCGGCCCGGATAGTTACAATATCCTGCCGGCTTTGCTGGGCGAGAAACTCGGGCACCCGATCCGCGAGGCCCTGGTGTCTCACTCGGTGTACGGTGTGTTTGCGGTCCGCCAGGGGCCGTGGAAACTGATCCTCGAGAATCAGGACTCGGGCGGCTGGGTCGCGCCGGCAGGAACCGCGCCCAAGCCGGGAAGTCCCGGGCAACTCTACAACCTGGATGAAGACCCCGCGGAACAGAAGAACCTATTCGACAAGCATCCGGAGATCGTCCGGCGCCTGACGGCCTTGCTGGAGAAGTATAAGGCAGAGGGGCGGAGTGCGCCGGCGGGAATAATAGGGGACGCTCCCCTATTTCCGCCAATACAGGGCGAAAACGCCAATGTTTCGGGGGTAAGTTTTCGGAAATAGGGGAGCGTCCCCTATTATTCCGCCGGGCAGCCGATGGTGGCCAGAAGGGATACAACATGCGCGATGACAACGCGGCGCCGATGGTCCTGTGGTACGCCCGACCGGCCGCCGAGTGGCGGGAAGCGTTGCCCGTCGGCAACGGCCGCCTCGGGGCGATGGTCTTCGGGACGGTGCCGGCCGAGCGCATCCAACTGAACGAGGAAACTGTCTGGACGGGCGGGCCCTATGACCCGGCCCGGCCTGGTGGCGCCGAGGCGCTGCCGGAGATCCGCCGGCTCGTATTCGCCGGCGAATACATGAAGGCCCACTACCTGTTCGGCGAGACGATGATGGGCCGGCCTGTCGAGCAGATGAAGTACCAGCCGCTCGCGAACCTCAGGCTGACCTTCACGGGGCACGACGAGGTAGCCGACTACCGGCGCGAGTTGGACCTCGACACGGCGGTGGCCACGGTCTCGTATCGTGCGGGCGGCGTGAACTTTGTGCGCGAAGTTCTGGCCAGCGCGGTCGATCAGGTTGTCTGCATCCGCCTGACGGCCGATGCAGAGGGGGCCATTTCGTTTGAGGCCGATTTCTCCGGCGGGCAGGAAGGCCGGCCCCAGGGCGATGCGACGTGGGAGTGCACGGTTTCGGTCCCCGACGAACTGGTGTTGCGCGGCCACACGGCCAGCCATCAGGGCATCGGGAGTAATAGGGGACGCTCCCCTATTTCGGCCAATACAGGGCGAAAACGCCAATGTTTTGGGGGTAAGTTTTCAGAAATAGGGGAGCGTCCCCTATTATTGGAACTCCCCCGCGTGGCGTACGAGGCCCGCGTCAAGGTGCTCGCGGAGGGCGGAGAATGGGCCGCCCGCGATGGACGGCTGGTGGTCACAGGCGCCGATGCCGCCACCGTGCTCGTTGCGGCCGCGACGAACTTCGTCCGGTACAACGACCTCGGAGGCGAAAGAGCCGCACGCGTCAGGTTGTGCCTGGATACCGTGGCCGGCAAATCGTATCGCCGGATCAAGGACGACCACGTGGCCGATTACCGGCGGCTGTTCAGGCGCGCGGCCCTGGAACTGCCGGCGACCGAGGCGTCCGCGCTGCCTATCGACGAGCGCATCCGGCGCTACGCCGAGGCCGGCGACCCGCACCTGGCCGCCCTCCTGTTCCAGTTCGGCAGGTACCTGTTGATCTCAAGCAGCCGACCCGGATGCCAGCCCGCCAACCTCCAGGGGATCTGGAACGAGGACGTCAACCCGGCGTGGGAAAGCAAGTTCACGACCAACATCAACCTCCAGATGAACTACTGGCCGGCCGAGGTCGCGAACCTTCCGGAGTGCGTGGAACCCCTCGTGCGACTCGTGGAAGACCTGGCCGTGACGGGCCGGCGAGTCGCCGAGGTCCACTATGGGGCGCGCGGCTGGGTGCTCCACCAGAACACGGACCTGTGGCGTGCGGCCGCCCCGATGGATGGGCCGACCTGGGGCACGTGGCCGACTGGCGGCGCGTGGTTGTGCCGCCACCTGTGGGAACACTACCTTTATAGCGGCGACCGGGAGTTCCTCAGGCGCGTGTACCCGCTCTTGGTGGGGGCGGCGCAGTTCTTCCTGGACACGTTGGTCGAGCATCCCGCGTACGGCTGGCTGGTGACCTGTCCGTCGAGTTCGCCGGAGAATTTTCCCGCGTGCCCGGGCAACGGCAAGTATCTCGATGAGGTGCTCAAGTTCCACCTTCCCGGCACGAGCATCTGCGCCGGGCCGACGATGGACTCGCAGATCCTGCGCGACCTGTTCTCGGCCTGCATCGCCGCGGCCGAGGTTCTCGGGGTTGATGCCGATCTGCGGAAAACCTGGACTCTCACCCGCGAGCGTCTTGCCCCGATGCAAGTCGGCCGCAAGGGCAACCTCCAAGAGTGGCTCGAAGACTGGGACGACCTCGAGCACCAGCACCGCCACCTGTCGCACCTGTATGGGGCGTTCCCCAGCGACCAGATCACGCCCGATGAGACCCCCGAGTTGGCCGAAGCCGTGAGAGTGTCGCTGGACCAGCGCGGCGACGGCGGCACGGGGTTCTCGATGGCCTGGAAGGCCGCCTTGTGGGCCCGCCTGCGAGACGGCGACCGCGCCCACCGATGTCTGGCGAACCTTATCGCGAAGAACACCTGCCCGAACGGTTTCTCGATCTGCTTCAAGGCGCCGCAGGTGGACGGCACGTTCGGCGGCTGCGCGGCCATTGCCGAAATGCTGCTCCAGTCGCATGGCGGGGCGATCCGCCTGCTGCCGGCGCTGCCCGCGGCTTGGCCCGACGGGGCGCTGCGGGGGTTCCGGGCGCGCGGAGGGGTGGAAGTCGATCTTGTTTGGCGCGGGGGCCGCGCGCAGTCGGCCACGATCCGCGCGGCCCTGGCGGGTCGCCACTGCGTGATGCCGCCGCCGGGGCAGCGGGTCGAAGCGGTGACCTCGGGCGGCGCGGCTGCTGCAATCAGCGTCCAGGCGGACGGCTCGGTGAACCTTGAGTTCCGCGAAGGACAGGCTTACGAGATAGTGTTTGCCGAGGCCGGTTCGGGCGCGGCGCAGCCTGCGGCACCCCGGCCCGGCTTGCCGCCCGCCAGTACGGAGGGCGGGTTCCAGAGGGATTTCCCGCCCGAGGAATTTGCGTCGCGATGGACGCGGATCTTCGAGGCCATCGGCCCACGGGCCCACGCCCTTCTTCAAGGCGCTCCCCCGGTCCGCGGCTTTGATGTCTTCCGTCAGACCAACGAGTTCTACTACTGCTGCGGCGTGGAAGTGCCTCAGGCCTACCTGCTTCTCAGCGCAGCGGACCGCCGGGCGGCGCTCTTCCTTCCTCATCGCCCGGCGGGGCGGAGCGCGGAGGGGGCGTCCCTTGCGGCGGAGGACGCCGACCTGGTCCGGCAGCGGACCGGCGTGCACGCCGTGTTCGGGATCGAAGCCCTGTCGGACCACCTGCGAGGCGCATCCGTTCTCTACACGCCGCACGCCCCGGCGGAAGGAAGGTTCGGCGACCGTGTCGAGGCGAAGCGGGCTGACAAGTGCGCCGCCGAAGACCCGTGGGACGGCCGGCCGCCGCGGGAGCAGCACCTGATCGACCTGCTTCGGGCCCGCCTGCCCGGCGTCGAGATTCACGACCTCCTGCCGGTGCTCGACTCGTTGCGCGCGGTCAAGAGTCCTCGCGAGATCGATCTCCTGCGCCGGGCCGGCCTTATTTCGGCGTTGGCCATCACCGAGGCCATGCGCGCCACCCGCCCGGGGATGATCGAGTACCAGTTGGGCGCTATCGCCAGCCACGTCTTCTTGAGCCACGGCGCGCGGGGCGAAGGGTACCGTTCGATCATCGCCAGCGGCAAGAACGCGTGGTTCGCCCACTACTTCCGCAACACCGACGTGATGAAAGACGGGGACCTTGTGCTGATGGACGCCGCCCCGGACCTCGGCTACTACACCAGCGACATCGGCCGCATGTGGCCCGTCAATGGCGTTTACGCCGAGTGGCAGCGCGAACTGTATGGCTTCGCGCTTGAGTATCACAAGACGCTGCTTGCGCGGATACGCCCCGGCGTGACCGCGGATCAGATCCTCACCGAGGCCGCCGCCGAGATGGCCAAGGTTGTGGAACGAACGCCCTTCTCGAAGGGAACTTACAGGGATGCGGCCCGCCGAACGCTCGAGTTCAAGGGGCACCTGTCGCATCCGGTCGGCATGGCAGTGCACGACCCCGGCGGGTATAGCGGGAAGCCGCTCGTTCCGGGCGTTGTGTTCGCGGTTGACCCGCAGATGTGGGTTCCCGAGGAGGAACTCTACATCCGGGTCGAGGACACCGTGGCGGTGACCGAGCAGGGGATTGAGAATCTCACGGTTGCCGCGCCGCTGGAACTGGATGACGCTCAGGCCGTGATGCGCGAGGCGAGCGCATTCCCGGAATTGGGGCCCTGATGCCCATTGCTGTTACCGGAACGTGAACCTAGAATCATGCGGTAACTCGGTCGCCGCGGCGACCACGGGAGCGCGAACGGGTGCCGGTCGCCTGTGAGTGATCGAAGCAGCATGGCTTCGCACAAGCACTTAGAGCCGAGTCAACATGGGTCGAGATGCACGTGAATCTTCCGGGAGGATATGGACTAAAGTCGCCGCGGCGACCTGGAGCGGCCTTGTTTTCGATATTCAGAGGTACGCAATCCACGACGGTCCGGGCATCCGCACAACGGTCTTCCTGAAAGGATGCCCCCTCGACTGCTGGTGGTGCCACAACCCCGAGAGCCAGTCGGCCGAGCCGCAGATCGTCGTGATCGAAGGCCGATGCGTCCGTTGCGGCGAGTGCCTGAAGGTCTGCCCCAACGCACAGCCGAGGGCGGCTGTGCCACGTGGCACGCCCGCCCTCGGGCGTGCGAACGTCGGTGCGGATGGGCCGCCCTGCACGCTGTGTGGCGCGTGCGTCGCGGCGTGTCCCACGGGCGCCCGGAGGTTGGCCGGCGCGCGGATGACCGTCGGGGAGGTGCTGGCCGAGGTGCTCAAGGACCGCATCTTCTACGAGGATTCCGGCGGCGGGGCGACCTTCTCTGGCGGCGAGCCTCTCCTTCAGCCGCAGTTCCTCAAGCGGCTGCTCGAAGCGTGCCACGGCGCGGGCCTCCGCACGGCCGTGGACACGTGCGGCTTTGCTCCGTGGGACGACCTGCGGGCTGTGGCGCCATTGACGGATCTTTTCCTCTATGACGTGAAGGGCGTGGACGCCCAAGGGCACGCTGATCATACGGGGGTTTCAAGTGGCCCCATCCTCGAAAATCTGCGGGCACTGGGCGGCATCCACGACAACATCTGGATCCGCGTGCCCATTCTCCCCGGCCTTAACGATGACGACGCCCAGTTGGATGCGATGGCCTCGCTGGCGGCTTCCATCGCGGGGGTGCGGCAGGTGAATCTGCTGCCGTACCATCAAACGGGCATCCATAAGTTCCGACAACTCGGCAGGGCGTACCGGCTGGAGCGGCTCGCGCCGCCTTCGCCGGAGCGCATGGAGGATGTGGCGGCCAGATTCAGGGCCTTCGGTCTCCAGGTCCGGGTGGGAGGTTAGCGGCATGACGGAACGAACGGCAAGGCTGAGGCGGGCCAGTCTGGAGGCGGGTCCTTCGATCTCCCCGGAGCGGGCGGTCCTAGAGACGAACTTCTACCAGGCCAATGAGGGTCGGTACTCCGTGCCGGTCATGCGGGCACGCTCATTCCTTCACCTGTGCGAGAACAAGGCGCTCTACCTGGGCGAAGACGAACTGATTGTGGGAGAGCGGGGGCCTCGGCCCAAGGCAGTGCCTACCTACCCGGAATTGACCTGCCACAGCATCGAGGACCTCCAGATCCTCAACTCTCGCCCGAAGACCAGTTACGCGGTATCGGATGAGTGCGCGAGCCTCTACCGGGAACGAATCATCCCGTACTGGCGCGGCCGCAGCATGCGGGACCGCATCTTCGAGGCCGTCTCGGACGAGTGGCGTGAAGCCTACGATGCCGGTCTGTTCACGGAATTCATGGAGCAGCGGGCGCCGGGGCATACGGTCCTCGACGACAAGATCTACCGCAAGGGCATGGTGGACTGGAAGCGCGAGATCGCCGAGGCCATTGCCGGTCTCGACTGGCTCGGCGAAAGCGAGGCCTGGGCGAAACGGGAGCAACTCCAGGCCATGGATATCGCCTGCGATGCCGTCATCCTGTTCGCCCGGCGCCACGCGGCGCTGGCCCTGAAGCAGGCGGCCGAGGAGCGCGATCCCCGGCGCAGGGCGGAACTGGAGAAGATTGCCGACGTCTGCACGCACGTCCCCGCCCACGCCCCGCGAAATTTCCACGAGGCGCTCCAGTACTACTGGTTCTGCCACCTGGCTGTCATCACCGAACTGAACGGCTGGGACTCCTTCAGCCCCGGCCACCTGGACCAGCACCTGCTGCCTTTCTACCGCAAGGGTCTTGCCGACGGGACTCTCGCGCCGGAGGCCGCTCGGGAACTGCTGGAGGCGTTCTTCGTCAAGTTCAACAACCACCCCGCGCCGCCCAAGGTGGGCGTGACGGCGGCCGAGAGCGGCACGTACACGGACTTCGCCAACATAAATATCGGCGGGCTGCTGGCCGACGGCTCCGACGGCTCAAATGAGATCTCCCACCTCCTGCTGGACATCGCGGACGAGATGCACCTCCTGCAACCCGGCACCAATCTGCAACTGTCGCGCAAGACGCCCAACGCCCTCCTCACGCACGCCCTGCGGGTCATCCGAAAGGGCTACGGCTTCCCCTCGGTCTTCAACACCGACGCCGTGGTCGAGGAGCAGTTGCGGCAAGGCAAGTCCCTGGAGGACGCCCGCGCCGGCGGGTGCAGCGGATGCGTGGAGACGGGCGCCTTCGGCAAGGAGGCGTACATCCTGACAGGCTACTTCAACCTCGTGAAGGTGCTGGAACTGACGCTTCACGGCGGCTTGCTCCCGCGCACCGGAAAACGACCCGCCCTACGTACTGGCGGGGCGCCGGACTCCTTCCGGTCCTTCGACGACTTCTTTGCGGCCTTCCGCACGCAACTTCACCACCTCATCGACGTCAAAATGCGCGGCAACCAGATTATCGAGCAGATGTACGCCAGCCTGATGCCCGCGCCGTTCCTGTCGGTCATTACCGACGACTGCATCCGCAAGGGCAAGGACTACAACGCCGGCGGCGCACGCTACAACAATTCCTATATCCAGTTCGTAGGCATCGGAAGCCTGACGGACTGCCTTGCGGCCGTCAGGCAGACGGTCTTTGACGATAAGGCCATGGGCCTCGGCGACCTCGTCAAGGCGCTCGATGCGAACTTCGACGGCGACGAGATTCTCAGGCAGCGCCTCGTCAACCGCACCCACAAGTACGGCAACGACGACGATTACGCCGACACACTTGCCGTCCGGGCCTTCGAGGCCCTTGTTGACGAGGTTGACGGGCGGCCAAACACCAAGGGCGGCCGGTATCGCGTCGAGATGCTCCCCACCACCAGCCACATATACTTCGGCTCGGTCACCGGGGCGATGCCCGACGGGCGCAAGGCCGGCTTGCCGCTGTCGGAGGGAATCTCGCCTGTGCAGGGCGCAGACCGCCGCGGGCCGACGGCCGTCTTCAAGTCGGCCGCCAAGATGGACCACATCAAGACGGGCGGGGCACTTCTGAACATGAAGTTCACGCCGGCCCTCCTGGCCGATTGCGAAGGCATCGAGAAACTTGCGCACCTCATCCGGGCGTACTTCAAGATGGACGGCCACCACGTCCAGTTTAACGTGGTCCGTGCCGAGACGCTCCGCAAGGCCCAGGCCGAGCCGGAGGCCCACCGCGACCTGATCGTCCGCGTGGCCGGCTACAGCGACTACTTCTGCGATCTGTCGCGCGAACTCCAGGAAGAGATCATCAGCCGGACGGAGCACGCGTCCCCTCAAGTTGAGGGCGCGCCGGCGGCACCCGCCAGTACGGAGGGCGGGGGCGGCGCCCCATGACGATCCGCTTGACCGATCGCGACCGTCAGATGCTCGAGGGCCGAAGCGGCGAAGGGACTCGCTTGGCCATGTCGATCATGGTGCGCATGGCGGAGGTCTTCGGTGCCGATGAACTGCTGGATGTCACCCAGGCTCATATCGACGGATGCGGATTCCTGAGCGACGCCAGCCTGGAGTTCGCCGAGACGCTGGCCTCCGGCGGTGCGAAGGTCTCGATCCCCACCACGCTGAACATGGGACCCCTGGACCTCCAGAACTGGAGGGCGTTCGGCGTGCCCGAGGACTTCGCAGCCAGGGCCATTCGTCAAGCCAGGGCCTATACCGACATGGGGTGCATCCCGACCTGGACGTGCGCCCCCTACCAGGGATACCTGACGCCGCGGTTCGGCCAGCAGATCGCCTGGGGGGAATCAAACGCGGTAGTCTATGCCAACTCCGTCCTCGGCGCGAGGACCGAGCGCTACGGTGACTACATCGACATCTGTGCCGCCATCACCGGGCGCGTCCCACGCCAGGGCCTGCACCTGAAGGAGAACCGCAGGGGGCAACTGCTGGTGCGCCTGGTGGACTTCGGCCTTAGCCGGCTGCGCGAGGAGACGTTCTGGCCCGCATTCGGGCATTTTCTTGGGGTCGCCGCGGCGACCGACCGGATCCCCGTCATCGAAGGCCTGCCGCCGGATGCGACGGACGACCAGTTGAAGGCCCTGGGCGCCGCGGCCGCCTCTTCCGGCGCGGTGGCGATCTTCCATGCCGTCGGCCTGACCCCTGAGGCGCCGACCGCGGCCGACGCCTTCCAGGGCGGCCGGCCGGAAGAGACCATCGAGGTCCGTCCCGCGGACTTGGACGCTGCCGCTGCCGATCTTTCGACCGCCGACGAGGGGGCGTCGCTGGACGTCGTCCTCCTGGGCTGCCCGCATTTCTCCTTTGCCGAGTTCCGCCAACTGGCCGAACAGGTCCGCCTCGCGCCAGGCAAGTCGCGTTGCCAGTTCATCGTGATCACGTCCACGCAGGCACACGCGCTGCTTGAGCGGAGCGGCTTGCCCGCGCCGCTCACGGATTTCGGCGTTCGCATCACGCTCGACACGTGCATGTTCCACACCCCGATGGTCGCGCCGGGGACGCGGGTTGTCATGACCAACTCCGGGAAGTGTGCGTACTATGCGCCGGGCGAACTCGGCGTGAAGGTGGCCTTCGGGAGCCTCGCCGACTGCGTCCGTTCGGCCGTCGAGGGCCGCGTGCGGCGGGAGGGTCGCCGATGACCCGGCATCTGATCGGCAGAGTCCTTGTCTCCGGTTCTGCGGAGGGGCGGGCGCTGGTGTCTCGGCAACCGCTCAGTTTCTGGGGCGGCTTCAACCCGAGGACCGGCGAAATCGTGGACCGGCGGCACGAATGCTCTGGCCAGATCGTCACGGGGCGGGTGTTTGTCCTCCCCGCAGGGAAGGGCTCCAGCACGAGCAGCGCCTCCCTGCTGGAGGGTATCCGCCTCGGCACGGCCCCCGCCGCCATCCTCCTCTTGAAGACGGACCCGATTCTGGCCCTCGGCTCAATCGTGGCCGACGAACTGTACGGCAGGTCGGTGCCCATCCTGGTGTTGCCCGAAGATGGTTTCCACTCGCTGAAAGACGGCGACCGGGTTGCCATTGCACGCGACGGCGGGCTGACGGTGAGTTCTCCCGACACAGTGTAAAGGACATACCATGCTGGTTCTGGATGCCGCTGCCGTACGGCAGGCGCTGCCGATGGACGCTGCCATCAAGGCCATGAGGCGGGCCTTCGCAGCGCTTTCTGCCGGTCGGGCCATCGTGCCCATGCGATCGCAAATTTCAATCCGGCAGCATGACGGCGTCAGCCTGGTCATGCCTGCATTCGTGGACGATGCCGAGGGGCAGTCGCTGGCGGTCAAGGTCGTGTCGCTGTTCGACCGCAACGCCGGTCGCGGCCTGCCGCGCATTCAGTCGGCGGTCCTGGTGCTCTCGCCCGACACGGGGCAGCCGCTGGCGCTTCTGGAAGGGGCCGCGTTGACCGCCATCCGGACCGGCGCCGCAAGCGGGCTGGCCACAGACCTTCTGGCGCGGCCGCGCGTCCGCACGGCGGCCATGCTTGGCGCGGGAGTTCAGGCTCGCACGCAATTACAGGCCGTGTGTGCTGTCCGACCCATCGAGACCGTCTGGGTGTACGATCCGGATCCGGCCGCGGTAGAAGCCTTTATCCTGGACATGGTCGCCGCGGCGACCGATATCCGTCCCGCCTCCACACCGCGGCAAGCCGTGGCCGAGGCCGACGTCATCTGTGCGGCGACCACGTCGCGCACGCCCGTCTTCGCGGATACCGACCTCGCGGCGGGCGTGCACATCAACGCCGTGGGCTCTTACCAGCCCGACGTGCGGGAGGTTCCGACGGAGACCGTTGTCCGTGCACGGGTCTTTGTTGACAGCCGCGAGGCGGCTTTGCATGAGGCGGGCGACCTCATCCAGCCCATCCGCCAGGGCGCCATAACCGCAGACCATATCCTGGCCGAACTTGGCGAACTCGTCTTGGGACGCGCGGCAGGACGCTCTTGCGCCGCCGACGTCACCTTGTTCAAGGCCGTAGGCGTTGCCGTGCAGGACGCCGTGGCCGCCATGGAGGCACTTGACCGGGCCATGCGGCTCGGCATTGGACAGACGGTTTCCTGGTAACGGCAGGGTCTCGAGGCCGAAGAGAAAGGCGATTATGCGCCGATTCCTGGTTCCGACAGTTGGCCTCTTGGCCGGTCAACTCTGGGCGCTCCAGCGCGACCATCGCCAATCCTTGGAGGTGCATGAAGTGTGCGACACGCGATGGAATAATAGGGGACGCTCCCCTATTTCGGCCAATACAGGGCGAAAACGCCAATGTTTCGGGGGTAAGTTTTCGGAAATAGGGGAGCGTCCCCTATTATTCCGTGCTACTACCCTGTTGGCGCAGGCGGCTTGCGTCCTCCTGGGGCTCGCGGCCTGCGGAACCGCGCGGGGCGAGGCGGGGGTTGAGCAGGCGATCCAGGCTTCGCGGATCAAGGGCGGCCTGTGCGTGGTGCTTGGCTCGGCCGATGCCGAGTTGGCCGCGGCCATCGCCGGCGACGGCACGTTCCTCGTCCATTGTCTCTCGGCGGATGCCGCCGCCGTGGATGCCGCGCGCCAGGCGCTCACGGCGAAAGGGCTGTACGGCAGGGCGTCCGTCGAGCGATGGAACGCCGACACGCTGCCCTATGCCGACAATCTCGTATCGCTCCTCGTTGTGACCGACCCCGGCAAAGCCACGGAAGCCGAGCGTCTGCGCGTGCTCCGGCCCGGCGGCGAGATGCTCGTGCGGGTCGCCGCGGCGACCGGGAAGTTTGCGGCAACCGTCAAGCCGCGCCCGCAGGGCGTTGACGAGTGGACACACTGGCGGCACGGCCCCGACCGGAATGCCGTGTCCGGCGACCGGGTGGTGGATGTGCCCGAGGGCGTCCAGTGGCTTGCCTCGTCCGGCGCCATCGGCGAACGCGCCCACGTCGTGCTCGCCGGCGGCAGGCTCTTCTCACAGGACCGCGACGTCCTCACCGCTCGCGACGCCTACAACGGCCTTCCCCTTTGGAGCGCGCGGCTGCGCAAGGGCCAGGAGTTCGAGTGGGAATGGGTCGTCAAGGTGGCGTGCCTGATCGTGGCCAAGGGCGAGCGGGTGTATGCCCTGGTCGAAGACGGGAAGTTCAAGGCCCTCGATGCCGCCACCGGCCGGCCGGTAAAGGTCTATGAGGAGGCCGGCGCTCCCATCGTGGCGCTGGTGGTGGACGGCGGGACGTCCGGGACCGACACGCTGGTCGTCGCCGGGAAGGACTCGGTCCGAGCGCTCGACGCCGAGACCGGCCGCCTTCTGTGGAAGCAAGCGGCAGACATGCCGCAGAACATCCTTGCGAGCCCCGGCGCAGTCTTCTACATCGAGGGCAACGACCGCCGCGGCGCGACGGTTGGCAAGATATCGGCGCGGGACCTCGCCACGGGCAGCGCGCTCTGGCAGAAGGAGTACGACTGGGCCCGGCGCACCGAACTGGCGGCCTTCGGCTACGACCACATTGTGTACGAGGTCCGTCCGCCCAACAACTGGCGCGAATTCTATGCGGCCCATCCGGAACTCCAGGAGAAGGATCGCTTCCGCCTTGCGGTCATCTCGGCCAAGACGGGCGAGGAGGTCCAGAGGCTCTTCAAACTCGCGTCGTCGGCACGGCACGGCGAGTTCTTCCGCGGCTTCTGGTACAAGGGGAATCTCCTTACCGAGACGATGACGCGCGAAGGGCTGAGCCTGGCGATGTATCGCGTCGGCGACTTCGCCACGCCCGCCGCCACGTTCAAGGCCAACTTCGTGGGCGACCGCGGATTCGGCCACTGCTACCCGCCCGTGCTGACCGACCGGTTCTACATCAACGGACAACTCAACTTCACCGACCTCGAAACCCGCAAGCAGACCTCCAATCAGATTACCCGCGGTGCATGCAACACCTCGCGCGAAGGCTACCTGCCGGCCAACGGTATGATCTACACGTTCCCCAAGCACTGCGCCTGCTTCCCGATGCTCGACGGCAACGTGTGCCTGGCGCCCCCCGGCAAGGACAAGCCGCAGGACAGCACGGAACTGGTGAAAGGTCCGGCCTGGCCCGCTGCGCCGCAGGAGGCCGACTACTCCGCGGAGTGGCCGATGTTCCGCCACGATGCCTACCGCAGCGGCGGCACGGACGTGACCGTGCCGGCAGATCTCCAGGTCCTCTGGACGGCCCCGGTCGGCGGGCCGGACTACACGCGCACGCTGACGTCGGAATGGTCCGACAACCCGTATGCGGCCGGCCGCGTCACTGCACCCACGATCGCCGGAGGCCTGGTCTTCGTCGCGCACACCGACACGCACCGGCTGCTGGCGATTGACGCCCGTACCGGCCAGGAGCGGTGGCACTTCATCGCCGGCGGCCGCATCGACGGCCCGCCCACGGTCCACAAGGGGATGTGCCTCGTGGGCTGCCGCGATGGATGGGTGTACAACCTCCGCGCCGCCGACGGCGCGCTTGTCTGGAAACTGCGCGTGGCGCCGAACGAACGGCGGATCGTCAGCCACGGGCAACTTGAATCGCCGTGGCCGGTGCCGGGCAGCGTTCTTGTAACCGACGGTCTGGCCTACGTGGCCGCTGGACTGCACCCCAACGCCGACGGCGGTGTTCGCGTCGTCTGCTTCAGGCCCGAAACCGGCGAGGTCGTGTGGCAGAGCAAGTTCGACAACCTCGGTTTTGCCGACCCCTGGCCCGACCCGTGGGAGCCCCGCAAGACCCGCCCCGACAGCGACCCCTGGCGGTGCATCAGGCCGCTGGAGTACCGTCCCTTTGACCTGATGGTCAGGGACGGCGACGCAGTGGCCGTTTCGCGCTGCGCCTTCGACCCGAAGACAGGCAAGGTCGATCTCCGGAAGACCAGCGGTTTCTACTACGTCAAGGAGACCGGCGCATACGTGCCGCGGACGGCGTGGCGCTACTGTGCGGCGCGGCTCCAGTCGCCGCCGGCGGTCTTCCGGGGCGCATCGGTCTTCAGCACGGTGCCCAGCATGTCGAAACTGTTCCGGACCGATTTCGACAAGGCCAAGCCCTTTAATGCCGACTGGGTTCAGGTGTCCGAGGCCGACACGAAGGCCGATTTCCTGCATGCCAGCGGCAAGATCTTCCGTACGGGCACGCGGTGGGCCGTGGAGTCGGCCGACGGCAAACAGGCGTTCAACCGGGCGATGCTGGTTGCGGGCGAGCACCTCTTCGTCGTCACGCCCAAGGGCCTCCTGACAGTGCACCGAACCGAAGATGGGACGAAACTCGCCGAGATAAAACTGGACATGGCCACCTGGGACGGCCTTGCGGCCGCGGGCGGCAGGCTGTATGTGTCCACGGTGGATGGCAAGGTGATGTGCCTGGGCAACTGAAGCGGGGGGCACAGCCGCCCCCGGCTGTGCACGCCCGGGGGCGGGCGTGCCACGATGCGACGGACCATCATCAAAGGAGCCTGCGGCATGCGGGTCGCGCGGCTGATCCTGGCGGTCGGGGTTCTGGCGTGCCTGGCGCCGTCGCTCGAGGCGGCGCAAGAAGAAATCACGGTGGTGGACCGGCCCGCCGTGGCGCCGCCGAACGACCACTATGCGGGCAACCGGCCGCCGCTCTTGCCGAGCCCCCTGATCAAACTGCCCACCGGCGCCATCCGGCCGCAGGGATGGGTCCGCAAACAACTCGAACTTGAGGCCGACGGCTTCACGGGCCACCTCACGGAGATCAGCCGTTTCTGCCGTAAGGAGGACAACGCGTGGCTGAGCCCCGAAGGCAAGGGCCACAGCGGCTGGGAGGAATTACCTTACTGGTTCCGCGGGTTCTGCGCCCTGGCCTACGTGCTGGGCGACCAGCGTCTCGTGGCGGAGACGAAGCCGTTCATCGAGGCCCTTCTGGCCAGCCAGCGCGAGGACGGCTACTTCGGCCCGCGCGCCAACCTGCACGAGGGCAAGGGCCACCCCGACCTCATGCCCAACATGTCGATGCTTGCGGCCCTCCAGACGTACCACGAGGCGACCGGCGACAAGCGGGTCATCGACCTCATGACACGCTACTTTCGGTGGGAGTTGACGATTCCCGACAAGGAGTTCTTCGCGAGCGGTTGGCAAGTCCCGCGCGGCGGCGACAACATGGCCAGCGTCTATTGGCTTTACAACCGCACGGATGAAAAGTGGCTCCTCAACCTGGCCGAGAAACTCCAGCGCTGCGGCGCCAGTTGGATGAACACGGTCACCGGTTGCCATAACGTCGATTTCTCGCAGGGGTTCCGCAAACCCGCCCAGTTCTACCAGCAGTCGCACGACCCGAAGCACCTGGAGGCGAGCGTGCGGAACTGGGAGAGCATCTTCGGCATCTATGGGCAGGTGCCGGGCGGCATGTTCGGCGGCGACGAGTTCGCCCGGCCCGGATACACCGACCCGCGACAGGCCATCGAGACCTGCGGCGTGGTCGAGATGATGAAGTCCGAGATCGTCCTACTCCGGATCACGGGCGACCCGAAGTGGGCCGACCGCTGCGAGAACGCGGCTATCAACACGCTGCCGGCCACCATGACGGCCGACCTGAAGGCCCTCCGGTACCTGACCTCGCCCAACCAGGTCAACTCCGACAAGCGCAGCAAGGAGCCGGAACTGGCCGACGGCGGCCCGATGCAGGTCATGAACCCGCACGACCATCGTTGTTGCCAGCACAACGTCGGCATGGGCTGGCCCTGCTTTGCCGAGAACCTCTGGCAGGCGACGCCAGGCGATGGCTTGGCGGCTGTCTTCTATGCACCATGCGAGGTCCGCGCCAAGGTCGGTGGGGGCGCGGAAGTCACGATCAAGGAGGAGACGGCCTACCCGTTTGACGGCGCCGTGGACCTCGCTGTGACGCTGTCCGCCCCGGCGCGGTTTCCGTTGTACCTGCGTGTGCCGGCGTGGTGCCGTGATCCGCAGGTCGAGGTCAACGGCAGGAAACTCCGCGGGGAAGGGCGGCCGCTCTCCTACCTTGTCATCGACCGCCTGTGGACCGGCGGCGACAAGGTGCGCCTGCTTCTGCCCATGGACATCACCGTGACCCGGTGGGAGAAGAACAAGAATAGCGCCTCGGTGAATCTGGGGCCGGTCACCTTCTCGCTGAGGATCGGAGAGAACTACGTGCGGGCCGGCGGAACGGACGCGTGGCCGGCCTGGGAAATCCTTCCCACAACGCCGTGGAACTACGGCCTGGTGCTGGACGAGAAGAACCCGGCCGCCTCTATCGAAATTGTGCGAAAGCCGTGGCCGAAATCAGGCCAGCCGTTTGCCCTGAACGACGCCCCTGTAGAACTGAAGGCCAAGGCCCGGAAGATCCCGACCTGGCGCGAAGACTACGTCGGGCTGGTCGATAGACTTCAGCCCAGCCCCGTCAAGTCCACGGAGCCGGTGGAGACGGTCACGCTGGTGCCGATGGGGGCCGCGCGGCTGCGCCTGTCAGCCTTTCCGGTCATCGGCGACGAGCCGACCGCCCACGCCTGGGCGCCTCCGCCCCCGCCCATGGCCTCGTTCCAACGGGCGGCGGACCCCATTTCGGCCATCAACGACGGGAAGATTCCAAGCAGTTCCTACGACCTGAAGACGCCGAGATTTACGTGGTGGAGTTGGTCCCAGTTCGGCAAGAAGCAGTGGGTCCAGCAGAACCTCGACGGGGAGCGGACCGTCGTCGCTTGCGAAGTGTACTGGTTTGACGAGACGCCGGCCAACGCCGACTGCCGCGCGCCCAAGTCGTGGTGCCTGCTCTATAGGGACGGCGACGAATGGAAAGAAGTGAAGAATCCGAGCGGCTATGGCACCGAGGTGGACAAGTTCAACGTCGTTACCTTTGAGCCGGTGATGACGTCGGCCATGCGCCTGGAGGTCCAGTGCCAGGAGCGGCGTTCGGCCGGCGTGTACGAGTGGCGGATCAAGACCGCGCCATAGGAGAGGGGAATCGCCTGTGCTCTCCGCCGCTCGCCGCGGCAGGGCCGCGCAAATCGTTGTGAAGCAGGACGGCCACTGGTTACGTCCTTCGCGGGCACGCTGGCGCTGTCGCCGGACGCAGTGCGGGTCTGGTTCAACGCGGCCAAGGGCATCCACATCGTGGTCAGGGCCCCGTCGCGGTAGATATGCTCACCTCCTGAACGCCTTGCAGTGCTCCTGGCCGAGCGAGAGGCAGGCGCATCTCCTCAATTCCCGACGGGCCGCAGGGCTCCGTCCAGCACGCGGACTTCGTCGGCCGCCAGCGACAGTTCCCTGACGGTCTGACCGTAGCGGACCTTGCACTTGCCGCCAGCGCTCGCCCGCAGGGTCGCCTGCTGAAGGCGGCCGCCTTGCCACTGGATGTCCACCCCCCAGCCGCCGCGGGCCCGCAGGCCTTGCACGCGGCCGTCGGGCCACGCTGCCGGCAACGCGGGCAGCAGGTGGACCTCGCCGCAATGACTCTGAAGGAGCATCTCGGCGATCCCCGCGGTGGCCCCGAAGTTGCCGTCGATCTGGAACGGCGGATGCGTATCGAACAGGTTGGGCAGGATGCTCCCCGCCAGCAACTCGCCAAGCATCTTATGGGCGCGGTCGCCATCGTGCAACCGGGCCCAGAAGTTGATCTTCCAGGCCTTCGACCAGCCGGTGCCCCCGTCACCGCGAAGTTCCAGCGTCTTGCGGGCCGCGGCCGCAAGGTCGGGCGTCGTCAGCGGCGAGATCTGGTTGCTCGGATGCAGCCCGTAAAGGTGCGACACGTGCCGGTGCTGCGGCTCGGCTTCCTGGTAGTCTTCCAGCCATTCCTGCAATTGGCCGCGGCTGCCGACCTGCATGGGGGCCAGGCGGGCCCTGGCGGCCGCGACCTTCGCGCGGAACGCCTCGTCGAGGCCGAGAATCTCGCCGGCCTGGATGCATTCGTTGAAGACGTCGCGCACCAGTTGCATGCTCATCGTCGGTCCCATGGAGATGGCGTACTTCTGGCCATCCGGTCCGATGAACTGGTTCTCGGGCGACGTGGACGGGCCACACACCAGCCACCCGCGCCGCGGGTCCTCCAGCAGGAAGTCGAGGTAGAACTCGGCCGTCTCCTTCAGCACCGGATACGCGCGGTCCGCGAGGAACCTGTGGTCGGGGGCAAACTGGTAGTGTTCCCACAGGTGTTGACACAGCCATGCCGCCGCATCGCTCCACAGGAGGCTGGCGGAGGCCCGCATCTCCGAGAGCGCCCAGGGCGGCGTACGGATCCCCAGGACCCAGCCGCGGCAACCGTAGCGCTGGCGCGCGGCCCGCCGGCCGGGCTCGCGCAGACGTTCGATCAGGTCGAACAGCGGCTCGGTCAGTTCGGGCAGGTTGCAGGTTTCGGCAGGCCAGTAGTTCATCTCGGCGTTGATGTTGATTGTGTAATCGCTGAACCACGGCGGGGCATAACTCTCGTTCCAGATGCCCTGGAGGTTGGCCGGCAGGCTTCCGGGGCGTGAACTGGAGATGAGCAGATACCGCCCGTACTGGAACAGCAGCGCAGCCAGTTGCGGGTCGGCCTGTCCCTGTTTCCACGCCGCCAGGCGCACATCGGTCGGCTTGTCCGCGGCCGGGCCGGGGGGCAGGTCCAGCGCGACACGCCGGAAGAGCGCCCGGTAGTCCTTGAGGTGGGCCTCCCGGACCTCGCCGTAGGAGCGTTTCGCGGCGCGGTCGAGTTGACCGAGCGCAGACGCCACCGGGTCGGGGCGCCAGAACGTGCTGTCGGCCGCCACGAGCAGCGTGAGGGCATCGGCCTGGTCGATCCGCAGCGCACCATCAGCGGGCTGTATCCTGCCTCCCTCCGGTAGGGCGAGAAGCGCGGCACAGAATCGCACCCCGCCATAGGGCGTCTGGCCGGTCATGACCAGGCGGTCGGCGCCCCGAACAACCGCTTGCGCGTCCTTCTCGCGCGACAGCCTCACAGAGCATGTGACCTGCCCCGGGCGATCCGCCGTCAGGCGAACCACCAGCACCTGGTCCACGGCGCTGACGAACACGTGGCGGCAATAGGTCGTCTGGCCGACACGGAAAGTCGCCTCGGCGATGGCGCTATCTAGGTCCAGTTGCCGGCGGTACTGATCGAACGAAGTGCCGATGCCCGACATGGCAATATGCAGGTTCGCGAGCGGCTGATAGTTGCCGTACCGCGGGTCCTTGGGGGTGGTCATCGTGTCGGAGGCGAGTCGGGTGGCCTCGGCGTAGTCCCCCGCGAACAGCAGCCTCTGAACTCTTGGGGAGGCTCTCCCGCATCTTCGGGGTCGGATTGTAGTGCGGCTGGCCGGCCCAGATGCTGTCCTCCTAGAGTTGGATGCGTTCTTCGGCCGCACCGCCGAAGACCATGCCGCCCAGCGGACCGTTGCCCACGGGCAGGGCCTCGGTCCACTTCTCCGCCGGCCGAGAGTACCAGAGCACCATCGCGTGGGGTGCCGGTTCCGCCGCCGCCGCGCCACTGGCGTCTTCGATGATCATTAAGTGTCCCCCGTTGGGCTCCATGGTGATCGGGATTACGGAAGTTGAGGACACGCTCCGGCGGGAATGGGCAGCCTCCATCTTCCCGGCCACATCGCTGTAGATGCCGGCATTGTAGGTCGCGCCCGGGCGGAGGAAGTTTAGCGGCAGGTTGTACGAGCGCGGGTTTGAATCCGACATGCTTGCGACATACCAGTTGTTGCCCTTGCGTCGCGCCACGGTGACATACTCGCCCAGCCTGGTGACGACCTTCATCTCATCAAAAAGCCCCGGCAACTTATCGAGGAATTCGACTTCCGCGCCCCCCTCGCCGCCCGGCGACCACTGCCGCATTCCGCCGCGAATGGACACGCGGCCGTGATACACCCCCAGCATGGCTACCTGGTGACAATGGGTCTTGTTCTTCATATAGATCTCGGGCGTGTAATCGAAGGGACCCATCAGGCCGCGGGTGAAGGGGAGCATTACATCATGAAGCCCCTTAGTCTTGCCCTCGATGGAATGCTCGGCCTCCTCTCCGGCCACGCCCTCTACGTTCACCAGGTTGGGGTATGTTCGCATCAGTCCGCCGGGATAGTAGGCGTCATGGATGACCATGATGAGCCTGTGCTCAGCGGCCCTCCGGACCATGTAGGCGATCATCCGCTCGTTGTACTGCGAAGACGGGGGAACGAACCCGGCCTTGACTCCGGCCAGGCCCCATTTCTCGTAGCGGGCGAAGACGTCCTCGATCGCGTGCTCGCCGCCGAACTCCTTGAGGACCGCGCCGCGGACATAGACGCATATCCCCACCTTGGGGTTAAGGCCGTTGGCGTAGGCGACCAGTTCCGGCATATCCAGGTCCACGAAGTTGCCGCCGGAATCGGCCTTCGGGCGGAAGGGGACCCATCCCTTGGCGCAGGCCATCGGGTTGCCGCCGATATTCTTTCGCCATTCCGGCTTGTCATTCCAGAACGGCAATTTATTCGCTTCAAAGAATTGTACTTCCTCTTGCGTCCATTTCGTCTCGGCGCCGCTCCATGAGTGGTCAATCTCCAGGTACTCAATGTTATGGGCCGAGGCGAAGTCCGCCAGTCTCTTGAGTTCGCTCGTCACCATCCGCGTGTTGCGGACCTGGCAGATGGCCTGGCCGGGCCTTATCCAGGAGGTGTCGGCAATGGCGCAGGGCGGATTCAGATTCTCCACGATATGGCGGTTCTCATAGAGTTTTGCGGCGGTTTCGCCGATGATGATCACTTCCCACGATGTGCTGAACGGGGCCGTGCCCGCGGCGGGGGAATGCATGACGCCCATGATCGTGCCCGAACTGCCGGTTTTCTTCGTCCAGTTGGTTATGGAGAAGTTGCCGCGGTCGGCATCGGTGAGGGAGACGAAATTCCCCTGCCCGACGTCAACGGTCACATTCCCTTCGCTCCTGGATATGTTATCAATATGTACCGTTCCGTACTCGTAGTTGCGATTTTGGTAGATGGTATGATTGCTTCCGAATTTATACTCGGTGAGCCTCTTCTTGATGGTGAACTCGCCGAGATTCGGCTGCGCCGGGAAGTGATACCGGCACGCAACGCCTTCGTTATAGGCTCGCAGCACCACGTGGAACATGCGCCGGCGACCGGCGGTTTCCTGAAGTTTGACGGTCAACTCGTTGTAGTGGTCCTTGACCTCGCTCAAGGATCCCCACACCGGTTTCCAGGTTGTGTTGCCCACCGCTCGTTCGGTCCCGATCAGGGCATAGGAGCCGGTGAAATCATCAGAGCCCAATTCAATCCCCAGCAGGCCGCTCTCAATGAACTTGTTGCCGCCGTATGTAACGTTCCAGCAGGGCTGATTGCCTTTCAACGCGATGTCCACTCTTATCCTGCCGTCCGGAGATTGAACCGTTTCTAGCCCCTGGGCCGCGGCCTTTCCAGCGGGCTTGTCGGATGCCCGTGAGGCGAGCGGCAGCCCCGCGATCGCGCTACCGGCAAGCAAGACGAATTCTCTTCGTTTGATTCTCACCGCAATGTTACCTCTACCGCCCCCTGCTGGTGCGAGAGGCGGAGTTTCAGGCTCTTTGCCGCCTCGTCCCACGCGGCTTCCTTCGCGGCCGACGCCGGCTCCACCTGCCACTCGGGCTTGCGAGAGCAGAGGATCGAGACCTCCGTGTCGCGCTCGGGGTACTCGGTGTTGGCCTGGAACCACAGCCGGCGGCCCTGGTCTTCGATCTTGCCGACGAGGTAGGCGTGCGGGCCGACCTTGCCCGAGAGCCTCTTCAGCCAGCCGCCGCCCAGCGGCACGGAGTACGATTCCGTCGCATCTTCGTTCTCGCGGGAGTTCTGGATGGTCAGCGTATCGCCGATGCGGCAGACAAGCGCATCGCCCTCGTACCACTGGGGGTAAGCGCCATCGAAAACTTGCTTTACCCGCGCCACGTCCTGCAACTCCGACAGGGGCACGTTCCTGATACCCGGGCCGAGCGGCTCGTTGCCCTGAGGCAGGGCGGGGATGTAGTAGTAGCGTCCGGTGTTCGGGAAGAACTCCCACAACTGACCGTCGATGTTGCCCATCTTGCGGAAGCCGTAGGTCGCGCTGTAGAGCGGGCCGTACTCCACGTAGTAGGGCCAGGCCTTCGCATCGCCCTCGACCTTCTTATCGTTATATACCGCCAACTTGATGTTCTGGAGGACCTGCTCCCTGGCGGGGATGAGGCCGTGCCGGACCACGCCGCGCACAAGCGGCACGACAAAGCGTTTGAATGTGTCGGTGGTCCGGCCGGTCGTGTCCCAGATGGCCGACGGCAGGGGGCCGGTGGGGCTCCTCTCGGCCTCCTTGGGGCTGAACATGAGCGTCTGGCCGTCGAGGCTGTAAATCGCGCAGCCGCGGCTGATGCCCATGACGAACACGAGGTCCCAGAAGATGCGGGGCATGGTCCTCAGCACCCCTCGGCGCTCCCCCGCGCATTGGCCCAGGCCGGTGAACCCGGCGTTCTGCCAGTAGAAGCCGCCGTCCTCCCATGCGCCGTGCTGGTGCGTGATGCCGCCGAGCCAGAGGCCCATCGCGGCACTTTGCGAGTAGAACTGGCGGCGGATGATGTTGTTCTTCTGCGTCAGGACCAGGTACCGGCCATACTGGCGGATGAAGTCGCCTTGCTGGTCCATCAGGTCCTGCCACTTGTTGTCCTTGTAAGTGCCGTCGGCCTCCTGGTAGATCATGCCGTACTTGGCGCAGATCCGGGTCAGGCGGTGGGCATAGCGCATCCGCCCGTCACTGGCGTCCTGATAGAGGTCGCTCAGGTGCTCGCCGCCCTGGATGCCGATGAAGTTCGGGACATGCTGGCAAAGCCATTCGATGTCCGCCAGGCCGACCCAATGGCTGCGCAGCATGATCGCGTGCGGCAGGTTCTCCATGCCGCGCGCAAAGTCGGTGACAGGGATGCCCTTGCCCTCGAAGCCCTCGGCGATGATGCCGACGTACGGGGCGATGTCGGCGGGCACGTCGGGATGGAAAGTCGTAAAGTCCAGGACCCGCGTGGCCTCGAGCGTAAAGAGCGGGGCCTCGGGCGAGAGCGGCCGCTTCAGGGGCCGGATCGCATGATCGTTGTTGACGGTCATGCTGCGCGGCTGAGACCACTGGCCCAGCACGCCGCCTTTCACGCCGCGGATGCGCCAGTACCAGCGGCCGGGGGCAAGCAGTTGGTCGTCGGGCGCGAGGTACCACGGGTAATCCTGGCTGCTGGTGACCCGCACGTCGGTGGGCGAGGAGAAGTCGGCTGAGCGCGACATCTGCAAATCGTAATCGACGACCAGCGGTATCGCCTTCCAGCGGAACATGGTCGCCAGGTCGGTGAACGAGGCGTCGGGGACCGGCGAGAGCATTTCGGGCGCCACCGGCAGAACCTCGGCGATCGAAAGGCCTTTAAGTTCCGCCGCCCCGCCCGTCTTCGCCTCCAGCACGAACGCGACCTCGTCGGCCTTGCCGAAACCCTTGTTAAGGTCGGTCACGTAATCGCCCGGCTTGTCGGCCCGAAGGAGCGCCAGGGGCGCCTTGCCGGGCGCCAGCGGCCGCGCCGTGACCTCGACGGCGTCCTGCGGCGATGCGGCCTGGACGGAAACCCGGCACTCGAAGTATCTGTTGAAGTCCATCCGAAGCGCCGCCCGTCGGACCGCCCCGTCGGTCTGAAGCAGGTCCGTTGCGCCGGCGGCGCCGCCAAGTTCCGACACCGTCTGGGCGTACACGGCCTCTCGGCCCACGAACACCGCGCACGGCGGGGTCGGCCGCGGCGGCTTGCCCGACGAAAGGGCAGTCCACAACTCCACCGTCTGCCGGTAAACGCCGGTCTCCGTCTGGGCGGCCAGAAACGCAAACCCGTTGTCCAGCGCTTCGTGCGGCTTGACGAGGAACGGGAACTGCCCTTGCACCGGGTCGATGAGATTGCACTGGAACCCTGATGCGCCGCAGCCCCAGATCATCGACCCTTGCCCGATCCCCGGAGAGTTGCGCAGAAGCGTCGTCATGCCCACGCCGCAACCCGTTGAGGCCGACTCCATGCTGATGCGGCAGAGTTGCGGGAGCCACGCGGGGCGGGTCTCGCCGCCGTTCAGGTCGCCCTGGAGCGGGGACTTCTTCCGCTCGATGAGCGGCCCCGCCATCAGGGGCTTCGCCCATTTCCCCCTGATCCCGTCGCCGCTGCCGACGTACGCCACCCACAGGGGGGCGTCGCCGTCGTTCTGCCAGCGGATGCGGCAGATGAGGACCGGCATCCCCGGCACGAGTTCGAAGGTTTCGGTGACGGTCATGTCCTTGGCGAAGCCGTCGAGCCGGCGGACGATTCTGATTGAGGGCCGCCCGTCGGGGCCGACCGTGGCCTCGCACTTCTCCAGGCGGGCGTTGGCGTAGCGCCTCAGCCCCATTTCTTTGGGGTCGGCGTTGGTGATTCGTCCGCGGTTCTGGTTGTCGATCCAGAAGTCCAGCGTGCCGTCCTGGACGAGGAACGTCTTCTCCGTTTCGGCCGCGTCGAACGCCAGGTTCCAGCCCGTCTTGCCGAACGTCACGCGGAGGACACCGTTCTTCATCGCGGCGCTGGCCCCGGACGGCTCGCAGGTTGCCATGGTCACCTTGTCTTCCGGCCACTGCTCCGCCCGCTCCGCCACCAGGTCCAGCCGCGATGACGGCCTGAGCGAGACGTACAGCCGGATGACCGGCCGGCCTTCCTCCGTGCCGCGCGTGAGCGGAATGGTCGCGGCCTTGTCGGCGCTTCGGACGTGGAGCGGCGTGCCGTCGGGCAGACCCAACTTGCCGGCGATATCCTTCTCGTCGAGCGTGACCGCCGTCGCGTGGACGGGCAGCCTGGAGTAATTGACGATTGTCAGCGGAAGGGCGGCCTTACTCTCTGCCGCAGGGCAGGGCGTCGCCGCCAAGCAGAGGCCCGTCACCAGCCAAACGTTCAATATTGTTTTCATCTTAATCCCAACCAGGAAGACACGGGCTTCGTTGCCATCGACTGTCGATATTCTCCTTCCGCCGGCAACCCCCGCCCAAGTCGCCGCCGGGTTGCCGCGGAGGGGCGGATTAGTTATCCGTCCAACGCTATGCTTCGCTTTCGTCTTGCCCGCCGCGCGCAAGACGTAAACTGCAAGCGATGGTTGGCCGTTCATTCTATCTTGTCATGCTTCTGGATGTTGTGTTTTCCGCACAGCAGTTGAATGTTCTCCGGTGTATTCGATGATCCGCCTTTGGAGTACGGGATAATGTGATCAAAGTGTAAGTCTTCGGTCGCGCCGCACGGCACGCATTTGCCGCCGTCTCGTTTCCACACGTCGAGTTTGACCCATGTTGGAATAATCCGCCGAGACTGTGATTGCCTCGGTATTGGGATGCTGAAGTCGTCCTCGCCTTCCACTGCGATCAGCTTGAACTTGAACACATATCGTGCGTGAGACTTTTCTTTCCAGGAATCCAAGTGAAATACGCCGTTGTATGACCAAATGCCCTGCTTGATCTTCTCGTAAACTCTCACTCTTTCTGGCGGTCTCTTTCCGGCCTTATATTCTTGCGCTGCCTTGTGGAACTTACCGTTCTCCGTCAGGTTCCCATTTTCACTTCGTTCGGGTTGGTCCACGGTTTTCGGACTAGGATTATCCCGTGAGGTGGGTACGTCGTGTCCCTCATAGATCAGCGTAGCCCCCGTCATTCTCCAGTCTATCGGCATAGGGTGCTCCTGGGCGGACTGACATCAAAATTACCGAATGATTGTCCCGCAATTCGTAATTCATCCCGCGCTGAAGGCTGACGCCTTCGCGCCGGCACATCTCTAAATACGGTATGATCTCGTTAGGCATTTCTTTTCGGCCAACGCCCAAGCTCACCTGCCGGCAGGGCATCCGAAGCCGGATAGCAGGCTGCATGCGGCTACCCCGGCAGGGGCACGTCAAAGTAGAAAACCTGGTTCCGGTCGGCCGACGAGCCAACCTCGTCAGCCCGGATCAGGAGACGGTCGCCCAGAACCGACTGGAAGAGAACTGACCCGTCGGGGCCGGTGACAAGGAATTCGGCCGGGTGGACGAAGACGATATGAACCTTGTTCTCCCTGGACCGCGCCTGGAGAATCGGGTCGTTCGACTTGGGGCCGAACATCCCGCCCGAAGGGCAGATGAAAAAATCCGCACCGGCTTCGCGCATGCGGCGGACGATGTCCGGGTTCCTCCGGTCAGCGCAGATGACCAGCCCGATGCGGCCGAAGGGCGTCTGGAAGACCGGCGTGCTGCTACCGGGGGTGTTCCGCACCGATTCATGTTCGAGCATCTGTTTGTGATACTTGCCGACCAGGTTGCCGTCGGGCCCCAGGAGGACGGCGGCGTTGTAGCGGTTGTCGCCATCGGCTTCGAGCATGCCGGCGACGAGGTGGATTTTCAACTCGCGCGCCAGGGCCGCCAACCGGCGGCAATAAGGGCCGTCTGGAATCCGCTCGCCGAGGGCGCGGTAGGTCTCCAGCGGAATCGTCTTGTCGGCGATGGCATAGCCGTCGAGGAAACACTCGGTGGTGCAGACGATCCGCGCCCCACCGGCCGCGGCCTGGCGCAGAAGCGGCTCCAGCCGCCGGAAGTTCGCCTCTCGCTCGCCGCGAATCCACTTGAGCACGATGCCCGCAACCCGAACCATGGGGGACGCTGCCTCAGGCGGCGCGGTCTTCGTGGAGGCCGGCCCCGGATGTTTGATCGCGCTTGCGGGGTCATCACAGGTCTTCGCGCCCGCCGCCAGAAGCGCGTTGGCCACCACGGCCAGCGAAAAGACGATGCTCCGCATGCTTGCAGGGTTCATGCAACTCTGCCCCGCTGACGTGCCCTTGGGCTCCCGCACACCGATCATACATCATTGATGACCGGCAGTCAAACGCCGCGGGCCAGTCGGTGCACTGCGTCACACCTTCTGCCTTGACTTGTTCCTCCAATCAGGCAAACATGATTACCCGTTGTGCCGCGCCCTGCAATCCTGCAAAGGAGGACTTGCCATGCCAGATACCTGTTCCCGCCGCCAGTTCCTGAAAGGCGCCACGGCAACCGCCGCGACGCTCGCCGTGTCGGCAGCCAGTTACGGCCGCATCGTCGGGGCGAACGAGAGGATCTCGCTCGGGCAGATCGGCTGCGGCGGGCGGGGCCTCGGAACGCACATGGCAGAGGTCCACAAGTTCGACAAAGAGGAGAACGTGGAGTTCACGGCAGTGTGCGACCCGTGGCGCGTGGCACGCGAGAAGGCCGCCGGCATCGTCAAGGAGTGGTACGGCCGCGAGCCACGCCAGTTCAGCAAGTTCCGCGATTTGATGGAACTGAAGGACGTGGACGCGGTGCTGATCGCATCGCCCGACCACGTTCACGTTCCGCAACTGGAGGCCGCCGCCAAGGCCGGCAAGGACGTCTATGTCGAGAAGCCCATCGGGACGGACTTCCAGAAGATGAAGGCCGCCTGCGACGCCGTCAAGGCCGCAAATATCGTCTGCCAGGTCGGCACGCAACTGAGGGCCATTCCGGTTCTGACCGGCTGCCGCGACCTCTACAAGACCGGCATCCTGGGCAAAGTTCACCGGATCGAGCAGGCCCGCAACGCCGAGCAGCCGTGGTGGTACCATTACCTGAAGGAAGTGAATGAGAAAGATGTTGACTGGGCCGAGTTCCTTGCGGACCGGCCGATGCGGCCCTTCAGCGCCGAACTGTTCAGCGGATGGTACGGATACCGCGAGTTCTGCGACGGACCGGTGCCGCAGCAGGGCGTCCATTACATCGACCTGGTGCATTACATCACGGGCTGCGGGTGCCCGACGAGCGCCGTCTGCCAGAGCGGCACGTTCGTGTGGAAAGACGAGCATAAGTTCACGTGTCCCGACCAGGTTGAGGCATCGTGGATTTACCCTGAAGGTTTCATGGTCAACTACTCGCAGAACCTGGCGAACAGTTTCGGCAGGAGTTTCAAGTTCTTCGGCGACCAGGGCTCGTTCGACATACCAAGTTGGAGCAGCGAGGCTTACCTGACGGCCGAGGGCGGTAGCAAGAACAGGGGCGTCATCCGCGGCCGCAACCCTGTCAAGCCCGTTGAGATGCTCAATCACTGGCAGGAATGGCTGAAGTGCATCCGCACGCGCAAACAGGGTCTCGCACCGATCGAGGCCGGATACCAGGACGCCGTGGCCTGTATCATGGCCGTCAAGGCGTCGGACACCGGCCGCAGGCAAATTTACGACACCGCGAAACGCGAAATCCGCGAGGGATAGGCAACACTACAGGAGGTTGCCAGGTGGGAGTTCAAGACCCGTTGACGCGCCGGGAGTTTCTGGCCGGCACGCTCGCACTCGGCGCCGCAGCCATCGGTGCCTCCGCGTTCGCCGAGGCCACGCCGGAGAAGCCGGCGGACAAGCCCGTTGCAGGCTACGCGGGACAGTCGGCCTCGGCCGCAGGGCCGCTGAAGGTCCATCCCCAGAACCCGCGGTACTTCTGCGACCCGGACGGCCGGGCGGTCCTCCTGGTGGGTTCGCACACGTGGCCGAACCTTGTGGACATGGGCCCGGCCGATCCTCCGCCGAAGTTTGACTTCGCGGCATACCTGGACTTCCTGGAGAAGCACGGCCATAACTTCATCCGCTTGTGGACGTGGGAACCGGTCGTGTGGACCACCAAGGCCACCCGTACCCAAGCCGCCCAAACTCACAACGTCGCACCGCTGCCTTACGCCCGCACGGGGCCGGGCCTGGCGCTCGACGGCAAGCCCAAGTTCGACCTGAAGCAATACGATGCACAGTACTTCGAGCGGCTGCGGTCTCGGGTGGCTGCGGCCCGCGACCGCGGCATCTATGTCTCGGTCATGCTCTTCGAGGGATGGGTCACGCAGTTCGCCCCCGAAGCATGGAAGGGACACCCCTTCAACGCCGCCAACAACATTAGCGGCATTGATGGCGACGCAAACGGCGACGGCAGTGCCGTCGAGATCCACGAACTGGTCCGGCCCGCCGTCACGGCCATCCAGGAATCCTACGTCCGCAAGGTAGTTGACACCGTGAACGACCTTGACAACGTCCTCTACGAGATCTCCAACGAGAACCATCCCCCGTCAACCGAGTGGCAGTATCACATGATTAACTTTATCCATGAGTACGAGAAGGGCCGGCCGAAGCAGCACCCCGTGGGCATGACGTTTCAGTACAAGGGCGGCAGCAACAAGACGCTCTTCGACAGCCCGGCCGACTGGGTCTCGCCGAATCCGACCACGGACGTTCCCAAAGGGTTCAACTATCGCGACAACCCGCCCCCCGCCGACGGCCGCAAGGTCATCCTCTCCGACACCGACCACCTGTGGGGCATCGGCGGCAACACCGCCTGGGCTTGGAAGAGTTTCCTGCGTGGCCTGAACCCGATCTTCATGGACCCGTACGACGGCGCGGTCCTCGGCCCGCGGGCCGACGACAAGTGGGACCCCGTCCGCCGCGCCCTGGGCCATGCCCTGCGCTACGCCCGCCGCGTGGACCTGGCCGCCATGACGCCGCAGGAGAAACTCGCCTCCACCGGCTACTGCCTGGCCCGCGCCGCCAAGCAGGGGGCGGAGTACCTCGTGTATCTGCCCGACGGCGGCAAGGTGACGGTGGACCTTTCGGCCGCCGGGGGGACACTGGCGGTCGAGTGGTTCAACCCGGCAGCCGATAAGGCCGTCGCGGCCGAGAGCGTGGCCGGCGGCGCACCGCGAGAATTTACGGCCCCGTTCTCGGGCGAGGCCGTCCTCTACATCTTTGATGCCGCCGCCCGGAAGTGACAGGGACAGCAGACTTGGGATGGAATGTGCCCGTCGCGGCGCCGGAAGCCTCGGTTGCCGCGCCTCCGACCCCATCCGCATGTGGATACTCAAGTCAAGTGGGGATTACTTGACGTCCTTGTGGCGCCTGTTCTCGGTGGGGACCGGCTGGATGGCCTTGTTGACGAACTGGCGGACATACCTGGGACCTGTCTCCGCTCCGAGGACCCCATTGGCCTTAGCCGTGAGTTTGCTGAGGGCATCGTTGAAAGCGGCGATCTCGACCTTCAACTGCTCCTCCTGCTCGGGCGTCAGAACGATCGGTGGCGGCGGCGTACGGACATGGCCGGCCTCAGCGGCCGGGGCGGCCGGCGCATGCGTTCTGCCGCCCTCTGCGGCCGATGCCACCAGCATCGGACCGACCACCAACAGCAGTGCAGCCAGCGCTGCGAACACCAGTAACTTTCTCGTGGCTTCTCCTTTCGCGGTTCCGGGGCTTCGAAGAGCGGAAACCTCCGTCCTTTCACTGACCTGCAAGGTAGAACGAGACGGGGGGCGGTTCATTGCCGAGAAGGATCAGGGCAACTGCGCCGACGACAAACGCACCTGCTTCAATTCCAGCCGCTCGGGCACCATCGACATTCACATCCTGTACACGGAGGGCAACGCGCCCAAACCTGCGGGGAAATGACGGTCATCCTTTGTCCACAGCCGCGGATTCCTCGTGCCACGCAGCAGCGCCGCCCGGTTAAAGATACTGCATGTTGATGTGGTTGATGCGTCTCAGCAGCAACCGGAGAGACCTATGACCACGACCATCTCGCGTCGAGAGTTCCTCGAAGGGACAGCCGCCGGGGCAGCCGCATCGGCTATCGGAACGTTGCTGGCTCAGCCCGCGGCGGCCGAATCTCCGCCTGCCGCCTCTGCCGCGCCCCGGCCCAACATCGTCTTCTTCCTCATCGACGACCTCGGCTGGGGCGACGTGGGGTACCACGGCAGCGATATCAAGACGCCCGTCATCGACAATCTGGCCGCCTCAGGAGTCCGGCTGGAACAGTTCTACGCGCAGCCGCTGTGCACGCCGACGCGGGCGGCGCTCATGACCGGCCGCTACCCGTGCCGCCACGGCCTCCAGGTGGACGTGATCTATCCCTGGTCGCAGTTCGGGCTGCCGCTGGAGGAACGAACTCTCGCCCAGGCCCTGCGCGGATCAGGCTACAAGACGGCAATCTGCGGCAAGTGGCACCTGGGTCACTTCCGCCGCGAGTACCTGCCCACCGCCCGCGGCTTCGATCACCAGTACGGCCTTTACTACGGGGCGACCGACTACTTCACCCACATGCGCGAAGGCACTACCCTCGATTGGCACCGCGACGACCGGGCCTGCCGCGAGGAAGGCTATTCCACGTTCCTGCTGGCCGATGAGGCCGTGCGACGCATACGCGAGCGCAACCGCGCCAAGCCGCTCTTTCTGTACGTGCCCTTCAACGCCGTGCACGACCCGTATCAAGTGCCGCCGAAATACGCCGAGCCGTACGCCAACCGCGAAGAGCCGCTCCGCACGTATGCCGGCATGGCGGCCGCCATGGACGAGGCCATCGGCCGGATCATGGCGGCCGTGGACGAGCAGGGTCTGCGACGCGACATGCTGATTATCTTCTCCAGCGACAACGGCGGCGTTATCAAGGGAAAGGTCGTCTGCAACAACGGCCGGTACCGGGCCGGCAAGGCCACCGTCTATGAGGGCGGGGTGCGGGTGGCGGCCTTCGCCTCCTGGCAAGGCCGGATCAAGCCGGGCACGGTGGTCAACGAGCCTCTGCACATGGTTGACTTTTATCCCACATTGCTGAGGCTTGCCGGGGCGTCGCTTGAGCAGAAGTTGCCGTTGGACGGCCGCGACGCCTGGCCGACCATCGCCGAAGGCAAACCGTCGCCGCACGAGGAAATCCTGATCAACGCTGCGCCGCGCGGCGGGGCGATCCTCGTGGGCCAGTGGAAACTCGTCCTGACCAGCAGCGCCTCCGCCAAACGTGCTGTTGAGGCGAAGGAGCCGCAGAAGCAGGGCGAGGACGCCTTCGACAAGGTGGAACTGTTCAACCTTGCGACCGATCCCGGCGAGCAGGAGAACCTGGCGGAGAAGCACCCCGAGAAGGTCCGCGAACTTCGCGTCCGGTATGAAGCGCTGGCCCGACAGGCCGTGCCGCCGAAGGCCCACCCCAAGCCGCCCGACTACCAGCCGCCCAAGGTCGCGGGCGAACCCGATCAAGCATGATGGAACCTGACCCAATACGGAGGCCGCTGCCGTGTTGAGGAGAACGCTATCTTGCGCCGTGTCGTTTCTGGTTGTCTTTCTGGCCGCCGGCCGCCCGGCCCCGGCCACCGACTACTACGTTGACGGCAAGGGCGGGAACGGACTCGCTGAGGGCGGGAAGGACAGCAACAGCGGCGCGCTCGACGCGCCCTGGTTGAACGTCCAGCGTGCCGTCCGACAACTCGCCCCGGGCGACACACTCTTTATCCGGGGCGGCGTTTACTCCATTTCCGGCGCGATAACACCGTCGAGCGGCAAGTCCTGGCAACTGCCCGTCACGGTCAAGTCATACGCCGACGAGACCGTGACGTTCGTTCGGCCGGACGAGACGAAGGGATCATCGCAACTCTATCTGGCGGGGAGTCAATACGTCATAGTGCAAGGCAAGATGGTCCTGGATGCCATATCGATAGCCTTGGGGGATGGGGATCGTCAGGGTCATCATCTTCGCCTGAAAGGAATTGAACTCAAGAACTGTAAACGCCCCGGCGCCGTCGGCGGGGGCAAAGACTTCATCGAACTGATCGACATGAATGTCCACCACAACGGCGGCGGCCGTCTCGATCACGGCATCTACAGCCATTTCAGCGACTCGCTCATAGAGGGCGGCGAGTGGCACGACAACAGCGGCTTCGGCCTTTACCTTTACAACCATAAGGTGGTCACGGGGGAGGTTGCGGCCCAAGACGGCGGCCTGCAACGGATCACCGTGCGAAACGTTCGCATGTACGGCAACGGCGTCGGCGGTCTCGTCATGATTCCGGCCAAGGACAGCCTCGTTTACAACAACATATTCTATAATCAAAGCGCCGTGTTGGGTAACGGGAACGGCCAGTTCTGCAACAATACGTTCTACGAGAGCAACGTTGAGCACAGGAGCCACCAACTCTGGGTGAAATCGTCCGCCTGGGTGGTGCGCAACAACTTGTTCTACAGTTCCAAGGGGACGCCCGCCATCCGGACCGAGCAGGGGATTACGCCGACCCTGAGCAACAATCTCACGGAGGGGGACCCGCTCTTCGTCAGCGTCGACCCGGCAAGCGGCGACTTCCTCAAGTTGAAGGCCGGCTCTCCGGCCATAGACGCGGGGTTCGACCTCCGCACGATATTCACGACCGACCGCGCCGGCACGACGCGACCGCAAGGCGCCGCCCATGATATCGGCGCCTATGAATACAAACCCGTCGCGCCCGCCGCCGCGCCGGAGTCTCACAAATGATTGCGGTAACTAAACGCGGCCCCATCCGGAGGTCACGACCACGTTGAAAAGATCGCTGTTTCACGCGGTAATTCCCTTGATCGCCATCCTGGCCGCCGGCCACTCGACCGTCGCCGCCACCTACTATCTCGCGCCAGGCGGCGACGACAAGAATCCCGGCAGCGAGGCGTCGCCGTGGGGGACGTTCCCGTATGCCGCCAATCACCTCCAGCCGGGCGACACTCTGCTTGTGAGACAGGGGACGTACTCGTGGAAGATGTACACCAATATCTCAAGCGGCTCCTCGTGGGCACAGGCGGTGACCATCAAGACGTATCCGGGCGAGACGGCCACGTTTCAATCGCCCGCGGGGCCCCAATACATCAGATTGAGCGGTGACAGGCAATACATCATCATCGAAGGGCAATTCATCTTCGATGGCGTCGGCATCTCTCTTGAGAGCGCCCGCTTCGTCCGATTGAAGGACCTGGAAGCCAAGAATGGCAAGGGCACGGCGGCAATCGGCGGCGGCGACGACTGCGAGTTCATCAACCTGAACGTCCATCACAACGGCAAGGGCGGCCTCGATCACGGCATCTACAGCCATGGCGACAGAAACCTTATCGACGGCGGCCAGTGGCACCACAACTCCGGCTGGGGCATCCACAACCAGGCGCAGGGTACCAAGCATTGGTCGGAAAACTGGATCATCCGCAACGCCGAAGTCTATGAGAATGGCGGCGGCGGAATCCACCTAAACACCGGCGAAGGACATAAGATCTACAACAACGTCATCCGCGACCACGGTGGAACTGGGCTTACTGTGCATACTGCGGATACGCTGGTGATGAACAATACCTTCGTGCGAAACATGCGGACCGGCATCGTCAACAACAGCGCTACGCTGAGGGTTTCGAAGAATGCGCTGGTGGCGAACAACATCTTCTGGGAGAACCGGGGAGAGCCCGTCCGGCTGGAAGGCGACGCCAAGACCACGGCGAAAGTGGAGAACAACCTCGTTGACTCAGACCCGCTATTCGCCAATTCCGCGGCGTGCAATTTCCGCCTGATGCCCGGCAGCCCCGCGATCAATGCGGGGGTCACCTTGAAGGACGTGACGGCCGATCGCGCCAGCACGGCGCGGCCGCAGGAGAAAGCGTACGACATCGGCGCTTATGAATACGCCGGGGCGCGTCCGCCGATCGCCGCCCCCGTTGGCCTTGCGGCCACGCCCGGCCAGGCGAAGGTGGACCTGACCTGGAAGCCCGTCGCCGGCGCCGCCGGGTACAACGTGTACCGCAGGAACGTCGGCAGCGGTGCCATCGCCTATAACGTGAACCGCAAGACCCCCGCCATCTACGCCGTGGTCCACAGCGGCGCTGCCACTTCCTGGCAGGACACCGGCCTGAGCAACGGCACGACGTATTACTACGTCGTGAGCGCCCTCGCCGCCGGCGGGGAGGCAGGCCCCAACTCCGCCGTGGTTTCCGCCGTGCCGCGCGGGCCGGCCGGCGCGCCGCTCGGCTGGTGGAAGTTCGACGAGTCGAGCGGCGAGACGGCGGCAGACTCTTCGGGCAACGGCTACGACGGGACCGTCATGCACGGGACCTGGCAGCCGACCAAGGGGCGCAGCGGCGGCGCCGTGCTATACGAAGGCAAGACGCGGATCTCGCCGCGGACGAAGGCCGTGGAACTCCAAACCACCGCCACGATCGTCACCGAATTCACCGAGGACATGCTCTCTGCGAAGTTCACATACGCCGCGTGGATATACCCCACAGGCTGGGGGAAGAAGGACATGGGGCGAATCTTCTCACATGAATTCAGCACAAATGCTTCCTACTTCGCGGTGACGGCCACCGGCACGACGCTCACAGCGGCGGTCCGCAACACGGACGGCGGGTTCTTTGCGTCAGCGGCCTCCTCGCCGGTGTCGCTGAACGCCTGGCATCACGTGGCGTTCACTTACGACGACGCGGGGGACCGGAAGATTCATATCTATCTGGACGGAGCGGAGGTGGGTTATTCCTCTCAGCAGGCGGTGACCGGGACGTTCGGGCGAACTCACAACGTCCTGACCATCGGAAACAATGCCAACGGCACCGGCGCCTTCGCCGGCATGATTGACGACGCCCGGGTGTACGACTGCGCCCTCAGCGAGGGCGACATCGCACGCCTCGTCGCAAAGGACAAGACGACGCAGGACAAGCCGCTCGACTGAAAGAGTCCATGCCATGCGGAAGACAACGCCGGCTTGCAGAGTCACGTTCCTGGCGGTCTTCCTCCTCGCCGCCGGTCACTGGACCTCGGCCGCCACCTACTATATCGCGCCAAACGGCAACGACGCGGGTCCGGGGACGATAGATCAGCCGTGGTTGACTGTGCAAGTCTCCGTACCGCGTCTCGTGGCCGGGGACACCCTCTGTTTTCGACAGGGGACCCATACCTTCGTCGGGCCTGTGGAGATTCCAACGGGAGCCTCGTGGGACCGGCCCGTGGCCCTCCGAACGCACCCCGGCGAAACCGTCCTCTTCAAGCGGGCTGATCCCGCCCGGGCCGCCCGGTTCGATGCCAGCAGCACGAGCAAGTACATCATCATCGAAGGCGCCTTCGTGTTCGACGGCGTCGGGCCCGGCCTGGGCTTGGCCACCTACAGCCGCCTGAAGGACGCGGAGGTGAAGAACGTTGTGTCAACCAGCGCCATCTCCGGGGGCGGCGGACACGATGAGTTCATCAACCGAGACTGTAGCACTACTACCTGGATAGATTGATGATTTTCCAGCGTCCGGGCCGATAG
>CAYGWP010000091.1:0-9937 GCA_964353455.1 uncultured Anaerolineales bacterium
GTAAAAGTAATGTCTATTGGGACAGAGACGACAACGGATCGTCCGCAGATTGCGCAGATGGACACAGATGGTGCGGGTGTGAGACGGCAAGGCGGCTGGCCGCGGCCAATGACCAGTGACAAATGACGAGTGACAAAGAACAAATGACCAGTGACGATTGAAGGTTGGCCGATTCTTCTTGATATCTGGCTGCCGCTGCCGTACCCTGCCCTGCAGCAGGAAGGTACCTTGTGTCGAACGCGCCCGGCCGCCCAGTGCGGAAAGGAAAATGGTATCTTCCCCCGATCCCGATATTGAATGGGGTAACTTCAGGAAAGCACTCATTTCAAGGGGGTGCGTATGCCTATCAGGGTAACCTGCCTGTGTGGGAAGAAGTACATGTTCAAGGACGAGTTCGCCGGGCGGCGGGCCAAATGCCAGGCATGCGGGCAGGTGGTGCAGATTCCCCGTCTGCCCCCCGACAGGTCGGCAGCGTGTTCTGAGAGAGCGGAAGGCGCGGTGCCACCTTCTTCGCCAGCGCCTTCGCAACAAGTTGCACCAGAAACCAAGCAGCGTGGTGCGAAGACGCAAGCGCGTGTGGACTTGGACGATCGCGGAAGCCTACCCCTAGATCCAGATTGGCTCAGGGACAAGCCGGACATTGTCGAAGCCCTACAATCAAGTAACGATGTAGACAGGGCGTGGGCGGTTGATCTGCTAGACCGATATGTGAAGCAGGGCGTGGAAGAAGCCAAACAGTTGCGTAGCGAGCATCCGCCTACCCAGGCACCACAGATACCTGGCAAGAGCGTGCCAGTATCTGCTGGTAATAGTAATGTAGCTGGGTGGTGGCTTGCCGTGATTGCGGGAGCGGCCGTGGTCTCGTTCTATGTGGCTTCTTCGGCGCACCCCCGCAACGTCGCACCTGCAGCGATGATTTTCGTAGCCACGTTGACGCTGGCAGCTCTACAGCCCGTAGGTACCACCAAAGCGGTTAGGTGCGCCCTGCGTTCCGCCCTTTGTGGATTTGCCGACGTCTTCGCTTACATATTGGGCGTGTCCTTGGCCGAACACCGGTTGGGTATTCACGGCCCCATGCCCTTAGAGGGACTTATTATATACAGTTTTATTATAGGCGCCTTGCCTGGCTTGGTAGTTGGAATGGGGTCGTTTGGGGTATTCACACTCTTTCGGAGACGCCTAAAGAGGAATGCCGCGGGAGCATCCACAGCCTTGGGATCAGATCGGCCAGGTGAACCACCATGCATCTCTGATCTTGCTGCCAACATTCTGGCTGCAAGTCAGCATACACTGCTTAATAGGCTGAGGTCCCCAGATCCCGAGATGCGGGGCAGTGCCGCAATCGAGATTGGGGATATGGGGGATGCGGGCACGTTTGCCATTCCGAGACTCATTGATCTACTTGAGGACTCCGATTGGATCGTACGAGCCAATTCGGCAGCCGCTCTTGGGGCTATCGGAGGGCCGGCATGTGCACCTGCAATAGCTGCTCTGAAGGAACTATTGAACGTGCGGACGAGAGACGACCGGACAGGAGCGGTATGGGCCCACTTTGCCTTGGCACGAATCACGGGAGAGCCAGAAAAACACGTGGATGCCATATTTAAAGAGCTGCGGGTACTCGACGTTGACATAGCATCTGCCGCAGCCAACGCACTCGGTGGGTTAGGACCCGTTGCGGATATTGTGCCCCGCCTTGTCGAGATCGTGAAAATCGGGACTGGTTCTGCTGAGGGGGCTTGTGTCGCATTAGGCCTCATCGGACCGCGTGCCAAAGAAGCCATTCCCGTCTTAAGAGAGAGTGCGCAGAACAGTCCCTATGCCAATGTGAGGTCTGTATCGAGGGATGCGCTATCGCAAATTGGGGATGCGTAGTCTCCCCGTGAAATGGCAAAGCGAGGCGTGAACTATCGGGTGCAGGCGTTGCGGTCAGACGCGCCTGACCCACAACGCTGGGTATGTGCAGTTCCAGCAACACCAGAAATACGGGAGAGTAACTGTGCCTGGACAGCACGATCATGGCGGCGGCTGCGGAGTTGTTGGTCTTGGATATACTTCTGTGGGTGCGATCGTTACCATCTGTCTCTATACTTTCGGAGATGTACCGTGGCTTTTTGCCGCCCTTGCTGGGACCCTGTGGCCGATAGCCCTTGTGGTAGTTCTGGTTGTACTCCTTGTGGGATACGGCATTATTATTCTGAAGTGGCTGGCAATGGTGGCCATACCCCTTGTTCTGCTCGTGACCACCGTTGCGATCTGGGAAGCAATCAACGACAAGAAGTTCAGGCGTGGGCGGTTCCTGCCGAAGTTCATGTTGCGGAAAGCCAATGATTGCATTGCGGCGGACAAGAAGATATTCGGACCTCTGGACCCTCTCCTGCTCGATTCCGTTCAGGAGCCGGTTCAGCACTGTAGGAGTATATCCCAGCGGGCGAATGATGTGTTGAAAGAGGATGCCACGCCTTGGAAAGGATTTTCCACGACCCTCGCCAAGTTGGCCTTGGAGCGGCGCATGGGCCTTCAGACTCCTGTGTACGAACTTTCGGAGGCAAGAGAATCTCTCTCCGCTGTTATAGGCGACGCTCGCTGGCCTGACTGGCCAGATGCTGGGACGACAGATGCACAGGCCGATCAGAAGGTACATGAGCAGGCCCGCCAGTTCCTATGCGCTATCGGGGAGGCATGGAAGGAATACGCTGAGAAGTGGGACAACCTCTTGGCCGCGTACAACGGACGCGCAAAGCACACGACCTAGAGCCTATCGCAGTAACATGACTTGTTGCTTGCCGATACCTTCTTTGGCGATGGTGCCGGAGGGAGGAGTATGTATGCGCGGGCGGAACAACCAAGGGCGGCGGTCGGACACGGAATATAGCGCAACTATTGGAGAGCCCAAGTCCAAATCGTCCAGGTTGTCGTTTGAGTCGTCGGGCATAGGCCCCCCGAAAGAATCAACCGCAAAGATCGCCAAGGGCGCAAAGATGATACGGAATGGCAGAACGAACGGCAAACAGAAACGGCGCGGCATGGCAGCACGGCGGCGCTTCGTCCGTAGTAGATACGCCATTCGAGGCGCGGGCTTGCGCGCATCGCAAAGCATGGGCGGCCACGTGGGGCCGCCCCTACGGGCGATTCGGCGGCGCCCTCACCCTACCCTCTCCCGAGTTGGGAGAGGGGAACAGCAGAGAAAATCGAGCGGATGTTGGCCAGTCCCGTGGCGCAGAGGCTCTTTCGGGCGATGGCTGGCAGGTAGCCGACGTGTTTGCGGGGTTCTCCGGCCTGCCGCGCGGGCAAATTCATCTCGCGCGGCGGTTCGTACCACTGGCGGCGGGGCGGGGTGCGGCGGCGGGAAGGCGCAGGTCAGGTATGCTGCTGCGGATGTGGCGGAAGTAATCAGCGGCAGTGGCACACGGGCGTGTTTCTTCCTCTGCCGCCTGTTTCATGGCCCAGACCTGCCTGAGCGAAGCGGATGGCGTGGTCCTCATATATCAGCATCCTCGCCCGGCCCGAATAGTGTGGTCTCCGCCCATACAACGGTGCGCTGCGCCGCGTCGGCCGCCCACGTCCGATCGAGGGCATGTTCAGCCTCTTCAGGCGGTTCCATGTCATAGCGCAACGTGGTCCCGAACGGGGTCAGCCGTGGCATCTCCTGCCAGTCCGGCGGCAGGGGCAAGCCCTGGTCGCGCAGCAAGTCCAGAAGTGTCGCCAGGTTATGGGTCCGCGGAAACTCGATGGACCGCGCCGCCAAGACCGCTTTGAGGGCCTTCTCCACGGCCTGCTGGGCGTGGAATCCCACGCTCCAAGCGGGTACGTCGGCATCCGCCAGCAGGCAACCCAGCGCAGCCAAGTCGCCGCGGGCTTTCTGAAGCAGCACACGGGCGTACTCAGGCGACCGGTTCATATAGTCGCCCTTCCTTGAGTGCCCGATAGAAGATGGTGTTTGGCGTGTCGCGCCAGTAGTCGAACTTCTCCTCGCTCACCACAAGCAGGTCCACCGGAACCCTGAGCGGCCGCAGGGCCTCGTCCAACCTCAACGTTTCCTCGTAGGCGTTCTGGACGTGCGGCTCAACCACAAGGATGTCCAGGTCGCTGCCCGAATCGGCTTCGCCGCGAGCCAGTGAACCGAAGACGATAACCTTTGAACCAGGCGCAGCGCGCAGGAGGCGGTCAACTGCCTGGCGAATTGTCTGCTCGTCAATCATGGAATTCCCGCCTTCCCGCCCGCCTGACAGTGGGCGCTCTTCGGAGTTGGGATTCGGCCTGATTCCCCTGCAATTATGCGCGAGGAATTCGGCGTTTGCCAATACATTCTGCCGCGCGCCGGCCGGGAGACACGCCGCGCAAAGTGGGCGGCCACATGGGGCCGCCCCTACGGTGCGAGGCCAGGGCGCGCCGCGCGTATTTCCCTCACCCTACCCTCTCCCGAGTTGGGAGAGGGTAACGGCGGAAAGCCGGGGCGCGCCCCGGCCTACGTGGATCGTGGATCGCGGCGGGTACGGAGACCCGCCGCGCGGATTCCCCTCACCCTACCCTCTCCCGCCCGCCAATACAACGGGCGGGCAGGCTAAGGGGAGAGGGTTAAGGGCCCGCCGGGCGGCGCTTGGGCCTTGTTCAGAAGCGGCGGCGGGCATATCATACGTCGTCATGGCCGAGGCGGAAAAAATCGAGCGGATGCTGGCCAGGCCGGCGGCACAGAGGCTCTTTCGGGCTATGACCAAAAAGGGGGCCGACGGAACGTGCTGGCTCCAGCGGTTCTTCGAGGCCTACGCCGACGGGTCGATGCGGTGGTATCACCTGCGGTTCGCACTGCCGTATCTCCTGACGGAGTACGTCCGCCGGAAGACCGGCACGAAGCGCGAAACCATAGCCGGCCGCGTCCTCGGGAACCCCGCAACCCGCAAGGGCCTTGTGGCGACGGTCCGCAGCGTCGGGCACCTGGGCCTGGGGCAGCCGCAGCGGTTCCTCGCGCCGCTGATGGTCGTCTGGAATTTCACGCAGGCGTGCAACCTCCAGTGCAAGCACTGTTACCAGGAGGCGGGGCGGCGGCGGCCGGATGAACTTACGCTGGATGAGCAGAAGCGGATTGTCGAACTTCTGGATGAGCGAGACGTGCCGATGATCGCGTTCTCCGGCGGCGAGCCGCTCATGGCCCCCACGTTCCTTGAGATCGTCCGGCACGCGGCCGGCCGCGGGATGCACCTCACGGTTGCGACGAACGGCACGCTCTGCACGCCGGAGAAGGTCCGCGAGATGGTGGATGCGGGCCTGAAGTACGCCGAGATCAGCCTGGATTCGACCGACCCCGCGCGGCACGATGCCTGGCGCGGCGCCGCCGGGTACTGGGAGCGGGCGGTGGCGGGGATCCGCACGGTCGTCAAGACGCCCGGCATAAAGTGCGGCGTGGCGATGACCGTTATGCGATGGAACCTCGCGGAGATGGAGAAGATGATCGAGTGGTGCATCGGCGAGGGCGTGGATACCTTCTACGCGTTCAACTTCATACCGACCGGGCGGGCGCGCGGCGTGACGGACCAGGACCTCTCGCCCGCCGAGCGCGAGCGGATGCTGGGCGTGCTCCAGAAGTACCTGGTGGGCGGGCGGATAAGCATCATGTCGAGCGCCCCGCAGTACGGCCGCGCGTGCGTGGAACTGGGCGACCCCGGCGGCCCCGTCAACACGGGCCATTACGGATACGGCGGCGGAAAGATGACCCGCATCCTGGCCCGGTACGTGGGCGGCTGCGGCGCGGGGCGGGTGTACTGCGCCGTCCAGCCCTCGGGCGACGTGACGCCCTGCGTCTTCATGCCGATAAAGGTGGGGAACCTGCGGACCGACGAGTTCGAGACCGTGTGGAACCACCCCGTGATGGAACTCCTGAGGGACCGCTCGGACCGGACGGGCCATTGCCGGACGTGCGACTACAAGTTGAACTGCGGCGGCTGCCGCGCGCGGAGTTGGGGGTACTTCGGCGACCTGCGCCGCCCCGACCCCGGCTGCAAGTTCAACCAGGAGGCGTGGGAGGAAGTGGTGAAGGCGGCGGGGGCGTGAACCAGGCAGCATGTCGCCGCGTGTGAGCGCTTGCGGCCGCCGCGGGCGCGGCTATAATACCCTGAGTGGCAGGGGCGGAATCGCAGGAGCGGAATATGGTGTACCGCGGCCGGGTCAGGAAAGGCGTGGTGGTGCTGGAAGGGCCGTCGCGGCCGGAAGAGGGGGCACTGGTCAGCGTGCGCCCGATCGGTAAGCCCGCCCGCCCATCGGCAAGCAAGAAGCAGCCGCCCACGCTGTACGAGCGTCTGAAATCGGTTGCCGGCAAGGCGAAGGGGCTTCCGCCCGACGCCTCGATCAACCACGACCATTATCTCTACGGGATGCCCAAGCGTCGATGAGCGCGGTCTTCGCGGACACATCGTTTTACCTGGCTTACGTCAACCCTCGCGATGGGGCGGCTGTTTTTTTGTGGCACGGGGTTGGCTTGGTGTTGTTCTGAGGCGGCTTCAGCCGCCTTTGCGCCGCGCAAGCGGCGTATAGACCGGCGGTTTTACCGCCGGTTTGCGAACCGGTAGCGTGCTCTCTTTTCTCTCTTTCCGGCCCCGGCTTAGCCGGGGCCGGAAAGAGAGAAAAGAAAAAAGGTGGGCGGGGCGCTCGGCCGACAACCCGACCTAAAAGGTCGGGTCTAGACCCGCCTTCGGCGGGCAGAGGCCCTTCGAAGGGGCCTAAAAGACACTGCCACAATCTGCGGCCACACCCGCCTCGCCTATGCTCGGCCGTTTTCTATTGACATCCGCGGCCGGGCGCGATAGCGTCTCTAAAACACTTGCAGCGGCCATCTTGCGTTGCGGGATGACTTTCTCGACCTTCCCTAATCGTAGGAAGGAGTGGTTTTTATGCGCCGGATTCAGGTTCTCCTCGGACTGGTGCTGGTGGTGATGGTGGCGCTCGGGCCGGTGGCGGCATGGGCCGAGACGCCGGCCAAGTTGCCGAAGGCAACGTCGTCGGCCAGGTCCAAGAGCGCGAAGACGGCGCCCGCGGCGCCTGCGCTTCCGCCGTCGCCGGTCATGCCGAAGACGATGCCGCCGGCCGCGCCGGGCGAGGCGGCATTCCCTGTCGCGCCGAAGTTGCCCGTCGCGGAGAAGGCCCCGCCGGTCGTGGTCTCGACGCCCGAGACCCCGCCGCCGGCCAAGTTGCCAGGCGCCGAATCCGCCTCCGCCAAGGCTACGGCGGACATGCCGGGCGCCGAGCCGGCCGCCAGGCCGAACGTCCCGTATCCCGCGTACGTCAATGCCGACCTCGTGAACATCCGCTCCGGCCCGGGCCTCTACTACTACCCCGTGGCCAGCGTGGGCAAGAATGTAGAAGTGATAGTGCAAGGCGAGTCCGGCGATTGGCTGGCCGTGAAGCCCATGGAGGGCGTCTATGGCCTGATGAAGCGCGGCGACATCACGCTGGAGACCGGCGGCAAGGCGGCCACCGTCTCGGCCGCAAACGCCCGCGTCTATGCCAGCGGCCCGAGCGCTAAGCGGCAGTGGTCGGTCATGTGCACGCTCCAGCAGGGCGACAAGGTGGAGTTGCTCGGCCCGGCCGAGGGCGACATGTTCCGCGTGGCCCCGCCTGAAAGCGCGCGGGTTTACGTGGCCAGCCAGTACGTGGTTGCCGGGGAGGGCCCGGCCGGCCTCGGCTCGGCCTTCGCCAAGATCGAGCCGCCGCAGGTTGACCCGCTGGTGGAGGACTACAAGAAGGCCGATGCTGCCCTGGCAGAGGAAGACAAGAAGCCGATCGGGGAGCGCGACTATAAGTCCGTCTCGGCCGCCTTCGATGACATCGCGAAGAAGTCCGACAAGGCGTACCTGAAGCAGGCCGCGCGCGAGCGGCTGGCGCTGATTGCGGCAATGGCCGACCAGCAGAAGGAATACCTGAGGGTCTCGGCCATCGGCGACCGCTTGGATAAGAAACTGGCCGAACTCAAGGCCCAGCAGGACACCAGGGCCGCTGAGGCGCAGCGCGAGAAAATGGCCGTCAAGCAGCCGTTCGTCGCCCAGGGCCTCCTGGGGCCACTGGAGAGCATGGAGAACGTCGATTACCCCATCAAGTTCAAACTGGTGGACCAGGCCAACCATCCGCTGGTGGTCCTGCGCAGCACGGCCTACGACTTAAGTAAATATGTAGGCAAGGTCGTCGGCATCCGCGGGCCGAAGACGTACCTCAGGGAATGGCGGATTTACCTGGTGACGGTGGACGACCTGGAAGTGATTGAGTAAAGAAGTTTCAAGTTACAAGTTTCAGGTTTCAAGTTAACAGAAACGGACGGCCTCGCACATTGCGGCGCCGTCCGTTTTTCACTTGAAACTTGTAACCTGAAACTTGAAACTTCCGTTACCCCGCCCCCGCCCACCGCAGGAACCGTCGCAGGACGTCGCGCGGCGCAAGTTCCGCGGCGCCGAACACGCCGTGCCAGAAGACCCGCCCCATCGCCTGGCTGAAGCCCCCTGCCCCGATGCGCTTCCGTGGAATCCAGCGGACCTGGTCCGGATGTGCAAGGCCCCACTCGATGAAGGCCGAGACCTCTGCGATCATGCGGCGGCGGTGCTCATCGTAGTCGGCAAGCATGGCGGGATATTATAGGGAACCTTCAACGTTGCTTCTACCGGTTGCCGAGAGAAGACAAGTTTCAAGTTTCAGGTTTCAAGTTACAGGTGAAAAACGGACGGCGCCGCAATGTGCGAGGCCGTCCGTTTTTCACTTGAAACCTGAAACTTGTAACTTGAAACTTCCGTCAAAGCCGCCGGAAGAGGTCGCCGTAGTCAAAGTACTTCCCCGGGCAATCGGTGGCCTTGAGTTGGCCGTGCCCGAAGATGCGGCCGCGCGGAATTCCGTAGCGGTCCATCAGAAATCGCGTGAGGCGCGCCAGGGCCATCATCTGGGCCTCGGTGGGCCGGCACTCGTCGAAGTTCCCGACGAGGCAGATGCCGATGCCGATGTCGTTGTATTCCGGGTGGCCGAGCACCTTGGCGTGCGCGCCGTGCTTCTGCTTGGGCCATCGGCCGCCGACCTCGACCTGGCCGTCGCCGCTGCCCGTGCCGTTGCCGATGACGAAGTGGTACCCCAGTTCGTCCCACCCCTTGGCTCGGTGCATGCGGTCGAACTCGTCGGCGTTTCCGGTGGGCGTGGCGCTGTGGTGGATGACGATGTACCGCCAGGGCCGCTCCGGGCCGTCGGGCCGCCACTCGGCGGTGTTCCATGTGGGCATGCGGGCGGGCAGGCGCGGGAGTTCGAGCGTCCTGGCGGACGGCGGGCGGGCGGGCATCATGGCGACGGCCCCGCCCACGCGCGGGCCGAAATACGGCGCGGGCGGATTCTTCACCATGCACGCCTGGTTCTGGCATCCGCACGCCGCCGCCATCGCGCCGAGCGCCGCCATCACCGCCAGTAATGTGCGCATCAAGCCTCCCTGGCACGGCCCGCCGCCGGCGGGACGGCTCGCAGAGTAGCAGCGCAGAAAAACCGCCCGCCGATGACCCTCTCCCCTTGCGGGAGAGGGTGGCCGAAGGCCGGGTGAGGGGTTGCCGTTGCTGCACCCCTCACCCCTGCCCCTCTCCCACAAGGGGAGAGGGGTGAACTGCACCTGCCTCGCAAGATTATCGGACGCTGCGATGCCCCGCCTTGACCAAAAGCCGCGGGATTCGGCGGGCGGTGTGTGGCCGCAGAGCGCGGCTTTGGCTGTCAGGCCCATTCATGGGCCTTTGCCCGCCGCAGGCGAGTGTAGGCCGGGGCTTTCAGCCCCGGTCTCGATGCGGCGCACGCTCTTCTTTTTTTCCCCTCCCCGCCCGCCTTCGGCGGGCGCGGAGGGGAAAAAAGGGAACAGGGGGGAGCGCGGTTCGGGAACCCGGCCCTAGAAGGGCCGGTCTATACCCGCCTTCGGCGGGCAAAGCCCGCCCAGGCG
>CAYGWP010000092.1:0-2055 GCA_964353455.1 uncultured Anaerolineales bacterium
CGCTGTGTGCCACGGGTCGCCGCGGCGACCCGTGCGAAGACGCCATGCGGCTCGTCCCACGGCGGGACAAGGCCCGCCGTGGCACACACACTTTGCGCGGCGGGTCTCCCGACCCGCCGCGCTACAAGCCCGTAGATGAGGGCCGCGCCTCACGTCTGCGGCACGTTGCAACCCGCGGGAAAAGGGGTCGGCATGGGTCGAGCATGGCTCATTGTGCTTGCCTTGGCGGCGCTTGCGCCGCTCGTCCGGGCGGGCGATGCGGGGAATGCCTCCGAGGCGGCGGCGGCGTTTGAGTCCCTCTACGGCGCCGACGTGCGGCGGGCGAAGGCGACGCCGAGCGCCAAGGACGACATCGACCTGGCCGCACGCATTCTGGCGACCGCCGGCAAGGCTGCAAACCAGCCGGAGTTCCTGTCCATCCTCTGCGAGAACGCCTGCGACCTCGGCCTGGTCCATGCGGACGGCTACGCCACTGCCATCGAGGCCATGCAACTTGAGGCCGCAACGGTTCCCGCCAGGGCCGGGCTGTGCGCCGACCGCATAGTCGATATCCGCCAGAGGCAGTTTGACGCGGCCAAGGGCGACGCCCGCCCTGCGGCAGGCGAGAGCCTCATCGACGCGATCCTTGCCGCCCTTGAGGCCAGGAAGAAGGCCGGGCCGCCTCCCGATGAGGCCGCCGCTTACAAGCGTGCCCTGGCGGTCGCGCGGGCCGTCAAGAGCGACCGCGCCGCCGCACTGGATGCGCACATCAAGAGCCTCCAGGATTTCATCCGCGTCGGAATCGAGATCGAGGGCCTCAAGAAACAACTTGCCGCCGACCCGCAGAACCAGACGGTCCGCCAGCGCCTCGTGCGGCTGCACCTCGTGGACCTGAACGACCCGGCCGAGGCCGAGAAGTACGTGGAGGGCGTCCAGGACGCCGCGCTCCTGAAGTTCGTGCCTGCCGCCGCCAAGCCCGTTGAGAGCGTCCCCGAAATGGCCTGCCTGCAACTCGGCGACTGGTACCTGGCCCTTGCCGAGACGGCCTCTGCCTCCGTCAAGCCGCTGATGTTCGGCCGGGCGAAGGAGTATTACGAGCGGTTCGTCCAGTTGCACGCCGTGGAAGACTTGGATCGGACAAGGGCTGCCGCCGCGGTTCAGAAGGTCGATGCGGAACTTCAGAAGTCAGGCCAGCCTTCCGTGCCGGCGAAGGTCCCGACTTCCGGCAAGGAGATCGACCTGCTTGCCCTTGTGGACCCGGCGCAGGATACAATCAAGGGCAAGTGGGAGCGCCGGGGCGGGGGCGTGGCAAGCGTCGGTGAGGCCCCCGGCGAATCGCGCTTTGTGGTTCCCATGGCCATACGCGGCAATTATGAGTTACAGGTCACGTTTGTGCGTACGAGCGGCAGTGATATGGTTGGACTCGTGGTGCCCGTAGGCCCGACCTCGGTCCTGGTGGCCCTGAGCGCCCTGTATGGGAAAGTAAGCGGCCTTTCGCGGATTAACGACAAGGGATCGAACGAAAACGAAACGACCGTCAGACCCGGCAATCTGGAGAACGGCCGGCTGTACGCGCTTGCCGTGAAGGTTGCCCTTGAGGCCGATAACGTCTCCATAGACGTGCAACTGGACGGCCGCCCTTATATAAACTGGAAAGGGGCGGTGGGGGCGCTTACGCCCTCGCCGAGTTGGCGCATACCCGCGGCCGGGGCAATAGGAGTGGGCGCGTCGAACTGCAAGGTTGAGTTTCGCAGTGCCCGCCTGCGGATGCTTTCCGGCGAGGCGAAACCTGTAAGGCTGCCCGAGCAACGTTCGGGCGCGACGCCGCTGATATTCTCAAGATAGATCCAGTGAAGATAAGGCAGAGCGCGGCGGGTGCGGAGACCCGCCGCGCAACCACCCGACTCAAGAACGGCGTCGGTGTCTTTGTTTTTCACTCCGCGCTCCGAACTCCGCACTCCGCACTTGAAAAAACGGAGCCGGGCCGGCCCCGCGCCGACCCGGCTCCCTGCCCGACTACCAACATCCTGCGATTCGGACCTCCCCTGATGCGGACTGTCAACCGTGCGGCCTCTG
>CAYGWP010000093.1:0-9617 GCA_964353455.1 uncultured Anaerolineales bacterium
TTTGCGCGGCGGGTCAGGAGAACCGCCGCGCCCAACTTGCGGAGACCCGCCGCGCAAAGCATGTTGTCGTATCAGAGCGAACTCAGCCGGGCTTCGATCCGGGTCCAGTGCGTGCCGCGCCAGAACAGTTTCGCGCACCGCTCGCATCGGTAGAACTCATCGCATCCGCCTTCGGCGGGGCGTCGCTGGGCAAGCCATGCGAACGTGCGAGGCGGGACCTCCGGCCGCGCGGCCTCCCTTGAGATGGCCTGGAGCCGCCCGCCGCACGCCATGCACCGCGCCTCGCGGCGAGCAAGGCCCAGAAACCGCATCACGAACTTGAGTTGGTCGAACTTGCCGATGCCGCTGGGCAGGAGGATCGCACGGACCCGGCCGGCCCGGATTGCGCCGTGGCGGGCAAGTTCGGTGTCGGCCGTCAGGAGTATCCGGCCGCCGGAGAGCGCCTGGCGCACCAGTTCGGCATCCGCGATGCCCTCGGCCCAGGCGGCATCGTATCCGGCGGCGCGGAGCCATCGCGCAAGGCCCCCAAGCATGGCGTCGCACCAGAAGGCGGGCGGCTCATCGGCGCTCGATGGTTGGGTGCTCATTGCGCACACCGCCTTGCCCGCCGCAATACTTGAAATCAGGCCGCAGCCTTCGGCGTTCTGATTGAACACGAGGGGCCGCTGTTTTCGACATTCCGATTAAACGCAGAGGCCGCAGAGAACGCAGAGAATAGATTGTCACATATCAACAACAAAGTTGTGCCGTTCTCTTTTTTACCCCTCTCTATTTTCTCTTTGTTTTTCTCCGCGTTCTCCGCGGCCTCTGCGTTAAATGATTCTCCGTTTACCGCAGCGGGCTTAAAAGAGTTTGCCCTACGCCCCGAACTTGGCGAGGCGCCCCGCGTGGGCCAGGGCCAGCGGCATCAGGTGCGTCGAGGGCCTGAGGCCCAGCCCCCCGCGGATGCACGCGATCTCGTTGAAGGTCTTGACGCCGTCGCGGCGGGCCGTCCTGGCCCAGAGAAGCACCGGCACCGGGTGCCATGAGTGCCCCTTCATGGCCGACGGCGTCGAGTGGTCGGCCGTCACGATGAGCACCGAGGGAGCGAGTTTTTCGAGGGCCGGCAGCGCCCCGTCGGCCTCCTCGATGTAATGGACCTTCGCGTCGAAGTCGCCGTCCTCGCCCGCCTTGTCGGTGTGCTTGTAATGGATGAAGAAGAAATCATATCTATCCCAATTGGCGGCCAGGCTGGCCACGTCCGTGGCGACCTCGTTGGTGGCCTCGACGGCCTCCATGCCCACCAGTTTCGCCACGCCGCGGTACATCGGCGTTCCAGCGACGACCGCCGCGCGCAGCCCGAACCGCTCCTGGAACGTCGGCCAGTGCGGCCGCTTCGCAAATCCGCGGGCGAGGACCCCGTTGGCCTTCTTCTCATCCTTGATGGCCGCCATCGCCTGCCGAAGGACCTTCTGGGCGATCTTCGCCGTGCGCACGTTATCGGCGGCGGCATCCCTGGCCTTCGGGTCCGGCGGCGGCACGCCCTCCTTCTGCGGATCGGTGTCCTCGACGCCGTCGCCCAGATCCTTGCCGCGGAGGACGAGCAGCGCCCGGTGCTCCTTCACGGGCGCCCAGAACACCTGGACTCCATCGACCTCCTTCACGGCCTCGGCGAGTCTCTTGACAACCAGTTTCGACTCGTCGTTCGGGATGCGCCCGGCCCGGCGGTCCTTGATGTTCCCCTGCGCGTCAAGCGTGCAGAAGTTCAGGCGCGCGGCCACGTCGCCATGGCGGAAATCGAACCCGACGCCCACCGCCTCGAGCGCCCCGCGCCCGATCTGGTACTCCAGCGGGTCGTAGCCGAAGAGGCCGAGATGCCCCGGCCCGCTCCCCGGCGTGACGCCCGGATAGACCGGCTCCAGCAGTCCGCAGGTGCCCTCGGAAACCAGGCGGTCGGCGTTGGGCGTGCGTGCGGCCTCCAGTTCGGTCTTGCCCTCGGGGCCGGCGGGGATTCCGCCCAGGCCGTCCCACACAAAGAGGATGATCTTCGATCCGTTGTCCTGAAGCAGGTGCCTGAGGTCCATGCTCGCCATTCCATACTCCTCCGTTCTCCGCGATCCAAGGCGGCCACGTGGGGCCGCCCCTACCTCCGCCTCGGCAAACGCAGGCCGTCAAGATACCGTTTCGTCGTGACGGCCGCAAGATTCCGCATCGGCCGGGACCTCGGGGGTTGAGCGGGGACTTGCATGCAAGCCGCCGCGAGGGTAAGTTCTTCGGTCAGAAGTTGCAACAGGCTGACGCAGGTTGCCTCGAAGCGGGAGGTTCTCATGCACGTCTTGTCCGCAGCACTTATTGCGGTTGCCCTCATCCTGGCTTCCATTCCATGTGCGACGGCCGGCGCCGCCGACCCGTCGAGAGCCTCTGGCTCGAACGAGAAACCGCTGCGGCCGCCGTCGGTTCCGCTAGTGGCCTGCGACCCGTACTTCAGCATCTGGTCGCCGGCCGATCGGCTGACTGATGCCGAGACGGTCCACTGGACCGGCAAGCCCCATCGCCTGCACAGCCTCGTGACGGTGGATGGCAAGGCTTATCGCCTCATGGGCGCGGAGCCGGCCGAGGTCCCCGCCCTGCCGCAGACCGCCGTAACGGCCCTGCCCACGCGAACCATCTACGAATTCCGGAGCGCCGAGGTGCAGGTCACGCTCACGTTCATGACGCCGATGCTGCCGGAAGACCTGGAGGTCCTCTCGCGGCCGGTCACGTACCTGACGTGGGAGGTCCGCCCGGCCGACGGCAAGGAGCACGCAGTCGCGGTGTACTACGACCACTCGGCCGAAATCACCGTCAACACGCCCGACCAGGCCGTAGCGTGGTCGCGGGAGAAGATCGGCCCGATGACCGCCCTGCGGATCGGCTCGAAGGACCAAGCCGTCCTCGGCAGGCGGGGCGACGACTTGAGGATCGACTGGGGCTACCTCTATATGACGGCGGCGGTCGCCCAGGCGACCGCGCGGCAGACAATCATCTCCGGCAAGGTGGCGCGGCAGACTTTCGCCGCCGGCAAGCCCCTTCCGGAGACCGACGATGCGCGGATGCCGCGACCGGCCGGCGATGACGACCCCGCCGCCGCCGCGGTCTTCGACCTCGGCAAGGTCGGGGCCGGCGGCGCGGCGCGGACACTGGTGCTCGCCTACGACGACCTGTACTCCATCGAGTACTTCGGGCAGCACCTGCGTCCGTACTGGCGGCGGAATGGGGCCGAGGCCGCCGACCTCCTGACGGCAAGCGTCCGCGAGTTCGACGCCCTCGCCCGCCGGTGCAAGGCGTTCGACGAGGAACTCATGGCCGACCTGACCAAGGCCGGCGGCGAGAAGTACGCCCGCCTTGCCGCGCTCGCCTATCGGCAGGCCCAGGCGGGCAACAAACTGGCCGCCGATTCCAACGGCCAGCCGCTCCTCTTCCCGAAGGAATGCTTCTCGAACGGCTGCATCGCCACGGTGGATGTCATCTACCCGATGGCCCCGCAGTTCCTCCTCTTCAACCGCAACCTGGCGAAGGCGATGCTCCAGCCTATCCTCGACTACGCCGCATCGCCCCGCTGGAAGTTCCCCTTCGCGCCGCACGACTTGGGGCAGTATCCGAAGGCCAACGGCCAGCGCTACGGCGGCGGCGAGAAGACCGAGACCAACCAGATGCCCGTCGAGGAATCCGGCAACATGCTCATCCTCCTTGCGGCCCTCGCCCAGGCCGAGGGCAACGCCAACTACGTCGCCCCCTACTGGACGGTCCTCACAAAGTGGGCGGACTACCTCAAGGAGAAGGGCTTCGACCCCGAGAACCAGTTGTGCACCGACGACTTCGCCGGGCACCTGGCACACAACGTCAACCTCTCGGCGAAGGCGATCATCGCCCTGGCGGCCTACGCATACCTGTGCGACCTGAGGGGCGAGCCGGACCGCGCCGCCGCCTACCGGAACCTCGCCCGCGAGTTCGCGGCACGATGGGCCAAGGAGGCCGATGACGGAGACCACTACCGTCTCGCACTCGACCGCCCCGGCACGTGGAGCCAGAAGTACAACCTCGTCTGGGACCGCATCCTCGGCTTCAACCTTTTCCCGGCCGAAGTGCTCAGGAAGGAAATGGCCTTCTATCGCCGGACGCAGAACCGCTACGGCCTGCCGCTGGACAACCGGAAACTCTACACCAAACTCGACTGGACCATCTGGACCGCGTCGCTCACCGGGTCGCCGGAGGATTTTGCGGCTGTCCTCGGACCCGTCTATGACTTCCTGAACGAGACGCCCGACCGCATCCCCATGACCGACTGGTACACGACCGACACCGCGAAGAAGGTTGGATTCCAGGCCCGGCCGGTCGTCGGCGGCGTCTTCATCCGGATGCTCTACGACCGCGATGCGTGGAAGAAGTGGGCCGGCCGCGACAAGACCGCCTGCGCCAACTGGGCGCCGCTGCCCGTGCCGCCGCAGGATGCCAAGACCAACTGAAGGAGAAAGGCACATGTCATCTGAAATGAATCGTCGGGCGTTTATCAAGGAGTCGCTTCTGCTCTCGGCGGGCGCCGGCGTCGTCTCGGCAGCGGCCGGCAAGGCGGCCGCCGAAGAGGCCGCCGCCAAACCAGCGGCCGCGGGAACTCCACCCGCCCCCGCAGGCGCACTTCCACAGGGCAAGATCGGCAAACTCCAGGTCAGCCGCATACTCCTCGGCGGAAACCTCCTCACGCACTACTGCCACAGCCGCGACCTCAAGTATGTCTATAACCTCACCGCACACTACAACACCGAGGCCAAGATCATCGAGACCCTGGCCCTGGCCGAGCAGAACGGCATCAACACCGTCTCGATGCACAATCCGCCCGTCCCCATGGGCATCCTCAGGAAGCACCGCAAGCAGGGCGGCAAGATACAGTGGATCATCTGCCCCACCGCGCCTATCCAGCCCGACATGGGGCCGTACACCAACCAGGTCCGCGAACTGGTTGACGACGGCTGCGAGGCCATCTACGTCTGGGGCGTCCGCTCCGACGCGCTCCTCGACAAGATGGACCTCCTCGCCAAGGCCGTTGAGATCGCCAAGGACCACGGCGTCCTCTCCGGCGTGGGCGCGCACAACCTCAAGGTGGTGGAGGAGTGCGAGAAGCGGAAGATCCCCGCCGACTTCTACATCAAGACGTTCCACCACCACAAGTACCCCAGCGGCCCGAAGCCCGAGCAAATCAAGGCCCCCTATGCGGAGCACCCCGGCTACTGGTGCGCCGACCCGCAGGGGACCATCGACCTGATGAAGACCGTGGAGAAACCGTGGATCGCGTTCAAGGTGATGGCCGCCGGTGCGATTCCGCCGGCCGATGCGTTCCAGTACGTCTTCGAGAACGGGGCCGACCACGCCCTGGCCGGCATGTTCGATTTCGAGATCGCCGACGACGTGGCCATCGCCGCAAAGGTGCTGACCGGCGTCAAGCGGTCGCGGCCGTGGAGGAGTTGACGGGCAATCACCCGGTCCGCGCGCTATACCTCGTCGCTCTCAATGCGATTGTTGACTGTATCATTTGAGCCAGAATGCTGCGTCACCTTACTTGCCATATAGCATAGTTCCCGTCTGGAACCTCCAACAAACGAATCTCAACGCCGTTGCCCTTCAGCGAGAAGTCCTCCCCTTTGTATAACGAATCTGGCTGGTTCTCGTAGATGAAGTATGCCGAGTAGGATCCGTCAGGAACGTGTGCAGAATTCTGCCCGTTTGGCGGGACCACAAAGTTGATTCCGTGGGTTGTTCCCTTCCTGACCCCCACCTGGACTTTGCGGTTTCCCGCGTTTACGATTCTGACTTCATTCGTTCCGACCAACACTGTCTCGTATGGCGGGAGAACTGGAGCGTTTGCCCTCTTGTCCGTGACATCTGCAAGCTTCACGGGAGCCTGTTGTGCGGAAGCCTTGCCTCCGCGTGCCTGTAGGGCACCGAGTGCTCTCTCAATGAGGCATGTGACGTCTTTGTCCTTTGTATTCATCTTGACCGTATGGTAGGCCGTTAGAGTGCGAACGAGGTTGTCAATAAACAGGGAGGGGTCTCCCTTGTCCAACAGCGGGCAGCCAATTTTCCTGAGCTTGACTGCTGAGTCGCACTGATTGATGATGTCCGTGCAATCCAGCATTGCCTGCACAGCACTCCTGCGCAGGTGTCCGTCAGGGAGTCTCTCCGCGATGTGAAAGAGCATGGCGTGAAGGAAGCGAAGTTGAACAATATCAAGTCTGAGGTGCAGGGTGTCACCTTCTGCATTCCGAATCCTGTCGCCGTACTCTCTGGCAAAAATGGCGATGGCATACAGGGCATCGTAATTGGACTGCGTCACGGGCTCTGCGAGGACTTTGGCCTTCGTTTCAAGGACCCTAGGCGAACCTTTCTCGTGCAGTTCGGTTGTACTAACAGGCAGCGAAAAGCCTCTCCGCGCGGCTCCCATGACGTCTCCTAAGTGCCCATCGCGGACATCGGCGAAATCTTCACCGAAGTTAGAAGCCACACGCCTGTAAATCTCAGTGTTCCGCATCTGCCCTACGGACAGACCTGTGAACGGATACTCCGGGTACGTTGGGGTTACTTGATCCGCTCCTGCTACGACCAGAGCCGCGCCCAATACTGCGAGGGAGAGAATGCAAATTTGAGCAAAGAGATTCACTTCGCGTCCTCCTATTCTTATGCTCCGTTCAGCCAAGAATAAGTACAATCTGGGGATATGATACCTATCTTATCCCCTTGGCGGGCCGTCCGGTACGGCGCGCCGCGGCCCGGCGAACCAAGTGACGGCTGATACAGATTAAGATAAGAAGGCTGAGAGCGGGGTGCAAAGGAAATACTTGGAGTCCGACGCCTTCTCGCGTATCCGCGAGAAGGGGCCAGACCCCGGCAAGTGGGACTCGCGACGGCCCGCAACTCGCGCGGCGGGTCCGGAGACCCGCCGCGTTTTGCTAAGGAGCAGGACAGTTGCCGCAAGACTCCCGCGTGGGTCCAGAGGACCCCCCCTACTTGCCGGCCAATCTGGTGCGCATTACCGCTTCTTCAAGAGCATGAACATCTGGCTCGAGCCCTGGCGGACCAGGAGCGGCACGCCCTTGGCAAGGTCGGCCTTGGCGAGGGCCTCGCGCAGTTCCGTCACGGTCGCGACCTTCTGCCCGGCCGCCTGGAGGATGAGCATCCCGGGCCTCAGGCCCGCCATCCCCCCCAGGCCGCTGGAGTCAACGGCGGTGATAAGTACGCCCTGCCCCGGGCGATAGCCAAACACCCGGGCGGCATCGGGGGTGACTGCGGAAACCTCGATTCCGAGGTCCTTCAAGTCGGCCCGCCCCGCACGGCTGCTCTCACATCAACCTCACTTGGCCGCCGGCCTTAGTTTGGGCGGCAGCGTCACCACCCGACGCCCGTCCTTGCCTTCTCGTGACCTGGCGTCTTCGGCGATCGCCCGGATGTCATAGTTGAACTTCGCGGCGTTCTTCTGACGCCATTTCCGCACTTCTGCAACAATCGGATCGTCCTTCATCTCTCGCCTCCTAGCAACTCCTCCGGCGTACATATCCACGGCAACTCGTAGCCGTGCCCCTCCACGGTACGCCGCATGGCCGGCATCAACTCCATGTTCGCAATGTGCCGGCAGTTCCACGTCATCAGGCAGTCCATGCCATTGACCGCAGCCACCGCGATATGAAGCGCATCCGCGCCCGCCTCGGATGGCAGCGCGTGTTCTTCCGTCAAGCCCGACGCCAATGCTATAGCGTCTTCCGTTACGGCCAGGCTGACAATGTCCTTGAGCGCCTCCTGCCGTTTCCGGACCGCCTCGGCATCGCCGCGGCCGGCCTCGTCCACAACCAATTGCGACACATAGACCTCAAAATGCCGTCGCCGCCCTTCCCACCACTGCCGAGTCACCTCCTGGTGCGCCGCCAGAACCAAGTCCCGGCTCGGCCGCGCCGTTAGGTAACTGACGATCGTCGTCTCCAGGTAAACCCGCTGCTTCACGCTTACTCCTTGCCTGCGCCGCACGCCAGAAGGGATTCTTGCCCGCCTAGAGTTTACCGCGCGGCCACCCAATGGGCAACATCCTCCGGGCGGCGGACGAATTCGGCTCCATCGTCGTTTTCGGCCGCGCCGCCGGCGGGGTCGCCCTAAGACTCCCGCGTGGGTCCGGAGGACCCGCCCTACTTGCCGGCGAATCTGGTGCGCGCTACCGCTTCTTTAGAAGCATGAACATCTGGCTCGTACCCTGGCGGACAAGGAGCGGCACGCCTTTGGCGAGGTCGGCCTTGGCGAGGGCCTCGCGCAGTTCCGTAACGGTGGCGACCTTCTGTCCGGCCGCCTGGAGGATGAGCATCCCGGGCCTGAGGCCCGCCATCCCCCCCAGGCCGGTGCTGTCAACCCCGGTGATAAGCACGCCCTGCCCCAGGCGATAGCCAAACACCCGGGCAGCATCGGGGGTGACTGCGGAGACCTCGATTCCGAGGTCCTTGATGTCGGCGGGGGCGCCAGGCTGCGCCGCCGCGATCTCCGGCTGGCTGGCCCGTTTCTCCACGGTCACCTTGAGGGACCTCCGGGCGCCGCCGCGGATGACCACCACATCCACCTTCGTGCCGGGCGCCGTCCATGCCACGGTGTTCTGAAGTTCGCTGGGCGACTTGACGGGCTTGCCGCCAAGTTCGACGATGACATCGCCGGTCTTAAGACCGGCCTTGTCGGCGGGGCCGCCCTCGAAGACCTGGCTCACGAGGACGCCCTGGTCGGACCCGAGTTTCATCGACTGGGCCATTTCGGGCGTCAGTTTCTGGATTCCCACGCCCATCCACCCGCGGATCACCTGCCCGGTCTCGCGGATCCGCTTCATCACCTCTCGCGCCAGGTCGATCGGAACGGCGAACCCCACGCCCATGTATCCGCCCGACCGCGACGCGATGGCCGTGTTGATCCCTATCACCTGGCCGCGCATGTTCACCAGCGGGCCGCCCGAGTTGCCGGGGTTGATGGCGGCGTCGGTCTGGAGGAACGACTCGTAGTCGGTTATGCCAACGCCCGCGCGGCCGGTCGCGCTGATGATGCCGGACGTCACGGTCTTCTCCAGCCCGAACGGCGCGCCGATCGCGATCACCCAGTCGCCGACCTGGACCTTGTCGGAATCCCCAAGTTCCGCCACCGGCAGGCGATCGGTCTTGATCTTGATGACGGCGATGTCGGTAGGCGGGTCGGTGCCGACGACCTGGGCCTTGAACTCGCGGTCATCGGCCAGGTGCACGGTGATCTCATCGGCCCCTTCCACCACGTGGCTGTTCGTAAGAATGTAGCCGTCGGCATCGACAATCACTCCCGACCCCAGTCCCCGACGCTGGAACTTCTGGGTCGGCCCCTGGCCCGGCTCGATGCCGAAGAACTTGCGAAGGAGATCATCCGGCATGCCGCCGAACGAACCGCCGGAGCCCCGCACCGTCTGGCTCGTGCCGATCGCAACCACCGCCGGCCCGGCCCGCCTGGCCGCGCCTCGGAACGCCTCAGACATGCGGTCCACATCGGCTACAGCGGCCGGCGATACCTCTTCGGCCTTCACCCCCTGGGCGGCATCGGCCGCTCTTCGAGCCTGAGCCTCA
>CAYGWP010000094.1:0-6775 GCA_964353455.1 uncultured Anaerolineales bacterium
TCGAGCCGCCTCCGCCCCCGCCTCCTCCGCATCCTCCGGTCGAGAAGCCGGCAGAGAAGTCCGTCGAGACCCCGAAGAAGGCGCCCCCCGTCGCCGAGAAGCCGGTCAAGGCGCCCAAGGAAACACCCACTGAAACGCCGAAGCGTCCGAGGCCGCCCAAGGCGCCGCTTGTCATTGAGACGCCGAAGGAGCCGGCGCCGGTTCCTGCTCCAGTGGCCGTGCCGATCGAGCCGGCCCCGAAACCGGTTGAGCCAGCCCTGCCGCCGCTTCCGCCGATGCCGGCCGAACTCGCTCAGCCGTCCCCGGCTGCCCCTGCCGCGCCCCCGACGCCCGATGCGCCGAGGCCGCCGGTCGCTCCGCCGGTGCCTGCCGCGCCTGTGACGCCAATCGCAGCCCCTGTGCCGGTCGAACCCGCTCCGGTGGCCGCACCCGTACGCGAGCCGCGCCCGGAGGAAATCCAGAAGCAGGTCGCCGAGGCCCAGGTCGGCCCCGTCTCCGAGACCGAACTGGCCGGCATGGGCGAACTGGGTCTGGTCGAGGAAGTCACCCGCGTCCGCCGGGCCTATGCCCGGGCACTGGCGGCCCTCCAGCAGTATTACACCAGCCGCGGCATGGCATACAAACTCGACTGGGTGCGGACCGAACTGGAAGCCTTCGAGAAGGTGCCGAAGGTCCAGTACCTCGGCGTGGCCGAGATCGCCGGCCCGAACCTGAAGCCCACCCGCTCAATCCAGGCCGCCGACCAACTCTTCACCGAAGCCATGCACTTCAAGAACTACCCGGCCTTCCCGCCCGGCAAGAAGGACTACCTGAAACTCGCCCTCGACAAGTTCCAGGCACTCATCACGCAGTTCCCCGACAGCGACAAGATCGCCGATGCGGCCTTCATGATGGGCGAGATCTACGGCGGATGGTACTTCGAGGACTGGGCACGCGCCGTCCAGTGCTACGAGCGGTGCTGGCAGTGGGACCCCAAGACCCCGCGCCCCGCCCTCTTCAATGCCGCCAAGATCTACGAAGAGAAACTGAAGAACCGGGCCAAGGCCGTCGAACTCTATAACCGCGTCCTCAACGAGTCCAACGACCAGAACCTCGTCAACCAGGCCCGCGACCGCATCCGCGCCTTGACGGGTAGGTAGCGGCGACACGCGATGAATGGTCAACCTGGGGTCGGGAGCGATAAGCGGCTCCCGACCCCTTTTCCTTGCCATTAGCGCGGCGGCTCGTATCAGCAAAAAGCGCGGCGGGTCTCCGCACCCGCCGCGCAAAAATCAGGCTTTAAGCGTTGAAACTATCGCCCCTGCCCGATAAACTGCGTCGATGCAAACCGAGCCCGACGCGGAAGCGTCGGGGCATTCTCGCACGAAGGTAAACCGCCATCTCGAAAACGCCATCGTCAATTCGCGTGGGTATCGGATACGACATCCATCGCCTCGCCGAGGGCCGGCGGCTGGTCCTCGCGGGCGTCGAGGTGCCGCACACACTCGGCGCGGTCGCACACAGCGACGGCGACGTCGTACTCCACGCGGTGGCCGATGCGATGCTGGGCGCCGCCGGACTCGGGGACCTGGGAGAGCATTTCCCCGACACCGACCCGGAGTGGGCGGGGGCCGACAGCGGCCGGATTCTGCGGCGCGTCGTGGAGATGGCCCGCCGCAAGGGATGGACGCCCGCGAGCGTCGATGCGAACGTGCTCCTGGAGCGGCCCAAACTCGCGCCGTACAAAGATGCGATGCGCCGGCGGCTGGCGGAACTCCTGGACCTTCCGCCCGATGCCGCAGGCCTCAAGGCACGCACCATGGAGGGCCTCGGCCCCGTCGGCGAGGGCCGGGCCGTCGCCGCACAGGCCGTCGTGTTGTTGGCGAAACTCGGCGCGTGAAACGAGTTTCATGGTTAGCCGCCCATCTTGATGGGCGCGCTCGGGCCATAAACGCATGACCATTCGGCAAAATAACCTGCGTGTATATAACACCCTGACGCGCAAGAAAGAGCGTTTCGAGCCCCTCGCCCCCCCCGCCGTCGGCATGTACGTCTGCGGACCCACCGTCTATGGCGATGCACACATCGGCCACGCCAAGAGTTACGTCTCCTTCGACGTCATCCGGCGATACCTGGACTACCTGGGGTACGAGGTCACCTACGTCCAGAACATCACGGATGTGGGTCACCTCACGGATGATGCGGACCAGGGCGAAGACAAGGTCGAGCGGAAGGCCAAGGCCGAGCGGGTCCACCCGATGGCCATCGCCGAAAAATATACACGGCATTATTTCGAGGACATGGACCGCCTGAACGTACGGCGGCCCGACATCAGCCCCCGCGCCAGCGGCCACATCGTCGAACAGATCGAACTCGTCAAGCGCCTCCTGGAGACGGGCCACGCCTACGAGGCCGGCGGGTCGGTGTATTTCGATGTGTCGAGTTGGCCGAAGTACGGCCGCCTCTCCGGCCGCACGGTCGAGGAGATGCAGGCAGGCGCCCGCGTCGAGGTCAGCGCCGAGAAACGCCACCCCGCCGACTTCGCCCTCTGGAAACGCGCTGAGCCGGGCCACATCATGCAGTGGCCAAGCCCCTGGGGCATGGGATACCCCGGCTGGCACCTCGAGTGCTCGGCGATGAGCACGAAGTACCTGGGTCAGCCGTTCGACATCCACGGCGGCGGCATCGAGAACCAGTTCCCCCACCACGAAGACGAGATCGCCCAGGCCGAGGCCGCCACGGGCAAACCGTTCGCCAAGTACTGGATCCACAACAACATGGTGACCGTCGGCGGCCAGAAGATGGGCAAGAGCCTGGGGAACTTCATCACCCTGAAGGATGCATTCGAGAAATGGGACCCGATGGTCCTGAGGATGTTCATTCTCCAGAGCCACTACCGCAGCCCGCTTGACTTTTCCGACGAGGCGCTGGGAGCGGCAGCAGGTGGCTGGGAGAGGCTCAAGGGCCTCTTCAGAAGGCTAGATACCTTCAGCGCCTTCCTATGGAAGGATTCCGCACCGACGAGGCCCCCGGAAGACATTGGCTTCGTTCGGAAGGCTCGAACGCGATTTCTTGAGGCTCTGGACGATGACTTCAACACAAGTTCCGCGCTGGCCACACTATTCGATCTTGTGAATATGGCACACAAACATTTTGATACGCCCGGCCTTATCGTCACAAAGGACATGGTGTATTCGACGATGTACGCGCTCGAGGACATGGCAGGCACGGTCCTTGGCCTCCGTCCCCAAGAGGACGGCACTCGGTCAGATTTAACGAAAGACCTTGTAGATTACCTTATTAACTTGCGTAACGACGCCCGCGCGGCCAAGAACTTCGCCCAAGCCGACGCCATCCGCAAACGCCTCGACGAACTCGGCATCGTCCTGGAAGATACGCCCACGGGCACGGCGTGGCGGTTCAAGTAGCGCCGTTGCCGTCAACTTGAAACTTGCAACCTGAAACTTGAAACTTCCGTTATGCGTATCTTAGGCATCGATCCCGGCCTCGAGCGTACCGGCTACGGCGTGGTGGAACTCGCCGCCCCGGCGGGGTCCTTATCAACAGGGAGCGGGGTCGGCGCGCCGAGGCTCGTCGAGGCGGGCATCATCCGGACGAAGCCCGGCGAAGAACTGGCCGAGCGGCTCGCCGAAATCCTTTCGGGCCTCGAGGCCGTGATGGCCGAATTTCGGCCCGAAGCGGTCGCCATCGAGGAACTTTACTCGCACTACGCGCACCCGCGGACGGCTATACTCATGGGCCACGCGCGGGGCGCGGCCTTCCTTGCGGCAGCGCGGGCGGGTGTGCCGGTCACAAGTTACGCCTCCACGCACATTAAGAAGGCCCTGACCGGCAGCGGCCACGCCTCAAAGGAGCAGATGCAGCGGGCGGTCCAGAGCATGTTCAACCTGCGAAAGACCCCTGAACCGCCCGACGTGGCCGACGCACTGGCCGTCGCCCTCTGCCACGCGCACAGAACGACGAGATTGGCACTGGCACGGTAACCGAGATTCGCGCGGCGGCGCAGGTCTCCCTCTCCCCCTGCGGGAGAGGGGCCCGGGGTGAGGGGAAAGACGGGCACTGGCGCCGCCGACCGGTCACCCTCACCCGGCTCGCCAGGGCGTCGCCGTGGCAAGCCCGGTCGCCTGCGGCGACCACCCTCTCCCATGAAGGGAGAGAGGGAAGAAACATCGGAACCAACGTGAAATGATCGCACGCATCTCCGGACAACTCGAACGCATCGACGAAGGCCGCGCGGTCGTCGCGGCAGGTCCCGTCGCCTACGAAATTCTGGTCGCCCCCGTGACCGCCGACGAACTCCGGCCCCTGGCAGGCCGCACGGTCTCGCTCCACACGCTGGAATACTTCGACGGCAACCCGGCCTACGGCCAGATGGTGCCGCGGCTGGTCGGGTTCCTGACGGAGACCGACAAGCGGTTCTTTACGCGCTACGTAAGCGTCCAGGGGATCGGCATCTCGAAGGGCCTGAAGAGCCTCGTGCGGCCGGTCGGGCAGATCGCCCAGGCGATTGAGTCGCGGGATGTGCGGTACCTCTCCGAGTTGCCGGGCATCGGGCGCCGGACCGCCGAAAAGATGATCGCGGAACTCTGCGGCAAACTTGACGAGTTCGCCGTTGCGGCAAGCGGCCGGCCTGCGGCCGAGGAACCGGAATCGAAGGTCGAGGCCATCACGGTCCTCATGCAGTTGGGCCTCCAGCGGCCCGAGGCGGCCGCAAGGGTCGATGCCGCCTACGAGCGCCTCGGCGACAAGGCCGCCGTCGAGGCCCTCGTGCGCGAGGCGTTCCACCAAGGCCCTGCCGCGCCGGGAACGTAGCAAGTGCGGAGTGCGGAGTGAAAAACAAAAACATCAATATTTAGCCGCCGCGCTTGCGCGGCGAGTGTTTAGCCGCGAATCGAAGATGAGCGCGCCGCGAGCGGCAGCCAACAAGCCCCCCGCCACTGGCGGGGTGATGACGCTTGACAACATCGCCGGGGCGTTGCCCCGGCCTACATGAGAGCGATATGCCACGCGAACGCATCGTAAGTCCCGATAGCCAGGGCCCCGAAGAAGAAGGCTTCACCCTGAGCCTGCGGCCGAAGAGGCTCATCGACGTCATCGGCCAGAACGACCTGAGGGAGAAGATCTCCATCGCCATCGCCGCCGCCAAGGCGCGTGGCGAGCCGCTGGAGCACATCCTCTTCCACGGGCCGCCGGGCCTGGGGAAGACCACGATGGCCCACGTGGTTGCGGCCGAGATGGGGGCGGGCATCAAGACGACCAGCGGCCCTGCCCTCACGCGGCCGGCCGACCTCGTGGGAATCCTCACGAACCTCCAGAAGGGTGATGTGCTTTTTATCGATGAGGCCCATCGCCTGGGGCCGGTGGTCGAGGAGTTCATCTATCCGGCGATGGAGGAATTCCGGATCGACATAACGGTTGACCGCGGGAGTTTCGCGCGGACCATAAACGTGCCGCTCCAGCCGTTCACGCTCATCGGGGCGACGACGAGGGCGGGGTTCCTCTCGGCGCCGCTACGGGAGCGGTTCGGCCTGTTTCACCACTTCGAGTTCTACCCCGAGGAGGACCTCCTTGAGATCGCGCGGCGGTCGGCGAAGTTGCTGGGCCTGGAGGCCGAGCCGGCGGCGCTCTCGGAGGTCGCCCGCCGCAGCCGCGGCACGCCGCGCGTCTGCATCCGCCTGATGCGCCGCGTGCGCGATTACGCCCAGGTAAAGGGCGACGGCCGCGCGACACACAAGGCCGCACGCGAGGCCCTGGCGATGGAGGCCGTGGACCATGCGGGCCTCGATGAACTCGACCGGAAGTTCCTGCGGACGATTATGGATGTGTATAAGGGCGGCCCAGCCGGCGTCGAGGCGATTGCCGCCACACTCAACGAGGAAGTCGATACGCTCGTCGATATGGTCGAGCCGTACCTGCTTAAGATCGGCTACGTCGGCCGCACCCGCCAGGGCCGCGTTGCCACGGCCGCAGCCTATAAGCACCTGGACCTCAAGCCCCCCGCAGGCCTCGGCAAACCGGGGAAGGCCGGCCAGCCTGACCTTTTTGATGAAGATAATTAGCCCTACAACACCACTTTGCGCGGCGGGTCTCCGCACCCGCCGCGCGAGGCTCTTGGCAGGGTCGTGAACGCCGATTATCACGTGAGGCAGGCATGAAGTTTCTGTCATATCGGCGGGAGAATCCTGCCATCCCGGCATTTGATAATGCCGAGAACGAAGTTATACTGTCTTAATCACGCGAATTTGAGCAATTCGGCCCGCAACAAGGGAGGTGGTCATGGAGCGCGAAGGCATTATCATCCTGTTGGTCTTGGCCGGGGTGTTCATATTGATGATTATTCTTGCCTCCCGGCCGGGCGTTATCGCAAGGAAACGCAGGCACCCGAGCGCCGAGGCGATCAACGTCTGCGGATGGATCGGTCTCGTCATCTGGCCGTGCTGGATCGTCGCCTATATATGGGCGCACACCGTTCCCGACCGATTGAGGGATGCGAGGATTGCCCTGCAAACCAAGGCGCTGGCCGCGGCGAAGGCCAAGCGTGCCGCCGGCGGTCCCGACCCCCGCCGAGCTGCCGCCGATATCGTCGCCCGAGCGTCTGGCGCCAGGAAAAAACCGTGACAATACAAGAGGTGGTGCGGGGGGGGAACTCGAAGCGACAGACTGAAGGCAACCCCTTACCCCCCGGAACTCCGGCCGTGCCCCCCCGCCAAACCAAGTTTCCTGGCAGTAAAGGTGTCAGGCAGTAAAGGGGTCAGGAGCGTTGTCTTCCAGGAAC
>CAYGWP010000095.1:0-23413 GCA_964353455.1 uncultured Anaerolineales bacterium
TTCCATGCGTCCGCCGGTGATTCTTTTTTCTCCCTCTCCCCTCGTGGGAGAGGGTAGGGTGAGGGGGCCGGGTGACGCAACTACCCCTCACCCGGCCTTCGGCCACCCTCTCCCGCAAGGGGAGAGGGTTAACGGCATGGCGCGATAAACACGTAGTACGGGCCTGGCACACAGGAGGTCAGCACCGATGAAAAGGTTCGCCCTGTTCGTCGTCCTCGCCGCCCTCACCGCGCCCTCTGCGGCCGCTCAGCAACCCAAGGAGATGCCGATGGCCCAGCCGTCGCCGAACGAACTCCTGCTGCCCGCCCCGTCTCCGCGGCAGATGGCCTGGCAGGAGATGGAGTTCATCGCGTTCGCACATTTCGGCGTCAACACGTTTACCGACAAGGAGTGGGGCGACGGAAAGGAAGACCCCGCCGTCTTCAACCCCACCGCCTTCGACGCCCGACAGTGGGCGCGGGTCCTCCGCGAGGCCGGCGCGAAGATGCTCATCCTCACCTGCAAGCACCACGACGGTTTCTGCCTGTGGCCGAGCAAGCACACCAGCCACTCCGTTGCGAGCAGCCCGTGGAAGGGCGGCAAGGGCGATGTGGTGAAGGAGGTCTCGGACGCCTGCCGGCGCGAGGGCCTCAAGTTCGGCGCGTACCTCTCGCCCTGGGACAGGCACGAGCCGGCGTACGGCGACTCGCCCAAATATAACCAACACTACATCAATCAGCAGTACGAACTCCTGAAGAACTACGGCGAGGTCTCGGAGATGTGGTTCGACGGGGCCTGCGGCGAGGGCCCGAACGGCCGCCGCCAGGAATACGACTGGGACGGGTTCCGGGCGGTCGTCCGCAAACTCCAGCCCAACGCCGTCATGTTCTCCGACGCCGGGCCGGATGTGCGGTGGATCGGCAACGAGCGCGGCATGGCGGGCGAAACGTGCTGGGCCACCATCGACCGCGCGAGCACCAAGACCGCCATCGGCAAGGCCGACACGAAGTACCTGAACTCGGGCGACCCGAGCGGCCCCGACTGGGTGCCGGGGGAGTGCGACGTCTCGATCCGCCCCGGCTGGTTCTACCACGCTGCCGAGGACGAGAAGGTGAAGTCGCTCAAGCAACTTATCGACATCTATTATGCCTCCGTGGGCCGCGGCTGCGTGCTGCTCCTTAACGTGCCGCCTGACCAGCGGGGCCTCATCCACGAGAACGATGCCGCGCGCCTCAGGGAATTCCGCAAGGTGATCGACGAAACGTTCCGCACCAACCTCGCCCGCGGCCGCCCGGCCACGGCAACCGGCGAGGCGAAGGACCATCCCGCGGGCCGGGCCACCGACGGGAGCGCCTCCACCTGGTGGCAAGCGGCCGACGGCACGGCCGCCGGCACGCTGGAAGTGGACCTCGGCGCCGGGGCGCTCTTTAATGTCATCATGGTCCAGGAGATGATTACGCAGGGGCAGCGCATCGAGGAATTCAAGGTCGAGGCGTGGGACGGCATGAGGTGGCGCGAGATCGCCCGCGCGACGACCATCGGCTACAAGCGCCTCCTTCGCGTGCCCGACATCCAGACGACGAAGGTGCGGCTCGTGATTGCGAAGTCCCGCGGCGCGCCCAAGGTGCGGGAGTTCGGCCTGTTCCTGGCCCCGGCAAAGTAGTGCTACAGCGCCGTCATACTGGCTGAACCGCTCTAGCGGGCTGCGGCGCTGAACTTGCGGACCGCCGCCAGTTCGCTCTCGAAGGCGGCCCGCTCCTCGCTCGACATGCCGACTTGCTGGCTCAGTGTCGCGGCGTCCTTGGGGCTCCCCCCCCGCTTGACCATCTCGGCCGCAATCGCCTGCATGGCGGCGCCCAACTGGCCCCCGATGGCAAGGGCCGATTCCAGGAACTCCTGGTAGTGCGGCGCAATCGCCCGGGCCTTGTCGGCCTGGCCGGCTGCGCGGTAGTGGGCGAAGAGGGTCCGGAATGCGCGGAACGGCAGGGCCTCGGACTTCCGCGTCAGGACCGAGGTCTTGACCTCCTCGGCCGTCAGGGCCGGGCCGACCGGCGGCACACAGTATTCATATACCTCGATGAGTTTCTTCCGGCGCTCCGCGTCCGCCAGGGCCAGGCGCGACGGCGCATCAGGCCCCGGCTCAAGCAGGCCCGCCAGGTACTCCCGCCCCCAGGCGTCGAGTTTCCTCGCGCGCAGCGCATCGGTCAGGACGGCCAGTTCCTCCTGCGGACCGGCGAGGCGGAAGGAAAACTCCACATCGTTCGTCCAGTCGGGTTCCAGGTCGGTCGCCAGGAGCGTATCGACCGCGGCCTTCGCGTCGTACTGCCACGGCGAGGGACCGGCCGTCTTTCCTCGCCTGGACCACGGGGGGTAAAGCCACAGCAGGTCCTCCTTCTTGACCGCCGGGCCGTAATGGATGCGGACGACCGCGCGGCCGATGCTGCCCGCCCACGCGCGGCCGGTCCGCAGGACGTAGCCGCCCGTGCGGGAGGCCAGCCTCTCGCCGACTTCCGCCGATGCGTCCTTCAGATACCGGTGCGGCTCGACGCGCAGGTCTGTCCAGTACGTGACCGCCACCTTGCGCTCCCGGCCCGCCGGGAACGTCATCTTCCAGCACATCCAGGCCCCGAAGTTCTGGCGTGCGGCCCACTGCTCGTCGGTCTCGGGTCCCGCGGGAGATGGCCTTGCGGCCTTCTTGCCGGAGGGTCCTGCCGCGCCCTCCGCGCCGCCGTCGAATCCACCGGGCCGCGGGCCGGACGGCACGGGGCCGGACGGTGCAGGGCCGGTCGGCGCCGGACCGCCCTTGCCGGCGCCGGACTTTCGCGCCGGGGGCGTGACGGTCCGCACATCGGGCTTCTCGGACCCGTCGATCGTCACCGAAAAATCGTTGAGCGCCTCGCTCGGGAACACCGGGAACCCGACCTCGATGGTCGTGTCCGCGGGGCCGGCGTTCTTCAAGACGAAGACGGCCACCACCGCGACCTTCGCCGGCTCAAGATGCAGGTCCACCTCTTCCCAGAGCATGGCCACCGGCACGCCGTCCTCGCGCGGCTGGATGCCCGTAGCGCCCGTGAACATGACCGGGGCGACGTCGGCCCGCGCGGCCGCGCCCGCCGCCGCCGCAATCAGCAATGCACACAGCAAGCGTTTCATGGCATCACTCCTACTTGCGCGGGTTCTCGTACCAGAAGACGCCGAGGTTCTCGGCCTCCTCGCAGGCGAGCACGTCGAGGTCACCATCACCGTCCATGTCCAGGAGTTCCAGAAGATCGTATTTCGTGCCTGGAGGGCCGCTGATATCGTGGGCGTCCCACTCAGCGTCGGTAGGGGCATTGCGGCACGAGAGCCACAGGACTCCGGGCCGCGCGCCCGCCGCCCCCTCGCATGACACAACGATGTCGGGCCGGCCGTCGCCGTCTATGTCGCCGACGGCGAGGCCCTTCGCCGTGCCGGCCGACTCGGGGAACTGGATGGTCCGGGTTTCCCACTTGCGTCCGTCCGGCGAGAGCCTCCGCAGCCAGAGAATGGTCCGGGGCTTGGTAGCCACGAGCACGTCCTGGAGACCGTCGCGGTCGAGGTCGGCCAGCACCAGGAACATCACCTCCCGCCCCTGGCCGCCGATGTCATGGCGTGCCCACGGAAGGGCCTGGGCGGGTCCCGGCCCCGGATTCTCCAGCCAGAAGCATCCGGAGGCGGGGCCTTTGCGGTCAGTGACCACCAGGTCGGCATCCCCGTCGCCGTCCATGTCGGCCGATGCGATGGACATCACCCAGCCGACATCGCATAGCGGGTGCCAAGTCCACGCGGCCAGGTCGCGCGGGTTCCGCGGCGACTCGATCCACCCGAGGCGCGCGCCATTCTTCCCGCCTGCCACAAGGTCCACGCCGCGCATGCCGTCGATCTGGAGCGGCAGGCAGTACATCCACATCTGGAGTCCGCGTGAGAAGGGGATCGGCTCCGTCTTCCAGGCCAACGGGTCGGCGTACCGCGCAGGCTCGCGCGGGGCCCAGTGGACGTAGAGCGTCCGCGTCGATCCCTCGCAGGCCGAGACCACATCCATCGCGCCGTCGCCGTCCAGGTCCACCAGGACGGCATCTTCCGGGTTGCCCACGCGGCCGACCGTGACGGCGGGCCAGGGCTTGCGGGACTCGGAGGGACCGGGGTTGAGGCAGACGGCGATGCGGCCGCCTTCTTCCCAACCGGTGGCGATGTCGGGGCGGCCGTCGCCGTTGGCATCGGCCAGGCGCACCCCGTCGGCCCCGCGCGAGGAATTGTCGATGATGTGCATGGCCCAGGGCTCGCCTGCCACCGGCGGTCCGGACGCCGCCGCAACGGCCGCCGCAACGGCCCCCGCCAGCGCCGCGGCAAGCACATTCATTGTATTTGACATACCTTCACCCTTCGGCCCCCCGTGTGTTCACCGGGGGGCTAACTGTGACAAAGCCGGGGCGCGCCCCGGCCTACTCTTGCGGCCTACTCCTTCGGGGTCGCCATGCGGCCCATGAAGAGGATGCAGCCGGTCCGCTTGTCGCGGATAAGGTACACGAACGGATGGTCGGCGCGGAAGACGGGCGGCGGCTCGGGAATCCCGCCGAACGCGACGACCGCCGTTGCGGCCGCGGCCTCGGTCCCTTCCTCGTTCACATCAATGAACGCCTTGTGGATGACCTCGCCGATCCAGAGCGGCTCCTTGCCGCCGCTGGCGCCGGTGAAGTCGGCCTTCTTCGCGTCGAACGCCAACGGCATGCCCATTGCCGAGAGGGTCCCGGCGAGGAGAAACGAGGCCGTGGTCTTAAAGCGCGGCACGCTCACCTGGACCTCTCGCAGATCGAGGCCGCCGATGCACTCCGAGATGCGCTTGGCCGAGAGCCCGGCTTCAAGCGCCGCCAGGCCGTCGGTCTTCTTCGGCAGCAGAACTACCATCGAGACGGCATCGCCCACGTAAGGCATCTCGATGGCCTGTAGGTCGGCATCCTCGAAGTAGCCGAAGTGCTCGGTCTGGTTCATCATGGGCGTGCGGACCTTCGCGCCGCCGGCCAGGAAATCGCCGTCATGGGTCCGCTCTTTCTTGAACTGGGTGGCCCACTTGCCCTTAAAGTAGATCGCGTTGGCGAGGACCATCCGCGTGACGGGCTGGAGCATTCCGGGGCCGATCAGGTCCTTGATCTTGTCGCGCGTCTCCTTCTCGACCCAGGCGTTGATGGCCTGGCGCGAGCCTTCGGTGTTCTTCGCAAAATCCACCTCCTGAAGTCCCGCGCCGAAGTCGTTCTTGAGCGTCGAGAGGAACTGCGGCAGGAAGCCGTACCCCTGCTGCCCCCACAGCGAGTTTGCGACCGAGAGTTCGTAGCCGCGGTCCTTGCCGTTGCCGCCGAGGTCGGCCAGCAGGGCCTTGTACGCCTGGGCGACCCACTCGGAGCGGATGGGCCGGTCGGGCTGGAACCCCAGGACGGCCTCCATCTGCGTGGCGGTCTGACCCTTGGCCCCGCAGTACGTCATGGCGATGGCCGTGGAGATACTCTGAGGCGAGAAGAAAAGGTTGCCGGGCTGGCTCCTCAACTTGGCGTAGAGGTCGCAGGCGAACCGGTTGGTGGCCTCGGCCACGATGATTGCATCGGCCAATGGCGGCGGCGCCTTGGGCGCCGGCGGCGCGGTGGACTTCTTCGCCGGCCGCGGGGCCTTTGCGGCCCCGAAGCACGGGGCCGATATAAGCATCGCGAGACCGATGATCGCAACACGCCAGAGTTGCCGCAGCATGGGTGGCTCCTCCCTGAAACGCCAAGGCTCGAAGCCGGGGCGCGCCCCGGCCTACTTCACCGCCACGGCCAGCGACGCCGCGCCGGCCTGGTCGAGGTCCACCGTGCCGCGCGCAGGGCCGCATGCCACCGAGTACGAACCGAGGAACCCGCGGAACTTCACCTTTCCCTCGGCATCGGTCTTCAGGGTCGCCGGGGCGGTCCACCACTCGCCCTTCACCATCTTCATGAGGGCCTCGTACACGGGCTTGGGCGACATGTCCTTGCGGACGAAACCCGATGGTGCGCCCAGCCATGCGCCGGCGTCGGAGAAGTCCCACCAGGTGATGCCGTGGACGGCCGGGTGCGAGAAAAGCGCGCGGTAGAACTCGGCGACCTGCTGTGCCTGCCGTGCCTCGCCCTCTGGCGTGGAGGGCCAGTCGGTGTAGCGGCCGTGCCAGTCGAGGTTCGCCTTCTTCTCGCCGGAGATGATGGTCGTCTCGGTGAAGTGCAGCGGCTTTCCGAACCTGGCGAACCGCTCGCAGACATCGTACGCCCGCTGGCCGCCCCAGAAACCGCCGTGCTGGTGCGACTGGATGCCGATGACGTCGATCGGCACCCCGGCGGCAAGGCAATCCTTGATGAGGGCCTCGTACTTGGCCGACGTATCGAAATCATTCAGAAGCAGGGTCGCCTTCGGGCCGGCCGCGCGGGCCGCCGCAAACGTCTCCTTGATGAGTTCCAGGGGCGTGAGTTTCTTGCAGAGTTGCGCAATGGGGTTCCTCTCGATCTGGTACGCCGGCATGACGACCGCCTCGTTGACCACGTCCCAGCGGTCGATGAGGCCGGCGAAGGCCCTCACGTCGCGGGTGATGCGGCCAAGTTGCAGGGCCTTCACCTCGTCGAGCGATTTGCCCGCCAGCCACTTCGGGTCAACCTGGTGCCAGCACAGGGGGTGGCCCTTGGTGTGGATGCCGTGGTCGCGGCACCACTGGGCCATGGCCCGGATGCGGTCGGTGTCGGGCTTGCCTTCCTCGCGCTCGAACGCCCCCCAATAGAACGGCAGCGTGGCGTAATTCAGAAGGTCGTGAAACCGTTTCTGATATGCCTTCTGGTCGGCGGATTCGTCCTCGGGCCTGAGTTTGAAGATGTTGCAGCCGAAGAGGAACCTGTGCCGGACCATCTCGACGGTGACGGCCTTGTCGGCGGCGGGTTTGCCGTCGGCGCCGGTGACCGTGAGGGTGACCTCGGCGGTGCGGTGCTTCTGGATGCGCGAGGTGGTTTCCTCGGGGGCGAGTGCGCCCGGCGCGGCGGCCGGTGCGCGGCCGGCCATCATCAGCACGGGCGCAGCGGCGGCCGTGGCCTTCAGGAACGTGCGGCGGGTGGTTTTCGACATATCGTCTCCCTTCAATCATTACGGGCCCGGCAGCGCCCCGCAAGTCGAAAATTCGACTCGGCGAACGGGGCGGCCCCCGCCCTACGGACTGGCGGGCGCGGCGCAGGGCGGCCACATGGGGCAGCCCAAGACGGCATTCAGGATACCCTCGGCCGGCCGGCGTGCAAAGAGTTTCCGGCAACAGGGGCACTGTTCACGCCGCCGAGGAGTTCGCCGATGAGGCAATCGCCTTCGGCGCCGGCGATGCGAACGCTGATGAGTTGCCTTCGCGCAAGGCAACCTGCCCCCGATGGCACGCGGGGGCTTCTTATGCGTACGCGAACGTACCGCTCGCAGAGCCCCTCGGCCGAGCCGTCGGCGGAAACCTTCTCAACGACCACGCTGGCCTCTCGCCCGACGAGGCCTCGGCGATAGGCGGCGGCAAGTTCGTCGCCGAGCGCCGCGGCCCGCGCGCGGCGGGCGCGGATGACCTCGCGCGGCGCCTGCGGCGCCATGCCCGCGGCAGCCGTCCCCGGCCGGCGCGAAAATGAAAATACGTGAATGCGCGAGAACCCTGCCGCGCGGCAGGCGGCAAGCGTCCGCTCGAACGCGCCCTCGGTCTCGCCGGGGAACCCGACCATCACGTCCGTCGTGATCGCCGCAAGCGGCAGCGTCTTGCGGACCCGCCCGATGACGCCGAGGAACTCCGCCGCCGTGTATGGCCGGCCCATCCGCCGCAGGACCTCATCGTCCCCCGACTGGAGCGGCAGGTGGAGGTGCGGGCAAAGGCGCTGCGGCTCGGCCGCCATGCGCTCCAGAAGCGCGTCGGTCACCTCCATCGGCTCGATGCTCGATAGGCGGATCCTGAAGTCGCCCTGCGCGGCCGACAGTCGGCCGACGAGGTCGGCCAGCGCTGACCGCGGTTCCAGACCCGCGCCGTAGAGGCCCAGGTGGATTCCGCAAAGGACGATTTCGTGGAAACCCGCCGCGACGAGTTCCCCGACCTGCCGCGAGGCCTCCCCCGGCGGCATCGACCACAGCCCCGGCCGCACCTTCGGCACGATGCAATACGCGCACGCCGCAGGGCACCCATCCTGCACCTTCAGGAGCGCCCGTGCCCTTGCCGACACCCCCGCTTCAAGATCCCCAGAAAAGGGTCCCCCAGAAAAGGGTCCAGGACCCTTTCTTTGGGGGGCCGGCGAGCCAGCCACCAGCCCAATTTCGTCTGACGATAAAAAGGGTCCTGGACCCTTTTTTACACGCCCACAAACCCCATTGGCGCTAGCGCCGTGGCCCTTTTCGCCTTTCGCCTGGGAATACTTCGAACGTCCGACCAGCCCATCAGAAAAAGGGTCCTGGACCCTTTTTTTTATCAAGCGCGAGGCGGACAGGCAAGCGATCCCTTCGGCGGCGCGGTCTTTGTCGGGGTCAACGAGCAGCACGCCGGCGATGGCGGCCATGGCGGCATCGGCGGCGGGGTGGGCGGCGCAGCCGGTGACGACGACGGCGGCGCCTTCGCGGACCGCGCGGCGGACACGCTGGCGGCACTGGCGTGCGGCCTCGGCCGTCACGGCGCAGGTGTTGACGATCACGAGGTCGGCCGGTGCGCCTGGCGGCGATTCCACAAGGCCGAATCCGCGCAGTCGCGCGGCCAGGGCCTCGCCCTCAACCTGGTTGACCTTGCATCCGAACGAGATGACCTGGAAGTGGGCCGCGGCCATGGCTAGGGCACTCTAAGGTTAAGTATTGGCGCGGCGGGTCTCCGTACCCGCCGCGCCGGCACGCAACGTTAGGCAAAGCGCGGCGGGTGCGGAGACCCGCCGCGCGAACACGCAACCTTAAATCGCTCTACCTTTGCGGCGGCGTCAGCCCGGGGCGGCGGCGAGGCAGAAGGGTCAGGACTATCAGCAGGACCGTCAGGCCGATCAGCCAGTAGGGAAGCGTCGGCGCCGGGGCGGCCTGCGCGGCGGTGGCGGGCGCGAGGCTCAGGGGCTTTCCCGCGCGGACCCAGGCCGTGTAGAAGAGCGATGAGAGGTGGTCTGCGGCGTCGCGCATGGCCGCGGCATCCGGCGAGGACCGCGCCTCCAACTCCTGCTTGAAGGCCGCGTAGTACGGCCGCGACCGATCCGATGACGGGTCCTCGGTCTCCTTCTCGGCCTCCTCGCGATTGTCGGAACGTTTGTAGCCGGTCTTGCGGCGGGCGGCGGTGTCGGCGTCCAGGATGGGCTGCACGCGGGCGTTGGCCTGAACGATCCAGTCGAAGCAGCGGTCCCGGACGTTTTCGAGGTAGGGGACCTCGGCCCTGCCCTTTTTGATTTCGGCGGCGTAGAAGTCGCCGCAGCGCACGCCGAGTCCGATCTCGAACATCTTGTGGATGCCGTCGTTGCCGGTGAGTTGGCCGTTGAAGTTCTTCGAGACGTGGAAGGGGGTGTGGATGTCGGCGGCGAAGTGTGCGAGGTCGCCTGCCGCGCGGAAGATGTCATCGGTGGCGCCGCGCGTCAGGGCGTCGGTCAGGAGCGCCAGGCAATCCTCGGCGGTCCACGGAGCGGTGCCGTGCTCCTGGAAGACCTCGGCGCCGAACTGCTTGACGGCGTCTGGGCGGCCGTGCGGGAAGGAGGCGAACGGCGGCGGGTCGGCGGTGATCGCATCGATGTCGAAATAGTGCTTCGCCTTCTCATCGAGATATTTCTTATTGACGGCGGCGCGCTGGTCGGGCGGGGCGGCGGCGACGGCCTTCTTCATCTCGTCGCGGCGGCGGTCCGGCTCGGCCGAGGCCGCCTGGAGCCGCTTCAGGTCGGCCTCGCCCGCGAAGAGGCCCCGCAGGGGTTCCGGCAACCGCTGGACGGCCTCGCCCGTGATGAGTTCGTGGGTGGGTTCGATCCAGCCGAGGGCGGTGCGGGCGGGAAAAGCGGCCAGGATGGCCGCAAGGAAGCACATGGTCACGCAGAGGCGCGCGACCATGCCGTCCGGCGACTTTGAACGTTGACCTTTGAACTCTGAACTCATTTGGTCTGCTGCTTAGGCGACGGAAGTTGCGGGCCGGTGGGCGCGATTTCCGCAAGTCTGGCCGAGACCTCCGGCTGTGCGGGGGCAAGTTCCAGGCTCTTGCGGAGGTGCTCGACGGCGTCGTCGCGGTCTCCGAGGCGGAGGCAGAGGTTGGCGTACTCCAGGTGTGCCCGCGGGTTTTCCGGGTCAACCGCCCACGCCTTGGCCAGCCAGAGTTTGGCCCCGGCGGTGTCTGAGCGGCTGAGGAGGAACCGTCCGACGTTGATGAACGCCTCTCCGGTGTAGGGGTTGGCGGTGGTTCCTGCCACGAGTGCCGCGAGGGCCTTGTCGGGGTCCTTCTTCTCCACGTAGCACCTGGCCTCATTGCCGAAGGCGGCGACGATGTGGGGTGCAAGTTGCGTGGCCATTTCGTAGTTGTGTATGGCGGAGTCGAAGTGTCCGAGGGCCTGCTCGCACATGCCGCGGTTGTAGTAGTACTCGCCTACGTCGGGGTTGACGTTGATGGCCTCCTCGAAGGCGGCGCGTGCGAGGGTGTAGTCTGCGGCGCGATAGTACTCCATGCCCATCCGGTTGAAGCGTACCGACGGGTCTTCGCAGCCGGCGCCCGCCAGGAGTGCGGCGCCGACCAGTAGTGCCAATTGCCAGACCGGAACACGCGGTGCCATGAGAGCCTCCTCTCGCTGCCTGGGCGGACGGGAATCGGGCGCGGTCGTCCTAGTGCGGATTATCCGTCCGATGCGGAGCGCTTTTCAAGCAAAAACCCCCGCGCGTTTGTTTCGCTTGCAGGAACGGACGCCACGTTCGTATAATCCGGAGTTTGTGGGGCTGGGCATATCGCCGGTCACGCGCCGGAGTCTCGATTGCTCGCGAAGCGGGTCATTCCGTGTCTTGATGTGGACCGCGGCCGCGTGGTCAAGGGCACGCGGTTCCTCGAACTGCGCGACGCCGGCGACCCGGTCCAGGTGGCCGCGCGCTACGACGCCGAGGGGGCCGACGAACTGGTGTTCCTCGACATCACCGCGAGCCACGAGCAGCGCGACATCCTTCTGGACATCGTCCGGCGGACCGCCGAACAGGCCTTCATGCCCCTGACGGTGGGCGGCGGAATCCGCACGCTCGACGACATACGCAACCTGCTCTCGGCCGGGGCCGACAAGGTCTCCGTCAACTCCGCCGCAGTGCGCGACCCGGACTTGGTGCGGCGCGCGGCAGACCGATTCGGCAGCCAGTGCATCGTGGTGGCGATCGACCCGAAGCGCGTGACCGAAGACGGCCGCGAGGTCTGGCGCGTTCATATCAACGGCGGACGCATCCCGACCGATAAGGAGGCCGTCTCGTGGGCGCGGCAGGCCGAGGAACTGGGCGCGGGCGAAATCCTCCTCACGAGCATGGATGCCGACGGCACGCTGGACGGCTACGACATCCCGATGACACGCGCGGTGGCCGAGGCCGTCACGATCCCCCTCATCGCCAGCGGCGGGTGCGGGGCCCCGGAACACATCGTACGGGTCCTCAAGGAAGGCAAGGCCAGCGCGGCCCTTGCGGCCAGCATTTTCCACTACCGCAAGTTCACGATCGACGAGACCAAGCAGGCGATGGCGAGGGCGGGAGTTCCGGTCAGGATAGTTCAGAGTGCAAACTTGAGAGTTCAAACTTAGATGAGCACATCCGATAAGCGGCGGCTGACGGCGAAGGACCTCTTCGGCCTGGCGCTTGAGCGTCAGGCGTCGGACGTTCACTTGAAGGCCGGCCGGCCGCCCATCCTGCGCATCGGCGGCGCGGTCCACGCGACGGACCTTGCGGCCCTGAGCGCATCTGAAGTTGCGGACCTGGCGACGGGCCTGATGGACGCCCGCACCCGCGCCCACTTCGAGGAGCACGGGGCCGCAGACTTCGCCCTCATGCACGAATCCGGCGAGCGGTTCCGCATCAACGTGTACCGCCAGCGCGGCAGCACGAGCCTCGCGGCGCGGCGCGTCACGCACATCATCCCGGGCTTCGCCGAACTCCACCTGCCCGAGAAGACGATGCTGGCCCTGTGCGCTGCGCACGACGGACTGGTGATCTTCGCCGGAGCGCGCGGCACGGGCAAATCGACGAGCCTTGCGGCGTGCCTGGAGCATATCAACGAGCCCCGCCGCTGCCACATCATCACGGTTGAGGACCCGATCGAGTACGTCTTCGAGGACCGCGAGGCGTTTGTCAACCAGCGGGAGATCGGGACCGACGTGCCGTCCTTCGCCGATGCGCTGCGGTGCCTGGCCCGCGAGGACCCGGACGTGGTGCTGGTGGGCGAAATCCGCGACCGGACGACCTGCGAGGCGGTGGTCCGGGCGGCCGAGTCGAGCCGCCTGGTGTTCTCGACGGTCCACGCGACGAGCGCCCCGGGGGTGATCTCGCGGCTGCTGGAACTCTTTCCGACGGCGGACCGGCCGCTTGTGCGAGACCTCCTGGCGGCGAGCCTCCGGGCCGTCATCTGCCAGAAACTCCTGGCGTGCACCGACCCGAACGTGTCGCGCGTCCCCGCCACCGAGGTCATGCTGGCCACGCCGACCGTCTGCAAGATGATCCGCGAGGGCGACGAGGCCGCACTCGCGAACGTCCTCGTCGCCGACAAGGACTTCGGCATGCACGACTTCACGCAAGACCTTGTGCGGCTGGTCCGCGAGGAATGGATAGAGCCGAAGACGGCCTACGAGGCGGCGCCGAATCCGGAGGCCCTGAAGATGGCCATCCGCGGCATCGACGTCAACCGGGGAACCATACGATGAGGCCTCCCGCTCCGGCAATTGTCGCGTTCGCGGCGGCCATGCTGCTGCTGCCGGCGATTGCCGCGGCGGCGGAGCCGGCGGCCGACAGCCAGGTGGGCTTCGAGCGGCAACTCCTCGACGCACCCGGCCTTGCGTCCATTAGTTATATCAATATATTGCTGTTACTCGTCTTTGCCGCCGTCGCCTTCTACGTCTGCAACTGGGCGTTTCTCGACGCCCGATTCGTCAACACCAACCAGGCCGCATGGGGCGCCATCGTCCTGGCGGGCGCCGTGGCGGGACTCGCGGCGGCCGTCGCCGTCCCGATCTTCTTCATCGGCCTGCCGCTGGGCATCATCCTCTTCGGGGGCGCGGCCGTCGCCTATGCGCTGCACCGCAACGGCCTCGTCACGCCGGCCTTGAGGGTCCTCACGGCGGCGCACCTGGCGCGGCTCAAGCGCCGACTTATGGGCCGCAAGGCGATGGATGACGGCACAGGCCCGGCCTCCGCCGCCAACCTCGAGATCGTATTCATGGGCCTCGATGATCTGCCGAGGCGCCTGGCAGGCGGCCCGCCCGCCCAGGAACACGCCAACCGCGAGGTCGAGCGCGTGCTGTATGATGCGGTCCGCCGCGGTGCCTCGGCCGTCGGCGTCGTCATCCGGCCGCAGAAGGCCGAAGTGCGATTCCGCGTCGGCGGCGAGATGGTCGCCGGGAGCGATGTTGAGCGACCCGCATCCGACCACTTCGCCGCCACCGTCAAACGCCTGGCCGGCCTCGACCCCAACGAGACCCGCAAGCCTCAGCAGGGCCGCCTGCGGGCCGTCGTGGCCGGCCACACGATGGAACTCCGCGTCAAAACCGCCGGCACGGTGCGCGGCGAGCAGATCGCCGTCCGGATCATCGACGTCCAGGCCAGCCAGATGAAACTCGACGACATCGGCCTGCCGCAGGCCCACCTGGATACCCTCAGGGAGGCGCTGGCCGCCAAGCCGGGCCTTGTCATCATCTCGGGGCCGAAAGACTCCGGCCTCACGACCACGCTGCATGCGTGCCTCAGGCACTTCGACCGGTTCAACAACAACGTGATGGCCTTCGAGCCGCACGTTGACCTGGAGGTCGAGAACGTCCAGCACGTGGTGGTCAACCAGGAAGACGGCCCTGTGGCGACGGCCGAGGTCCGCAGCCGCATCCGCATGGAGCCCGACATTGTCGCGGTGGATTCGCTGTACGTGCCGGAGATCGCGCAGATCCTGGCCGAGACCCTCAAGGCTCGCAGCGTGCTGGTTAGCCTCAGGGCGGCCGACACGAGCCAGGCGGTCGAGCGGATGGCCGCCCTGTTCGGCTCGGCCCAGCCGCTAGCCGACCGGCTCCAGATCGTGGTCAACCAACGCCTGGTGCGGCTCCTGTGCACCGGATGCCGGGAGGCCTACAGGCCGAATCCGGAGTTCCTGCGAAAGGCCAACCTCGGCAACCGCAACGTGGGCCTGCTTTACCGCCCGCCCACGCGCCTGGAAGCGGCCGACGGCAAGGTGGTCGTGTGCCCGAAGTGCCGCAACGAGCGGTACGTCGGACGCACCGCCATCTTCGAGGTGATGCCGGTCGATGCCGTCGCCCGCGAGATGATCGGCCGCGGGTCAAGCGCCGCCGACGTAAGGACCTACGTCCGCAAACTCGGAATGCGGAACCTACAGGAAGAGGGGCTCCAACTGGTCATCGAAGGCCGCACCAGCATCGAAGAGGTCCTGCGCGCAATCAAGCAGGCGACGTAAGCGGCGCGAAGGCGTTTTTAGCCGCGACCCAAAGGGTCGCGCGCGGCTGTGCCGACGAACCGAAAGGCTGCATCGTGGTATTGAGCATCATAGCCCTGGTGTTGACGCTGGCCATCGCCTGGCTGCTGATGGTCCAGGGCGTCCATCGTGCGGCACAGGCGCTGGCGGCGTGCGTGCTGGCGGGGGCGCTCGCGTTCGGATTCTACGCCCCCTTGTCGGAGGCGGTGTTCTCGACGGGCAACCCCGCCACCGTTCGGGATGCCGGCCGCTGGTACTTCGCGGGCGACGCCGTTGCGCTGTGGGCGATCTACTGCGCGGCCTTCATGGCGTTTCGGACGCTGGCCGGAAAATTCCTGAAGAACGACCCGAACTTCCCGCCGTACGCCGACCGCGCGGGGGGCTTCGTCCTCGGGGCTGTCACGGGGTACTTCTCGGTGGGCATCTGCCTGGTCCTCATCCAGATGCTGCCCACAAGCCCCGACCTCCTGGGTTACGAGGCATTCAGATACGTCCCCGCGCGCGGCGACGTGAAGGAGGAGAAGGTCGAGGCCGGCACGCCCCTGTGGCTGGGGTGGGACCGCGACACGCTGGCCTTCTTCGGGTACCTTTCGGGCAACGCGCTCGGGTCGGAGGAGACCAGCGTGTACCGCCGCTGCGGCGACGTGTATCCGCCGAAGATGATGCGCCGCGAGGGGTACCAGGGCGTCGCCGACGCCGACGACTTCCTCTATTATCACTGGTACCGGCGGTGGGAGTTCATCCTGTGGCAGACGGGCCGGGCGCAGGGGCCGGTTCCGGAGGCGTCCGCCGCCATCCAGGGTCCGGGCCTGGCGCTGGCGAAGTGGCAGAGCGGGGCCCAGTTTGATATCAACATTCGCATAATCAACATCCAGCGGGCCGCGGTGCTTGACGCCTTCCCGCAGGAGCGTGCGGGCAGCGGCCAGGAGTTCCTGTTCCTGACGGTCCGCTTCCAGCCGGAGGCCCGTCCCCCGCTTCTCATCGACACGAGCCAGTTCTATCTCCTGACGAGCATCGGCGACCGGGTCCGCAGCCCGCTCGTCCTGGGCCGCGCGAAGGCCGCCGGGACGCAGAACGAGATCGTCTCCGAGACGGACCGCCCGGCCCCCTCGGCGCCCAGGAACGTCCGCTTCAGCATCGCCCAGGGCCAGAACCAGGGCGCGTACCTGGCCGACGGCGTCACCTGGCGGTTCACCGAGGCGGCGCAGTGGGAGCGCGTGACGCTGGTCTTCACCATCCCTAAGGGGCAGGACCTGGAACTGCTGCACCTGGCGGTCCTGCCGAAGCCGCCCCCCAGCGCGCAGATCATCGAGCCGAAGGCCCCCGAAAAGGCGCCCGAGGCGAAGCCGCCCGAACCGAAACCGGGCCCCAAGGCGCCCGAGACGAAACCGGGCACCAAGCCCCCCGAAACGAAAGCCGCCGGCGTGAACGCCAAGGAAATGCTGGAGGAGGCACGGCAACTCTTCGCCGCCGGCAAGTTCGACGCCGTCCTCAAGCAGGTGAAGGCCATCGACCGGGCGCAACTGACGCCCGCCCAGCGGGGCGCATCCGACGACCTCGCCAAGAAGGCGCAGAAGGCGATCGAGGATGCTTCCAAGCCGCCGCCCGCGCCGACGCCAACGCAGGAACCGATGTTCACCATCGAGAAGGCCGAGACCAGCGAGACGCCCGTCAGTTCGCACGGGTTCACCGTCACGCCGGGACCCGGAACGGCGCTCGTCATCTGCACCGTGCGCATGACGGACAGGGGCAAGGCAATATCGAAGGAGGAGTTCGAGAAACTCCGGATCGCGCAGCAAACGAAGGAATTCAGCGTCATCTACGGCGGGAAACTCGCCGCATCGGGCGATTTTGAACTACGCCTGACCGACAAGACCCTCGTCCCGGCCAGGTGCCTGCCCGTGACGGCCGACCAGCCCGGGCCGGTCACGACGTTCGTGAAATCCAACGGCCAGGGCGACTGGCTCGTGTACGTCAATTACGTGCGGGTCATCGCGTTCACGCCCAAGGGCGCGACGCCCGAGGCGCTCATCTGGGGCGACAAGTACGAGGCAGCCGTACCCGCGCCGCCGAAGCAATAGCCAACCCCCGATGGCAATCGGGGGCGCCTTTGATTGTCACGAGCGAGTACATGGAAGACCTGGCACGCACGATTGCCGACGAGGCGAAGGCCCGCGGGGCGGCGTTCGCCGACGTCCGCATCCTCCACCGCCGCAGCGAGAGTATCATGGTCCAGGACGGCCGGGCCGACAAACTCTCGGCCTACACGGACCGGGGCATCGGCGTCCGTGTGCTGGTGGGCCGGTGCTGGGGATTCGCCTCGGCCGACAGCCTCGAGCGCTCCCGGGCCGAGAAGTGCGTGGACGATGCCCTGGCCCTTGCTCGGGCGTCGGAGGCGTTCGTCAGCGACCCGGCGATGGTTGCCGCCGTCGAACCCGTTGAGGCCGAGGACTTCCGCGAGGCCGAGATCCCATCGGCGGCAATGCCCGTCAAGGAAAAGATCGCGCGGTGCCTTGAGTACGAGCACGCCGGGCGCGCGGGCGGCGTCCAGGCCATTGTCAACTCCATCGTAAGTTACGCCGACGGCTCGCGCGAGGAAATCCTCGCCAACACCGCCGGCACGGTCGTCCGCACCGCCGTCAGCCGCGCGGTCGCAACCTGCATGATGGTGGCATCCGACGGCAAGACGCTCCAGCGCGGCATGGAGCACCGCGGCATCATCGGCGGCGCGGAACTCCTCAGACAGACCGAGCCGGAGGCCTTCGGCGAGCAGGCCGCCAAGAAGGCCCTCGCGCTTCTGGCGGCCAAGCCCGCCCCGGCCGGAAGGTTCACGGTCATCTTCCATCCATCAATCACGGGCCTGCTGATCCACGAGGCCCTGGGCCACAACGCCGAGGCCGACGCCGTCTGGGCCGGGCAGAGCATCCTGGAGGGCCGCCTGGGCGAGGTGCTGGCCGCGCCAGGCGTATCTATTTATGACGATTCCACTCTGCCCGGCGAGTTCGGCTCGTACGCCTACGATTCCGAGGGCGCCCCGAGCCGCCGCCGCACCATCATCTCCGGCGGCCAACTCGTCGGGTTCCTCCACAGCCTTGAGACCGCCGCCAAGTTCAAGACCGACCCGACCGGCTCGGGCCGCGCCGAGAGTTACGACTGCCGCCCAATAGTGCGGATGTCGAACACCTTCATGGGCCGCGGCACGGTGCCCCTGGACGAAATGATCCGCGGCGTGGACCGCGGCATCTACCTCATGGACGGACACTGGGGATACGTCTTCGTCCAGAAGGGGCAGTTCATCTGCCACGCCGGGCAGGCGCGGATGATCGAGCGCGGCCGGCTGGGCGAACCGCTGCGCGACGTCTCGATCTCGAGCATGACACTGGATACCCTCAAGAAGATCGACGCCGTGGGCGACGATTTCGAGATGAAGATGCCGGGGATGTGCGGCAAGGAAGGGCAGACGGCCCCGACCGATTGCGGCGGGCCGCACGTCCGCGTCGGCGACGTCGTCGTCGGCGGGCATAATATCGAGTAAACCATTCCACTTTTAACCGCGACCCGAAGGGTCGCGCGTATGCGAGTGCGGCAGTAACCGCGGGCTTACGCCCGCGGCTCGAAAGGGTCGCGCGTTTTCGCCATGAGCGACAAAATCTCATACCTCGATGTGTGCGCCGAATGCGTCGAAAAGGCCGTCCGCCTCGGCGCGGAGTGGTGCGACGTCTCGGCCGGCGCCGCCCGCGACATCTCCGTCACCATCGAAAAGTCGGGCATCAAGACCGCCGACGCCGGCCAGGGCGAAGACGTCGCCATACGCGTCTTCGTCAAGGGCGGCATGGGCTACGCCGTCGTCAGCGGCCGCGACCGGCAGGACATCGACGCGGCCGTCGAGCGGGCCGTCGCCCTGGCGAATGAAGCCACGCCCGACCCGGACTTTAAGCGCCTCCCCCCTGCCCAGCCCGCCCCGGAGGTCGAGGGCCTCTTCGACGACCGCATCGCCGGGATGGGCGTCGAGGAGATCGTCCGCATCGCCGTGGCCAACATCGAGGCCGCAAAGGCGCTTGAGCCGGAGGTGAACCTTTCGGGTCACGTCAGCCTCACGGTCGGCGAGGGGGCGCTGGCTTCGTCGGCGGGCGTGCGGCTGGAATCGCGCGGCACGGAGATCGACGCCGACATCGAGGCACTCGTCAAGCGCGGCAGCGACACGGGTTACTTCTACGATTTCGATTTCGGCCGACACGTGGCCGACTGCCGACTGGAGGCCGTCTCGGCCAGCGCCGTTACCGGCGCCCGGCGGTTCCTCGGCGCCCGCCGCATCCATTCCGGCCGCATGACGCTGGTCTTGGGGCCGCTGGCCGCCTACGGCTTCCTGGGCGGCATCGTCGGGGCGGCCAACGCCGAGAGCATCCAGCGCGGACGCAGTTACCTCTGCGGCAAGGTGGGCGAGCAGATCGCATCGAAGAACCTTACGATTGTCGATAACGGCCTGGTGCCGCGCGGCGTACGCTCCGGCGCGCACGACGGCGAGGGGACGCGGCGGCGGCCGCTGGTGGTCGTCGAGAACGGCAGGCTCGTCAGCCTTCTACATAACTCGTACACCGCCGGCAAGGCATGCGCCGAGAGCACCGGCCACGGAACGCACTCGGGCGGCATCGCGCCGACGAACCTGCGGCCCGCGCTCGGCCCGAGGCCCGCCGCCGAGATCATCAAGGAAGTCAAGGAAGGCATCTACCTGGAGAGCGGCGAAATCCGGGCCGACCCGGCCTCCGGCGACATCTCGGCCAGCATCGACTTCGGGTTCTACGTCAAGGACGGCCAGGTCCAGTACACCGTCGAGAGCGCCATGATGGGCGGCAACATCCTGGATTTGCTCACCCGCCTCGACGCCGTCTCCAGCGACGCCCGCGAGGAACCCGGCATCCTCATGCCCACCCTTCGCATCCAGGACGTTCAGATCGCGGGGACGGAGTAAGGCCTCAAAGGCTTGACACGGCGCGGCGGGGGGAATACTTTGTCATCCGGTCAGGCAGAGGGAGAGCGCGTGGGACTCTGGCAGGATTTTGCGGACAAGCCCTTCAAGACCAACCACCCCTTCGTGGTCGTGCTGGGCCTGTGCCCGACGCTGGCGGTCTCGACGAGCCTGAAGAACGGCATGGCGATGGCGGCGGCGGCCACGGCGGTCCTCATCGGCTCGAACGTCCTCATTAGCCTCATCCGGAAGGTCGTGCCGAACCAGATCCGCATCGCCTGCTACATCGTCGTGATCGCCGGGTTCGTCACGATGGTCGAGATCGTGATGAAGGCGATCGCGCCGGAGGCGATCAACCGGGCGCTCGGCATCTTCATTCCGCTGATCGTCGTCAACTGCATCATCCTGGGTCGGGCCGAGGCGTTCGCCTCGTCGCACGGGCCTATGTCGAGCCTCATGGACGCCCTGGGCGTGGGCCTCGGATATTTCTTCTCGCTGGTGCTCATCAGTTTCATCCGCGAGATTGTCGGCATCGGGACGCTCTGGGGATACCGCCTGACGCCGATCACGGTGGGCGGGTGGGAGGTCATCGGCGAGTACGCCCCGGCCAACATCATGGGGATGGCCCCGGGGGCGTTCATACTGCTGGGCCTGTTGTTCGGATTCTTCGCGTGGCGCACCAACCGGCAGCGCCGGGTGGCATGCCTCGCCGCCGCGCCGGCCATCGCGCAGGTGGCCCGCGACTTCCCGAAAGAACCGAAGCCCGCCAAGCGCGAAGGTGAATCATCGGCAGGAAATTCTTAACGCAGAGGCCGCGGAGGACGCAGAGGAAAAACGGAGAAAACATTAACATGTTTATAAACAACAACATAAAATAATCTGTTCTCTGCGTTCTCGGCGGCCTCTGCGTTTAATCGGAATGCCGAAGACTGCGTTTAAGGCCGTTCGTAACACTAGGAGTGTGCGAAAGTGGAAGCCGGATACGTCGAACTTGCCATCGGCTCGATCCTGATCTCGAACTTCGTCCTGGCGAAGTTCCTCGGCTTCTGCCCCTTCTTCGGCGTCACCCGCAAGATGTCCGACTCCATCGGCATGGGCCTGGCCGTCATCTTCGTCATGGTCCTGGCGTCGGCCGTCACGAGCCTGGTGTACCGGCATTTGCTGCTGCCGACCAATGACCAGCACACCAACCTGCTGGCCCTCATGGGCCTGCCGGTGCCGGAGGGCGGGTATGTGCTGGTCCTCAAGACGATCTCCTACATCCTTGTCATTGCGGGCCTGGTGCAGTTCGTGGAAATGGTCCTCCGGAAGAACGTGCCGAACCTGTACCGTGCGATGGGCATCTACCTGCCGCTTATCACCACAAACTGCGCGGTGTTCGGCGTGGCGCTCCTTAATACCGAGGCATGGCGCGACCCGGCCAACGGCCTGCCGGTCGGGAAGGCGGCGTTCAACGGCGCGGCCGGCGGCGCGGGGTTCCTGCTGGCAATGGTCCTGATGAGCAGCATCCGCGAGCGCCTGGAAGAGAGCCGCGTGCCGAAGTCGCTCCGGGGCCTCCCGATCGCCTTCATCTGCGGCGGGCTGATGGCACTGGCATTCTTCGGGTTCCAGAAACTGTTCGGGATTGCGGTGTGACATGGCCGACCTGATCCTCATGTACGCCGGCGCGTCGGCGATCGTTCTGGGGGCGCTGGCCGGATTCTTCGCGGCCGTCCTGGCGGTGGCCGACCGGTTCTTCCAGGTCGAAGTGGACCCCCGCGCCGCCGCCATTGAGGCCATCCTGCCGCGCGCCAACTGCGGTTCCTGCGGCTACGGCGGATGCGCTGCCTACGCCGAGGCGCTCGCCAAGGGCCAGGCCGCCGGGAATGCCTGCTCCCCCGGCGGGCCCGAGGCGGCCAGGAAGATCGCCGCCATCATGGGCATCCGGGTGGCGGAGTTCATCCCCAGGTCGGCGATCATCAAGTGCCAGGGCTCGCGCGAGAACACCCGCCCGCGGTTCCGCTATATCGGCGAGCGCGATTGCCGCGCCGCCACAGCCACCCAGTACGGCCAGACCGTCTGCCAGTATGCCTGCCTGGGCCTCGGAACGTGCGCGCGCGCCTGCCCGTTCGACGCGATGGTGATGGACGAAGGGTCGGGCCTGCCGCGCGTACTGGAGGACCGGTGCACCGCCTGCGGCACGTGCGCGGCGGTTTGTCCGAAAAATATTATTGAGATTCTCCCGAAAGGCCGGTATGTTCACGTGCTGTGCCGGAACCAGGATCCCGGCCGGGCCGTGCGCACGCTGTGCAAGGCGGGCTGCATCGCCTGCAAGATGTGCGAAAAGGTCTGCCCCGTGGAGGGCGGCGCCATTCACGTCCGCGGGAACCTGGCCGAAGTCGATATGCAGACGTGCACCTCGTGCGGCAAGTGCGTGCGGGCGTGCCCGGTCGGCTGCATAGGAGACTTCCACAAGGTGAGGGACGAGGCGGCCCAGCGAAAAGCCGGGGCCGGACCGGACGCCAGGGGCGCCGCCTGACGGTCTTCAGGTAACGGAGTCCGATGATGGTCAGACACGACATCTTCTTGTTCGCTCTCGCGGCGCTCGGCTTGGGGCTGGGCGTCTCGGCCGCCGGTGCGCAGGACGTCGAATCCAAGGCCGCCACAAGGGCCATCGAAAACGCCGACCCCGACGCCGTTGACCCCAACCTCATCAAGGGCGAGAAGTGGACCCTCGACTTCCACTTCGAGCAGCCCGAACCCATCGTCGTCGGCGACCCGGCCACCGGCGACAGGCAGGTCTTCTGGTACGTCGTGTACACGGCCACGAACCGCACCGGGGCCGACCGCAGTTTCGTGCCGGTCTTCACGCTCTACGCCGACACGGGGGCCATCCGCCGCGCGGGCATCTATCCGACCGTCTTCGACGCCATCAAACGCACACGCAAGGTCCGTTTCCTCGAGAACGCCGTCCAGGTCATCGGCAAGATCCTGGTGGGCGATGACAACGCCCGGACGGGCGTGGCGATCTTCCCGCCGCTTGACCGCGAGACGGCCCGCTTCACCATCTTCGTCGAAGGCCTGTCGGGCGAGTACGTCGAGCGCCCGGCCGCAGCCCCCCCAGCAAAGGCCGCCGAGGCCGGCAAGGCCGCCGAGGTCGTACGCCTCCGCAAGACCCTGGCCATCGCCTACAGCCTGCCGGGCGACCGCTGGTGGCGGAACCTCGACCAGCCGATCTTCGTCTCCAAAAAATGGACGTGGCGATAAGCCGGAATTCTCTTGCATCCGGAACCAAGTGCTGCAATGATTCAAGTTTGTTGCCGCCCGCGTCCGATGACTCGGGTGGGACTGTGCCGGGAGGAGTGTCTTTGCAGCCGCACTTCTCTGCCAACGAAAAGGACGCCGCACCTTTGGGAGGACAAAGTTATGTCATCGCGCCATGAAGCCATGCCTCACGTTGAACGGTTGGAGGATCGCCTGCTGCTGGCCGTGAACCCGGTGGGGGCCGAGATGGAGATCACGAACGACTCGGTCGACCAGTACTCGCCCGCGATCGCCATGGATGCCGACGGCGACTTCGTGGCCGTGTGGGTGGACTACAACTTCTATTCCTCATCCTCCGCCGAAGACATCGTGGCGCAACTCTTCGACGCCGACGGCACGCCCAAAGGCCTGGCGTTTATGGTCAGTTACATCAATTATTATTACGACCAGTATGCGCCGTCGGTGGCGATGGATGATGACGGCGACTTCGTCATCGCATGGCGGACATACATGCCATTATACTCCTACTACGGCAAGTACAATTACGACGCCGTCTCCGTCCAGGCGTTTGA
>CAYGWP010000096.1:0-5544 GCA_964353455.1 uncultured Anaerolineales bacterium
CTGAAACAGCCTCTTAGCCGCGACTCGAAGAGGAGCGCGCGCCGTTCGAACACGCGCTCCTCTTCGAGTCGCGGCTAAACTTTCGGCCACCCGCCGAGGCAAGCACCCGTAAGTGACGCAGTACTGGCCGGCGGCGAAATCGAAAATAAAAATCTTTTTCCGAAACATTCGGCCGGGGGGGGAGTTCTAACTAGTAGTAGCCGGGCTGAACCGCCCCTTCTTATGCCCGGCTATCGCGGTCCATCTCGGACCGCCCTTTGGCCCTAGGGCGCGCTACTCACCCCCATGGTAGCGCGCCCATCCTTTTTCGTTTTCGATCTTGACGGCAAGAACGGCAGTGGGGCACGGCCCGGACGGGCGGTGGTCTTCATCGCGTTGAGAGGTACAGCAGGACCGCCGCCACGGCGAGCAGCCCGAGCACGATAACCAGGAGCACTTTCGCCCAGCGGGGGCCCGCGACGTCGGCCGTGACGTCCTGCCAGTCGGTCATCGTCCGCCACGCTTCATCGCCCCGGCTGTAGGCCAGGAACATCTCGACGGTCTGCGGGAGCGGAACCGTCGGGTTTGCCGACTGCCACTGGCGCCCGGCCTCGCAGTACTCCACCGTGAAGGTCTTGCCATCGGCGGAGGCCTGGAGGCAGTCGTCCGACTCATCCGTCATGCCCAGGACGGCGAAGGAGTTCTTCGGCCCGAGCGATGACAGGGTCCGCCGGATCTGCTCGCTCGTCGGATCGTCGATGCGCTGCCCGGCTTCGGTCTCCAGATACATGGCGTTCTCCGTTCAGGCGCTGCTCCCCGGCCGGTCCAGTTCGGCCTTCACTTTCAGGAGGTCATCATACACTTTCTTGCGCGTGTCGGGAGTGTAATTTCTGAGGACGTACGCCGGATGGAACGTCGGCATCAGCAGCGTGCCGCGGTACGGGTAAAACCGGCCGCGCACCCGCGTGATGCCGTCGTGCGTCTGGAGCAGGTACTTGGTCGCCGTCCCGCCCAGGGCGCAGATCACCTTCGGCCGCAGCACCTCCAGTTGCCGCATGAGATAGGGCGTACAGTTGGCGGCCTCGTCGGGCATCGGCGTGCGGTTGCCTGGCGGGCGCCACTTGCGGATGTTGCAGATGAAGACCTGGTCGCGGGTCATCCCGATGGCTTCGATCATCTTCGTGAGGAGTTCCCCCGCCCGGCCTACAAACGCCAGGCCCTGCCGGTCTTCTTCCTCGCCGGGGCCTTCGCCGATGAATACGAGTTTGGCGTGCGGGTCTCCCTGGCCGGGGACGGTGTTGGTGCGGCCGAGGAGTTCCGGGCATCGGTCGCATACGGCCACTTCTGCGGCGATGCGGGCGAGGGCCTCCACGCGATTCACGCCGTTCTCGGGCTCCGCGCTGCCGAGCGTGAAGAGTTCGGTCTGTGCGGCCACGTGGACCTGAGCGGCGAGTTCCTGGCGCAAGGTCTCGGCGGCGATAGATTCGGGGGTGTTTCCCATCGGAGGTGTGCCACGGCCGGCTTGTCCGGCCGTGGGTAGGCTTTCAGGCTCTCGCACGGCCCGCCAGTCGTTAAGGGCGGGCCGTGGCACATGATGCACGGCCGAGAGGCCCGCGCTCGCCTCACCGGCGAGGCGCAGGCGGACGTTCCGCGCGATTGACTCCAGGACCCGGCGGGAATCCGACGGCACGGCGGAGGAGGGCTCTCTAGCCATGATATCGCATCGCCCCGCCGTTCTGAAAATCCTTGATGATAGCGACGCCGGCCGACGTGCCGATGCGGTCGGCCCCGGCCAGGATCATCCGCGCCGCCTGCTCGAAGGTCCGGATTCCGCCGGCCGCCTTCACCTTCGCCCGCTCGCCGACCGTGCGCCTGAGGAGCGCCACGTCCTCGACCGTTGCCCCGCCGCGGCCGAAGCCGGTCGAGGTCTTCACGAAATCGGCCCCCGCCTGGAGGGCGACCTCGCAGGCCCGCACCTTCTCCTCGTCCGTCAGGTAGCAGCACTCCAGGATGACCTTCAGGGTCCGGCCCTCGGCGACCTTGCGTACGGCGGCGATTTCATTTCGCACGTCGGCCCAGATGCCGCTCTTGGCCGCGATGAGATTCAGGACCATATCGACCTCTTCGGCCCCGGCATCCACGCAGGTCTGGGCCTCGGCCCGCTTCGCCTTAAGGCCCGAGTGCCCCAGCGGGATGCCGACCGCGCCGCCGACCGCCACGTCCGAGCCTTTCAGCAACTCGGCCGCGCGGGCCACGTCGTACGGGGCCACCGAGACGGCCGCGAATCCGTACCCGAGGGCCTCTTCGCACGCCCGCTCGACGTCGGCGGTAGTGTGGTCGGCCGCAAGGACCGTGTGGTCGATGAAGCGGGCGAGCGTTTCGGCCGTAAACTGTGGGGTTGCTTCTGCCATTGCCACCATACTTCCAGCGTAACTCGGCGCCGGGCCCTACGCAATACCCTGCCGAGATTTATCCGGAAAACCCCGCGACCTTCTATAGGGGGATTCCCCTATGGATTGAACAGAGGCTGTAGGCTGCAGGCTGGCGCTTCGAGCCGCCACCGTAATGGCGGGTATCGCCCACCGGGGGTGAGTAACCGCGACCGTACGGTCGCGGCTCGAACGACCCAGTCTCCAACCTGCTGTTCTTACGTAAAGACCACCTCGTTATCCCCGCGAGCGATGCGGCCGAGGCGATAGACCGTCTCGCCGCCGCGCTCCAGAATCTCCGTGATGTGACCGGCGTAGAACGGGCTTACGATGAGGACGTACCCGATGCCCATGTTGAAGACGCGCCACATCTCCTTCGCGGGCACGTCGCCCGTCTTGCGGAGCCACTCGAAGACCGGCGGCACGGTCCAGGCCTTCCGGTCGATGCGGGCCTCAAGGCCCTTCGGGATGACTCGCGGCACGTTGCCCGATAGTCCGCCGCCAGTGATGTGGGCCATGGCGTGGACGACTTTTTTCGTGACGTAGTGCCGGAGGACGCGCAGGATGGACCGCGCGTAGATGCGGGTGGGCGTAAGGAACACGTCGGCCACCGAGCCGCCGAGTTCCGGGATGGCATCGCCCACCTTCAGGCCGGCGGTCTCGATGATCTTGCGGACGAGGCTGTAGCCGTTCGAATGGACGCCGGTCGATGCGAGGCCGAGGATGGTGTCGCCTTCTTCGACGCGGCGTCCGTCGATGAGGCGGCTCTTTTCGACGACGCCGACCGCGAAGCCCGCCAGGTCGAAGTCGCCGGCGGCGTAGAAGCCCGGCATCTCGGCCGTCTCGCCGCCGAGGAGGGCGCAGTCGCACATCGCGCACGCCTCGGCTATGCCGATGACCACCTCGGCGTGGATGCGCGGCTCGACGCGGCCCGTGGCCAGGTAATCGAGGAAAAAGAGCGGCTCGGCCCCGAGGACGATCACGTCGTTGACGCACATCGCCACCAGGTCCTGGCCCACGGTCCTCACGCGGCCGGAATCGATCGCGATCCGCAGTTTCGTCCCGACGCCGTCGGTCCCGGACACGAGCAGCGGGTGGCGGTAATTGTGCCTAAGCAAGCGCTCGTCATAGTCGAGGCTGAAGACGCCGGCGAAGTGGCCGTAGAGGTCCATGACTCTGGGGCCCTGCGTCCGCTCGACGGCCGACCTGATCTCATCGACGAGTTGGTCGCCGGCCTCCATATCTACGCCGGCGGCCTTGTAGGTGAGGCCCTTGGCCATGTGCAGCGCTCCTTTCGCACTCGGCCGTATGGTATCGCCTTGCGTCGGGCAAAACCACGATTTTTCAATTCGCTTGAGTTTCGCGGCCGGTTCGCCTAAACTCAGCATTTGCGCCAAGTCCAAATGCAAGATCGGGCCTGATGCCAAAATCGACTGACAAGCCTAAGTGGATATGGATCGCCCCGGCGTGCCGCCGGGAGGATTGTTACCTCCGCGCGCGGCGGGTGTTCACGCTCGAGGCCAGGCCCGCCGCCGCACGACTCCGGATCACCGCCTTCAGCGAGTATGCCCTCTACGTCAACGGGCAGTACGTGGGCTGCGGGCCGGCGCCATCGAGTTTCGAGTCGCCGCAGGCCGACGTTTACACCGAGGCCGACCTGCCGCTGGTCCGCGGCAAGAACGTCCTGGCGGTCCTTGCGCACAACCCGTACGTCGGGCTGCCGCGGCGGCCGCGGTTGCCGGGCGGACTCTGGGCCGAACTCGTCCTGACCGGAGAGCGCGGCGTTCGCACGCCCGAGGGCGGGCGTGCCACGTGGCACAGCCGCCCTCGGCTGTGCATTGTCACGGACAGCCGGTGGCGGGTTGCGGAGGCCGAGGACTTCAGCGCCCGCGCCCCGCGCCTGTACTGGACTGCCGGCTTCGCCGAGGTGCGCGACCTTCGCCGTGAGCCGCGCGGCTGGACGATGCCGGGCTTCTCCGACCGCCGCTGGGCGGAGGCCGACGAGGTGAAGCCCGAAGGTCCGTTCGCACGCCCGAGGGCGGGCGTGCCACGTGGCACAGCCGCCCTCGGCTGTGCATCGCCGCGCGTCCGAGACCGCGTGTTGTCGCGGCTTACGGAGCGGTTCGTCGCCCCTGCCGCCGTGGCGGCCGCGGGGCGGTCGCGGTGGCCCGCCGGGACGACTGCCATTCCGTTCGAGTTCTCGCCCCCGAAACCGGGGCACGGCGAATATTATGCAGGTACATTTGTGCAATCCAAGACGCGGCGGCGGATGCGGCTGGTCTTCGACTGCGACGAGTCGGCCGCCGTCTATGTCAACAATCGCCAGGCCCTCCGGCAGGGGTACAAGGAGGAGTTCTTGCGGTGGCTCGGCCCCGACGAGCAGGACGACTACGCGGGCATCCACCGCGGCCAGGGGCAGCGGGTCGAGACGGCCGAGGTCGAACTCGACGCCGGCTGGAACTCCGTCGGCGTCGTCATCTACGACCCCGGCTTCTCCTGGGGTTTCGCCTTGCGTCTGGCCGACCCGCGGACCGGCGAGGCCCGCCAGACGCATGGGCGGGTGGAGTTCTCGCCCGACCAGAAGGCCCACCGCATGGCCGACTGGCACGTCGTCTGCGATCAGATCTGCCCGTGCGGCGACGGATGGATACCTGATACGCCCGAACCGAACGCGCGGACGTTCCCCGACCCTGCGTACCAGTTGTCGTGGGAGACGCCTGTCCGCAGCCGCCAGGCCACACGCGGGGCTCAGTTAATCTTAGCTGGTGCTGAGGCTGGCGGTCGCCTGTCGCTCCGCGACGGCGAATTCGTCGCCTACGACCTCGGCGGCGAGACCGTCGGATACATTGAACTCGACCTTGAAGGCCCCCCTGGCGCCATCCTTGACATCGCCTGGTCCGAGGGCCTCGACACCGAGGACGGCCTCTCGGGCGTGCGGCACGGTATGCGTCAGGCCGACCGGCTGATCCTTGCGGGCGAGCGGCAGACGGTCCGCCTCTTCAACCGCCGCGCCCTCCGGTTCCTGGAACTCGTTGCCCGGACCGGCGGCGACACCGTCACGGTCCACCGCGTCGGCGTCTGGGAGACCAGCCGCATGGCCGGGCCCCCAGGCGTGCCGTTGGCCGACGACCGCGAC
>CAYGWP010000097.1:0-14160 GCA_964353455.1 uncultured Anaerolineales bacterium
GCCGACGGGCACTTCACCGTCATCGAGGGCGGCCTCGGCCTGCCGCAGGGCCTCGCGCATCCAGCGCTCATCATCTTGAATCGTCATAGTGATATATCCAGTTTGCCCTTGTATCGCCCTGCGGGGACGCCCGAAGGGTCACTTCGCCTCCGGCCGTTTCACGACTATCACCTGGCGCAGGCCGGGGCGAACCGTCACCCGCTGCTCAAGGATTGCGCCGTCGGCATACCGCACGCTCAGGGTGTGCTCGCCCGGCTCGCGGATGGCGATGTTGGCCTCGTCCGGGCCGCGACACCCGGTGAGCACCTGCGTGCCGATGTCGCGCAGCGCGACGACCGTGCCTTTCTCGTCCGTCACGGTCACGCGTGCGCCGAGGACGCCGCGGCTGCCGGTCACACGGACGCTGAGAATGGCGGTCTGCTGTAGTTTCTTCAGATGCCTGACGGGGTTTTCGGCGGGGGCTCGCAGGGCTAGGCAATCGCTCAGCACCAGGGTCAGCCTGCCGTCGAGGCCGCCGAGGAGGAGGTCGTTGGCCCCGTCGCCGCTGGCGTCGCCTGCCGCCGCGCCGCCCGCGCCTTTCTCGTAGGAGTCGCCCGGATAGAAGGCGGCCTCGTAGATCTCGTTGTGCATGAACGAGCCGTAACCGCGGTTGCAGTGATAGGAGTTCTTCGTGTCGGCGCGGCGCGAGATGGTGAAAAGGTCAACGCAGCCGTCCATGTCGAGGTCCTCGGCCAGCGTGGCCAGTTGCGCGACGGTGCTCAGCCGGATCTCGTTGCCGAAGCCGCTCACATCCGTCCACACCCCCTTCTCGCAGGTGAGCACCGCCATGCCCGTGTCCAGCGGGACGACCAGGTCCATGCGTCCGGTGCGCCAGATCGGCGCCACGCAGCCTGCGCCGGTGAAACCGGTCCCGACATGCTCGGTGCCGACATCCGTCCGGAAGTCCAGCGAGACCTTGTGCGGCACGGGCGCGAACTTCCCGTCAGGACCCTGCTGAAGGAATATCCCCTTGCCCGCCGCAAAGAACACGTCGGTTCGGCCGTCCATGTTCCAGTCGCCGGGGGCGAAGAACCCCGTGCCGCCGGCGCCCGCCTCGACCTTCGCGAGACCGAGCGCCGCCGTCGCATCGGTGAACGCGACGCCCTTCGCGCCGCCGTTCAGGTACACGTGCAGTCCGGCGCCGGCCCGCGACGCCACCACGTCCGGGTAGCCGTCGCCGTTCACCTCCACCAGCGCCGCGACCTTCAGGTCCTTGCCGGCGTCCGGCGGCAGCAGGTCGGTCTTCGTGAACCTGCCGTCCTTATTGAGGAAGAGGGTCGCGCCCACCAGCAGGTCCGGTCTGCCGTCGCCGTTCACGTCGGCGACCGACACGGAGTTGCCTTTCGCGCCGTCGAGGCCGAGCGCCCTGGTCTTGTCCTCGAACGCCATCGCGCCGGTCTGGAGGAGCACGTGCACGCCGTCGGGCGCGCAGGCAATGGCGTCGAGCCGGCCGTCGCCGTCCAGGTCGTACAGCGCCACGCCGCCGATCGGACCGCCGAATTCGGCAAGGACCATGTCTTCCCGGAACTTTGCGCACACCCTGGCGGGGAAGAAATACGTCCCCGCCTGAAGGTCGTTCAGCATCTCGCGCAGCCGTTCAGCCTGGCCGCAGAAGGTGCCCTGCATCGTTTCGCCTTCCGGGCATTTCTGCGTCCACTGCCAGACGGCGGGTCTGGCGGGGTCGGTGATTTCGGCGTAGTGCCAGTCGGCGCTGCCGACGTACATCAGCACTTCGCCTTCGTGTCCGCGCCGAGGCTTGCCCGCCCACGCGACGACCAGTTGGCCGTCGCTCACATCCTCCAGCGGCGCCTCTTCCTGGGCCTTGACCTTGGTGGCGATGGTCAGTTCCCTCGGCGCGAATTCCCCGCGGATGACCTGCTCCACCTTCAGCGCCATCACGTGCCTGTCGGTGTCAACCGAGACCACCCGCGCCGCGATGACCGCCTTGTACCGGTCGCACAAGTCCGGCGGCTGAAGGCTCGGATTGACGAGCGCGCAGGCCGCACAGGCCATTGCGAGCACGGCGACGGCCGCTCCAATCAGTTTCATCGCGCCCCGGATTCGCGCCGTCATCGTCCGCCGCCGCCTTCCACTAAGAAGGGCGCCGACGCCGCGTCGGGCCGCCCTCGGCGCATGAGTATAGCCGACACCGCTTGCCAAGAGAAGACAGGCCAAGAGGCTGGACACGACTTGCGGCAGTGATTATGGTGTGGCGGATCGTTCACTCGTGCCCGGAATGCAGGCCACGGAGAAGAAAGAATGCCGGAGAGGGCGTTTCACGGTCCGACCATCGCCGCCGCAGCGGTCCTGTGCTTCGCCCTTGCGCTTGCGGCGGCGCAGGTTCCCGAAGCGCCGCTCGACGTGCGGAAGACCGACGAGGCGCGCTTCACCGCGGGGCCGCGCGCGGCCCGCGAAGGCGGCCTGGTCAAGGTCGCCTTCGCCGCGTCCGCGCCGACGGATGTAGAAGTGTCTGTGATTGATGCACGGGGCCGCGTGGTGCGCCACCTGGCCGCAGGTCTGCTCGGCCCGAATGCCCCCGAGCCGCTGGCGAAGGATTCGCTTGCGCAGTCGATCTCCTGGGACGGTCGCGACTATGCCGTCCGGCCTGCGGCGGGCGGGCCGCTCAGATTCCGCGTGCGGCTCGGCTCGCAGCCGCGCCTTGACCAGGTCCTCGGCTGGGACGGAAACACGTTCGGCGGCGCGGTGGCGGCGCTCACCGTCAGCCCGGCGGGCGAGGTTTACGTCCTTCTTACCGACAGTTACCGCGGGCGCTCCGAGTTGCGTGTCCTCGACTCCGCCGGACGGTACAAGCGGACGATCATGCCGTACCCGTCCGCCACGCCGCCCGCCCGCAGCGAACCGGTCGGCCACCTCATGGCGGATGGCGAGCGGCTGCCGATAGTCTTTAACGGCCAGGGCCACACGCTCCACCCGATCGTGAGCGGCCTGTCGCGACAGACGATGGCCTGGCATCCCGGCGGGCGCCTGCTGGCGTCAAGCAGCGTGGGCACGATGGCCGAGCACGGGCCGCCCAGGCATCTCATCGCCTTCCATCCCCAGGGAGGCGCGCCGGAGGGCGTCGGGTTCGTCGGCCCCAAGGTCCGCGAGGCCCGCGGATTCATTGGCGGCTCGGGCGAAGGAGGCGCGTTCGGCATGGACCGCCTCGCCGTCAGCCCCGATGGCACTTTCATATATTTCAATCAGTCATTCGAGAGCCGCATCTTCCAGGAGAAAGAACGCCGCCACGGCATCTATCGGCTCCGGTGGACCGACCGGGCGACCGGCGACCTGTGGCTGGGCAGGCCCGAGCCGGGCGACGATGATGAGCACTTCAGCGACCCGCAGGGCATCGCGGTGGACGCCGCAGGCCGACTCTACGTCTGCGACCGCGGCAACAATCGCATCATGCTGTTCTCGCCCGACGGGAAACTGCTCGGGAAGGCGGCGGCCGAGACGCCCGAGCAGATCGCCGTCCACCCGCGGACGGGCCAGGTTTTTGTCCTCTCCAGGCCCGCCGGGAAGAACGCCGAACGCGGACGGCTCCTCTGCTTCTCGGCCTGGCGCGACGGCGGACCTGTCCGCCAAAGCCTCAGCGACGGCGGACCGCAGAAATCCGCCGAGTTGGACGTCCCGAAAATCGACCTCATGGCCCTCGACCCGTCCGCCGACCCGGCCAGACTCTGGATCGCCGTCAAGACGGGCTGGATCACGCCGCACAGGATCATCCCCGTCACGGTGACCGACGGGCGCTTCGCCCTCGGCGAACCCGTCGGCAACGACGCCGGCCTCTGGTACCCCACCTCGGTCGTCGCCGACCCCGACCGCGGCCGTATCGTCGTCAAGGAATTGCTGCGATACAAGCGCTACTTCTCCGCCATCGACATGGCGACCGGCAACGTAACCGAACTCAAACTCCCGGGAACCGACATCGCCCTGGACGCCGACGGCAACATGTACCTGCTGAGCGGATACCGCGGGGACCACGTGGGCTGGATCAGCCGCTACGACTCCGCGGGCCGCCCACTGCCGTTCTCCGGCACAGGCTCCGAGAAGACCGTGAACTTCACATTCCGCTGTTACGGCCCCGACATGGGCGTGCGCGGGCACGCGATCCATCCGAACGGAGATATCTACCTGCTTCGGTCAACACAAAAGGACTCCGGGGCGGAGATCGAGATATTCGGTCCGGATGGCAGACATAAGCGGACGCTCGTCCGCGGACTTGGCGGCGGAGACTGCGGCCTGGGCGTCGATGCCGCCGGAAACGTCTATGTCGGCACGAACATCAAGCCCGCGGCCGCCCCCCTGCCCGCCCCGTTCGCCGGACTCGTCCCGGCCGACGCCTGGCAGTACTGGCGAAAAGGCGAGCGCCCCGCCCCGTGGTGCTACCCCTACTGCAACGCCTACCTGTTCCACATGGGTGCGGTGATGAAATTCGGCCCGGAAGGGGGCGCGGTGTACGGCTACCAGCGGAAGTCGTCCCCCGGCGGCGGGAACTGGCCGGTCGCTTCGCCCGGCATGGAACTTGAGAAGGCCCCCGCCGATGCGACCGCCTACAAGACGGCCTACCTGGCGCACGACGTGAAGGTCTCCGGCGCGCTTTGGCGGTACGGCGGCATCGGCATCGTGCCCGCCTCCATCGACGGACCGGCGGGCGACCCGGGGTGCGTGTGCCTCGTGTCGCAACTCGATGCCGACCCGTGGGGCCGGGTGTATGCGCCAAACGTTTTCCGGTTCTCAGTCGAGATGCTTGACTCAAACGGCAACCACATCGCCCGGATCGGGCGCTACGGCAACGCGGACGACGGAAGAACAGCCGGCACTGCTGCGGACGGCGGCATCTTCTTCGCGTGGCCGGCCGACTGCGACTACGCCGAGGCCGACGGCCGCCTGTACGTCTCCGACAGCGTGAACCGCCGCGTGCTGGTCATCCGCTTCGACCACGCCGCCGACGCCGCCTGCGACATCCCCTGACCGCCGCGGAGGATATGGTACGCCCGGCAGGACCAGAGAATGAATCCGGCTATTCCTGAGATGCCTGCAACCCCAGTCGCCGGAGGATCGACTGCCAGATATCCGCCAGGCCCATCTTCCCCGCCCAGAGCGACACGTACTGGCGATCAACCGCGTCGCCGGAGACTTTCAGTATGCCGGCAACGTCGCGCAGATGTTTTTCGGACCCGCCCTCTTTGTACCAAAGCATCTTCGAAAGGATGATGTCCTCCGGCGTGGCAATGCAGGTCTGGCGGCCCTTGACAATCTCCAGACGCTGCCGCCGCTCGAACTGTCTTGCGTTCCAGGCGGTGTCCTTCAGGAGCATCAGGTCCACCTTGTTGCCGCTTGCACCATGAATGATGTTGAACTGTCCGCGCGTGCGGATTGCCTGCCTGACGGCGTCGGGTTCCACATGGAAATCGGGCGAAGCGAATCGCCGGCACAGACCCTCAACGTTGCCGTATCGCAGGTCCACAACGATGTCGATGTCCTGGGTCATTCTCGGTTCGCCATAGGCGCCGCTGGCGATCGACCCGACCACCATGTATGGGACCTGAAGGTCCTCCAGGGCATCCACGATCAAGCGGAGCAGATCACCCTGATCCATTGCTCATTCTCCGCGCGACCTCGGCGGCAACCTGTGCGGCGTCCCACTCGGGATGACGATGACGGACGCCTGCGGCGACCACCTGGCGCATCATTCGATTGCAGGCAATAATCGCCTCAACGCGCTGGGCGGGCGTCTGCTTCCGCAGTATCTCGGCGACCCGGTCATCGACGACCTCGATCTGCCCGTCGTCCAACCGGAATTTGCACTTCCCGGGCATCGTTTAACCTCCACTCCGTCTTGAGGAGTCATGCCGCGCAAGCCAGAGGCGGAAATCGGGATTCGGAATCAGGCATTCGGAGTCCGGCAACCGCCATCATGGCCCGCTGCCTTGCCTTCCGAACACCGGCTCCCCGGTCCCGTTGCCGTCGGCGGAACATGGTACGCCCGGCAGGAGTCGAACCTGCAACCTTTGGATCCGTAGTCCAATGCTCTATCCAATTGAGCTACGGGCGTATGTCGTTGGCGGTCCGACACTTTATCGGTCCGGCCCCCGGTTGTCAAGGTCGTCGGACGGCACGCGCTTCGCATGGCCGCGCCGCCCGCGCGCCGGTACAATGCGACGGGCGAGATAGTCGAAAGGAAGCCGGCATGGCGGAACTGGAATTCCACGGCGCAGCGCGGACCGCCACGGGGTCGATGCACCTCGTGTACCTGGCGGACGGGCCGGTCGCGCTCGACGCGGGCCTATTCCAGGGCCGCCGCGAGGAGGCCCGGCGGCGCAACACGGATTTTCCGCTGCCGCCGGAGCGCCTGCGGGCGGTCCTCCTATCGCATGCACATATTGACCATTGTGGCAATATCCCCGGCCTGGTCCGGCGCTCTTTCCGGGGGCGCATCCACGCCACGCCCGCCACGTGCGACCTCGCGGGCGTGATGCTGGCCGACTCGGCCCACATCCAGGAGGAAGATGCCCGGTTCTGGAACGAGAAGCGGGCCGCCGGCCCGGACGACGTCATCAATCCCCTTTACACCCTGGAGGACGCGGCGGCCGCCGCGCCGCTCTTTTCGGGCGCTCCGTACGGCCGGACGCTGCCCGTCGGCGACGGCTGCACCGCCACGTTCCTGGAGGCGGGGCACATCCTGGGGTCGGCGATCATGCTTCTTGAGTTCGCCGGCCCGCGGCCCGTGCGGCTCCTCTACACGGGCGACCTGGGGCGATTCGGCGTCCCGATCCTGCGCGACCCGACGAACCCGCTGCCCAGGGCCGATTATCTCATCACCGAATGCACATACGCCGACCGGCGGCACGACGACCCCGGCCGCATGAAAGAGCGCCTTGCCGCAATCATCACCGAGACGCGCCGGGCAGGCGGAAAGACGATCATCCCGGCCTTCAGCCTCGGCCGCACGCAGACCCTGACGTACTGCCTCCAGCAGGCGGCGGCCGAGGGTATCCTTGAAAGCCTGCCCATCTTCGTCGATAGCCCCCTCAGCGCCCGCACCACCGAGGTCTTCCGGAGGCACACCGAGTGCTACGACGCCGAGGCGCGGGCCTTCTGGCACGAGGAGGGCGACGTCTTCGGCCGCGGCCTCGTCACCTACATCACCGCCGTCGAGGACTCCAAGCGCCTCAACGATCGCCGCGACCCGTGCGTCATCATCTCGGCGTCGGGAATGTGCGAAAGCGGACGGATATTGCACCATCTCAAGAACAACGTCGAGGACCCGCGGTGCACCGTGATCCTGGCGGGGTACCAGGCCGAGAACACGCTTGGCCGGCGGATCGCCGAGGGCGAGCGGGACCTGCGAATCTTCGGGCGGACGTACCGGCGCCGGTGCCGCGTCGAGGCGCTGCACGGTTTTTCGGCCCACGCCGACTCGGAGGATTTCGTGCGGCTCCTGGGGCCGCTTGCGCCGGGCCTGCGGGCGGCCTTCATCGTCCACGGCGAGGCCGGCCAGGCGGCCGCCATGAAGACCATCCTCCAGCGCGCCGGCTGCCGCAGCGTGTACGTCCCTGCGCCGGGCGAGAGGTTCGCGCTGTCGTGATCCTATCGGACGGCCGGCGCGGTCTCGGGCGGGAGGATGGTTCCCTGCACGGTGGCCTTCGCCCGCTCCGCTTCCGGCAGGAGCATCAGGCGTTTGCCGGTGCCGAAGTTCTGCGTCCATTTTGCGCCCCAGCAGCCCGCGCCCATCGCCGTGCTTGCCGCGTGGACCATGTTCTTGTGGTGAGGCGGGCTGTCGAACCACATCCAGAAGACGCCGCTGCCCGAGGGCGACCCCTCGGCGATGTTCTCGCTGTATCCGGAGGCGTAGCCGGCGTTCTTCATCCGCTGGGTGTGGGTCTTCTCCGACTTGGTGGGCGACTCGTGGGCGAAGTACCCCAGGTCGGCCATCTCCTTGGAGTGCCGCCGGGCGCTCTGGAGGAGCCGCGCATCAGCCTCCAGCGGCATGACGCCCAGGCTCTCGCGATAGGTATTAAGCATGGTGATATTATCATATTCAGCCGGGTCGGCCGCAGGCTCGAGCGTCCGGTTGTACGCCTCGATCCGCCGGCAGGCCCGGTAGAACCAGAGTTGCCACTGGACCTGGTCGGCGGGTTCCTTCTCCTTGCCGCCGAACTCCGGGACGGCTCGGACCGCCTCGGCGGTCATGCCGAGCGCCTGCTCGGCGGAGGCCGCCAGTTTCGCCTCGTTGTCGGGGCTAAAACGGGTGTCGGAGGCCGGGCAGATGTCCTTCCAGACAGCCAGGAGGTCCGCCCGCCGGGCCATCCCCGAGGCAATCGCCTCCCTGAGTGCCATCGCCTCGTTGAGGACCGTGAGCATGCGGGTGAGTTTGTCGTAGTTATCGTGGGCGATCTTAAGGGTCTCATCCTTGGCGAGTTTGGCAATGTTCGCGACGGCCGACTTGCGGAGCGCGGCGATCTCGTCCTGGAGCGCCTTTGCCTGCGCCGCATCGCCGAGGCGCCGCACGGCGCCGAGTATGGCGGTCTTGTCGCGGAGGAGCCGCTCGCCGACGACGCCGACGAGGCGCGGCCTCGCGCCGTCGCCCATCGCCTGGAGGTCCTTGACGGCCTGCATCGCCGCGGCGGCGTCCGGCCCGAGCGCGGCCTTCGCGAGCGCGCTTACGCGCTGGTTCTCCTGCGGCGACAGGGTCTTGGCTGCGGCGGGCGCGGCCTCGACGGACCACGCCGGCGCCGCGGCAATCGCGATGACGGCGGCAATCAGCCCTCGCAAGGCGGAAACGGGCACGCGGCGGATCTCCTATTGCTTATTCATACGCAGCCGGGCGGAAATCCGCAAGGAGAAGTCAGCGGGGCGGGCTCTGCGTTGGGTGGCACGGCCACGCTTTTGCGTGGCCGTGGCCCTCGCCGGGGCACAACCACGGCCACGCAAAGGCAAAGCGTGGCCGTGCCACCCTGCTATGGAAGCAATCAGCGGGCTGCGGGCGCGAGGGCGCTCTGGTTGGTCGCGGGGATTTCGCCCGCGTAGGCGTCGAGGGCCTGAACATATTTCAATATGAATTTGAACTGCTCGTAGAGCCGCTCGGGGCGGACGGCCTCGAAACGGTCAAGCGGCGAATCGATCAGCCGGAAGTCCGCCGCGTCGAGGCTGTCCAGCGTGATGGCCGGAATCCCCGCGGCCATGAAACTGTCGGAATCGGCCGTGACGCCGTGAAGTTCGCGGAACGTAAGGGGAAACGATCCCCGTGCGGCCGCCTGCCGCGCAAGAGATTCCAGCGCATCGGCCGAGCCGGTCATCCAGACCTTCATCCCCGAGACGCCGAGGCACTCCAGGTTGACCATGGCGCGAACGCGCCGCCGCTCCTCGGCCGGCATGGCCGCCACGAAGTGCCGCGACCCGACCCGGCCCGCCTCCTCCATGTCGAAGCCCGCGAAGACCCACGCGTGGCGCCGGGGCGACTTCGCCAGCGACCGAGCCAGGCCGACCATCACCGCGACGCCCGTCCAGTCGTCGATGATGCCCGCGCCGGCCGAGGAGTGGTCGAGGTGCGCCCCGATGATGAAGGTCCTGTCGGTCCCTGCCGGCAGCCTGGCGACGACGTTTGCCCTGCCCTGGCAGCCGGGGATGGGCTGAAGTGCGATGTCCTTGAGGCCCGCGCTGCGAAAGAGTTCGGCGAGTTTCTCGGCCCGCTTCGGATTCTCGGCGGGGGCATCGCGGAGCATGGCGACGAGGTCGGCCTGCGAGACGGCATCGGCCGCGGCCGCCTGTTTCGGCGCGGCAACAGGCGCGGGCGCCCCGGCGAGGCACCACGGGACCATGAAGAAGAGGCCGAGGCAAACGGCTGCGAGCGGGCGTTTCATGGCGGCGTCCCCCAGAGGCGATTGCGCGCGACATTGTAGCAAACGGTTCTCGCCGCGGGTAGGCATTTCGGCCGCTCGGCCCGCCGCGCATTCGCGGCGGCACTGGGTGTGCAGCCGCGTTTTGACGTTGAGGGCCGGCGGCGCGCGGCCTATAATGTTGAATCTTCCGGCGGCTGACTTTCGGGAGCGGCGCAGCGGAGAACGAAATGACGAGCCTGGAACGGCCGGGGACGGCCGAACTCATCGAACGCATCAACGACCTTCGACAGAAGCGCCGCGCGTTCATCCTGGCCCACAACTACCAGTTGCCCGAGGTGCAGGACATCGCGGACTTCGTGGGCGACAGCCTGGCGATGGCCCGCGAGGCCGCCAAGGTCCGGGCCGACGCGATAGTTCTCTGCGGCGTGCACTTCATGGCCGAGACCGCGAAACTCCTGAACCCCGGCCGCGCGGTCCTGGAGCCGGACCCGAACGCCGGGTGCCCGATGGCCGACATGGTCACGCCGAGGGAACTGGCGGAGGCGAAGGCCCGCCACCCGGATGCGGCCGTAGTAACATATGTCAACTCGTCTGCGGCTGTCAAGGCGATGAGCGACATCTGCTGCACGAGCGCAAACGCCGTCGAGATCGTCAACTCGTTGCCGCGCGAGCGGCCCATCCTCTTCGTGCCCGACCAGTGCCTGGGCGATTACGTGGCCGAGAAGACCGGGCGGACGAACATCTTCCTCTGGCCCGGCTTCTGCCCGACGCACCACCGGATCCTGGCCGAGCACATCGCCGCACGCCGGCGCGAGCACCCCGACGCCGAGGTCTGCGCGCACCCGGAGTGCACCCGCGAGGTGCGGGCCGCCGCCGACTTCATCGGCTCAACGGGGCAGATCATCAGGCACGTGGCCGAATCGCCTAGAAGCGAGTTCATCATCGCCACCGAACTGGGCGTCTGCCACACCATGCGGCGGCAGAACCCCGGCAAGACCATCATCGAGGTCACGCACCTGGCCGATTGCCCGAACATGAAACTGAACACCCTCGAGAAGGTGCTCTGGTCGCTGGAGGACATGCTGTTCGAGGTGACGATTCCCGAGGAGGTTGCGGCCGGCGCGCGGCGTGCGATTGAGCGGATGCTGGCCGTCCGGTGATGCAATGCGAGATAGCGGGGCGCGGCGGGTCGGGCCTTCGCCCGCCGTAGGGCTACGGCCCGCAGGCGGGAGACCCGCCGCGCATGAGTTTGGTGAAAGCAAATGCCTGACGAGACGAATCAACCTGGCCCTGCGAGCCCCCAACCGGCGCCGGAACCTCTGCCGATCGTCCGCCCGGCGCCCAGGCGACTGGAACTCGTGGACCTGATAGACGTGGAGACGCTCCAGGCCATCCAGGACGGTTTCGCGCAACTGGCGCAGACGGCCACGAGCATCCGCGATGCCGACGGGCGGCTGGTGACTCGCCCGAGTTGCTCGCACCGGTTCTGCGACCTTGTGGGCGGCCGGCGCCACGACAACGAGTCCTGCCGCATGTCGAACTACGCCGCTGCCGCGGCAGCCGCCGCAGAGGGCCGCAGCACTCCCGTCAAGTACGTGTGCCACGCGGGCCTGACGCAGTACGCGGCCACGGTGCGCCTCGAAGACCGCGTCCTGGGGACGATCGTCCTGGGGGACCTGCCGGAGAAGCCGCTCTCGCCGGACGAGATCCGCCGCCTGGCCGAGATCAACCGCGTGGACGAGGCGGAACTCGCGAAGGCCGCCGACGAACTCCGGGTCTTCTCGGAACCCCAGATGCACGCGGCCATCTCGTTCCTGCAACTGCTGGCCAACACCCTGACGCGCCTCTGCTGGCAGCAGGCGGTCCTCAAGGAACGAATTGACGAATTGACACTCTTATTTACGACGGGCCGCCTCCTCTCCTCCACGCTCGACCCCGACGCGGTCCTCGACAACATCGTCCGCACCATGGCGGAGGTCATGCAGGTCAAGGCGTGCAGCCTGAGATTGCTCAACGAGGCCGGGACGGAACTCGTCATCAAGGCCGCGTACGGTTTCTCGCCGCCGTACCTCGGGAAGGGCCCCGTCATCGTGGCCGAGAACGCGAACGACCAGGCGGCCCTCCGCGGCGAGATCATCACCATCGACGACATGCGCACGAACCCCCTCGTCCGATACCGCGAGGAGGCGGCGCGCGAGGGCCTCGCCGGAAGCCTCGCCATCGGACTCATCGCCAAGGGCAGGCCCCTTGGAACACTTCATATCTACAGAGGTGAACCGCATAGTTTCACGGCCGAGGAGGTGCGGCTGTTCCGAAGCGTGGCCGACCAGGCCGCCCTGACGGTCCACAACGCCCGGCTGGTCGAGGAAGTGGTCACCGCCCGGCAGCAGCAGCGGGAACTGGCGATGGCGGCCGCCGTCCAGAAGCGCCTGCTCCCCGCCGGCGCGCCGTCCATACCGGGGTACGAGTGCTACGGCATCACCGTGCCGTCGGCCCAGGTTGGCGGCGACTTCCACGACTGGATCGAACTGCCCTGGGACAACTGGGGCATCGCGGTTGGGGATGTGGCCGGCAAGGGCGTGCCTGCGGCCATCCTGATGGCGAGCGTGCGTGCGGCCCTGCGGGCCCAGGCCGAGCACGTCTATGCTCTGGACCACATCATCGGCCGGCTGAACGAGCGGCTTGCGGCCGACACGGAGGCGTCGGAGTTCGTCACGCTCTTCTACGGCGTTCTGGACTCGAAGGCCCGGCGCCTGACGTACTGCACGGCCGGGCACGAGCCGCCGGTCCTGGTTCGCGGCGGCCAGCCGCGGCGGCTGACGACCGGCGGGCCTCTCATGGGCGTCGATGACAAGGCCAGGTACGCCTTCGAGGCCGTGGAACTGGAGAGCGGCGACATGCTGGCCGTCTTCTCGGACGGGACGTTCGACGCCACCAACTTCGGCGGAGAACGCTTCGGCCGGCCGCGACTCATGGAATCCATCCTGCGAAACGCCGCCTGCGGCGCACAGCGGGCGGTCGAGGAAATCCAGTGCGACATCCAGCGCTTCACGGGACCCGCGCCGCGGGCGGACGACACGACGCTGCTGGTCGTCAAGGTGCTGTAGATCACTGCGACTTCAGCACCAGCGGCTGCCAGGGCGGAATCGTCTTCGACGCATCCTCCGACTGGAGCCACCGCTGCCATGCGGCCTTGCTGTAGCCGAAGTCCTTGCCCGTGAGGTTCCTCAGGGCCGCCAGGACCTCCGGGTGCTGGACCTCGACCCGCTCGACGTTCGGGATGAACCGCTTGTCGGGCATCGCGATGGTGGTGGCCACGTCGATGACGCGAACCTCAGGCAGGTCGATGGTGGCCGTGGCGATGCCCAGGGCGGGCACGGCAGCCGAGATGACGGAATGCTTGAAGGTCGGCACGTCGCACGATTGTGCGCGGATGTCCATCTGGATCTGGGCATCATAGACTTCGCCGCCGGTCACGCGCATCTCCTCGGTCGTCAGCCGCTCAACGAGGAGCCAGACGGCCTGTTTCTCGAGGAGCGCGGCAAGGGCCGTTGCGGCGCGGTCGCGGAACGCCGGCACCTCGTCGAGCGCCAGGTGTGCCAGGAGGCGCTCGGTGGGCTTCGAGCCGGTCCAGACCTTGAGGTTCTCGACGGCCCGCCGGCGATGAGACACGTTGCCATCGCCCACCGCGATCTCCTGGAGGTACGCCTGGGCGATCTTCGAGTTGCGCTTGGCGAACTCGCCCAGCGCCTCAATGAGGAGGCCCCTGTAGCGCGCGTTGTCGGCGCCGTAGAGGACCTGGACCATCGGACCGATTGCCGCCTCGTCCTGAATGGCCAGGATCTCCTGCCGGCCCTTCTGGAACTGCTTCTCATCATTGCCGCGCAGGTAGCGGATCTCAAGGAGGCGGATTGCCTTCAGACGCTCGGTGAAGGCCGAGTCGGACCCGGCATCGGCCTTCTTCTGCACTGCGGTGTCGGTGGCGGCAGGCAGCGACGGCGCGGCCGCCTCGGCCGACCACCCGACGCGGCCCAGGACGAGAAGCCCAAACGCGACAAACACGATGGGAAGGAATCTGCGCATGGTTGGCCCTCCTTGTACGCGAGGAACATCGCCCCCTGATTATACGACCAGCCGCCTGCCGCGCGCCAGACAAATCCGCATCCGGGCGCGGCGGGTCGGGAGACCCGTATGTGTTTAGAGGCTGTTTCAGAACCGGCTTCTTGTGGCACAGCCGCCCCCGGCTGTGCATCTTTTCAGCCACTTGCACGCCCGA
>CAYGWP010000098.1:0-6586 GCA_964353455.1 uncultured Anaerolineales bacterium
GGCCAACGGCTATGCCCGGCCTACCCCACCGCGCCAGACCTCGACTCTACCCCTAAGCGGCGCATTACCCGGTTTTTCTTCGACACCGCCGCCCTCGTTTGCGAGAATCCGTCTTACTCTGCTTCGCTCTGCGTAGTCCGCCTAAGGCGGACAGAGCAGGGCGCGCGAGGGTGCGGAAATGGATGATTGGCCGGCCAGGCTGATGAGTTTCATCGGGCTCCTTGTGATGATGGGGATCGCCTGGGCGCTCGGCGAGAACCGCCGCAGGGTGAACCTGCGCACGGTCCTGGCGGGCCTGGGCCTGCAACTCGTCTTCGCCCTGCTGGTTCTCTGTACCGGCCCCGGACAATGGTTTTTCGAGAGGGTGGAGGACGGCTTCGGTGCGCTCCTGGCGGCAAGCAACGTCGGCGCCATGTTTCTCTTCGGCACACTCGTCAAGGACTTGAGCATCGGCGCGATCCTGGCCTTCCAGGTCCTGCCGATCGTCATCTTTTTTTCGGCCTTCGCCGGCGTCTTGTATTACCTGGGCATCACGCAACTGGTGGTCCGCGCGATGGCGCGGGTGATGCAGAAGGCGATGGGCACATCGGGGGCCGAAAGCCTGGCCTGCGCGCTCTTCGTCTTCCTGGGCATCGAGGCGACCACTGCCATCATCGAGTACATCCGCCGCATGACGCGGTCGGAACTTTTCACGCTGATGACCGCCTTCATGGCGACTATTGCGGGGAGCGTCATGGGGGCGTACGTCTCGTTCGGCGTCGATGCGGGGCACCTCTTGGCGGCGTCGGTCATGAGCGCCCCGGCGGCAATCGTGATCGCCAAGATAATGATCCCCGAGATGGAGGAACCGCTGACGCGCGGCCACGTCCGCTTTCAGCCGCCGCGCGAGGCGGTCAACGTCGTCGATGCCGCCGCGCGGGGGGCAGGGCAGGGGCTCGGACTGGCCCTGAACATCGGTGCGATGCTGATCGCCTTCATCGGCCTCATCGCCCTCTTAAACCTCATCCTTGGCGCCGCCACGGCGCCTATGGTCGAGTGGCAATGGCTCGATGCACCCCTCACGCTGGAGCGGATTCTGGGCTACGCCTTCAGCCCCATCGCGTACGTCATGGGCGTTACTTCGTGGGATGATGCGATGGCCGTCGGGCAACTTCTGGGCAAGCGGACGGTCATCAACGAGTTCGTCGCGTACCAGGATATGCAGAAGATGGTGGCCGCCGGGGCGATCTCGCATCGCGCCACCGTGATCTCGACGTACGCGCTATGCGGGTTTGCGAACCTCGGGTCGGTGGCCATTCTAATCGGCGGGCTTGGGGCGATTGACCCGGACCGCAAGGGCCTGATTGCCCGTCTCAGCGTCCGCTCGATCATCTCGGGCATGCTGGCGTGTTTCATGACCGCCTGCTATGCCGGGATGCTCGTATAACCCGACGACTGATTGCTGTCGGCCTGCGGCGATGTTAGGATTGTGTCAGGGTCGCTTGGCACTGCGATGGAACTTGGCGCGGCGGTTCGGCCCGCCAGGACTAAGGGCGGGGCCGCGCGATAACGCGGGAGTGGCGGAATTGGCAGACGCTCAAGGCTTAGGACCTTGTGCCCGTAAGGGCCTGGGGGTTCGAGTCCCCCCTCCCGCACCAAGTCCAGGTTGGCTGGACACTTGGTCCGCGCTATAATGCTGGTGGCGGCAGAGGGCCTGATAAGGGCAGTCGGCCTTTGTCGATAATGAGAGTGTCTCGGCGTCCGGCGGGGCGGCGAATCTGCGCCGAGAAGGGGCATTCTTAGAGGGAGGTATGAACATGAACCGTTCGCGCATCAGGGCATTTTCGCTGGTCGAGTTGCTGATGGTGGTCACCATCATCGCCGTCCTGGCGGCCTTGCTGATGCCGGTCGTCTCGATCGCGCGCCAGGCGGTTGACCAGTCGATGTGCCGGACCAATCTCTCGGCCCTGTTCAAGGCCCAGTCGTTGTGGATTGCCGAGCGGAACACCGCTTCGACGGACAGCCTGGGCGAGGCTTGGGCGGGGTCCATCGCGCCGTACCTTGAAGGCGGCCTGTCGGCCCTGAGGTGCCCCGCGTGTCCCCGGATTGTCGAGAGTACGGGCAGCAGTTCATCCGGCGGGTCCGGCGGCAGCGGCGGGGGCGGTGAGGGTACCGGCAGCGACAGCGGTAACGTGCCGCCGGGAATCGATGTATCGGACCTAACCATTGGCGTGTTGAGGAAGGACAACAGCGAAGTCCTGTATGAAATTCCCCTGTCGGACAGCCCCTACTGGACCATGTACGAGACGTGGGATATGCCTGACGGCCAGCGGTACATCGCGGCGAACACCGACGGTTACATGGTAACCGCCACACAGACCCATGCTCCGTCCAATCAACCGAGGGGTGCGAACGCCTACTTCAATCCGCCCTTGCCGGGTGGAAATATTGTCTATGTTGACGGCGACTTCATCTTCACAGTGGAATACAGCCACGGCCAGCCCGTCCGGGTGACAGTGAAACCGTGCGATAATAATGAGCCCGTCGTCATCGTGGGTGGCACGAAAATCCAGGCCAAGTACGACATGAGGATACGCCACCAGCCGATCTGGGGCGGCGAGACCTTCACTAACCCCTTTGCGAAGGGCCACGAGAACGAGCCGATCGACCTCCGCGAGGAGGCCAGGAAGAATGGCACGCTTGCTGAATACACATCCACCTGGACGCCCTGGTCCACCGCGCTGGGCATTCTGGGTGCGACCAACTACGGCATCAACCGAGGCGCTTACACGACCCAGGACGGCGACAACGTAGCCAATCCCGATCCGAAACAGTTCTTTATCCTTGACTATCCGAAGCCTGTGGCGGACTACATAGACGTGGTGGACACCGACAAGCGCGGCGACGCCCACCTGTGGCCGCAGATCTTCATCAACCCCACGCCCCCCGAAAAGTGGTTGCCGCTGCCGGGCCTGGAGACCTGGACGTGGCAGGATGTGCAGGCCCTGCGTCATTTCGGGAGGGCCAACGTCCTGTTCTGCGACGGCCACATCGAGGCCCTCGGGCCGGAAGACCTGAGCATCACCAATCCGCTCTGGCATCATCAGGGGAAATGACGAGGGGGGTTGTCCGGCTTGCCGGAGTTGCAGGCAGTTGCGACGGGGTTCATCAGCAAGGGAGGCATGAACATAAACCGCTCGCGCATCAGGGCATTTTCGCTGGTCGAGTTGCTGATGGTGGTCACCATCATCGCCGTCCTGGCGGCCTTGCTGATGCCGGTCGTCTCGATAGCGCGCCAGGCGGTTGACCAGTCGATGTGCCGGACCAACCTGTCGGCCCTGTTCAAGGCCCAGTCGTTGTGGATTGCCGAGCGGAACACCGCTTCGACGGACAGCCTGGGCGAGGCCTGGGCGGGGTCCATCGCGCCGTACCTTGAAGGCGGCCTGTCGGCCCTGAGGTGCCCGGCGTGTCCCCGGATTGTCGAGAGTACGGGCAGCAGTTCATCCGGCGGGTCCGGCGGCACCGGCGGGGGCGGTGAGGGTACCGGCAGCGACAGCGGTAACGTGCCGCCGGGAATCGATGTGGCGGACCTCACCATCGGCGTGATGAGGCAGGACAACAGTGAACTGGTTCATGAGATTGGCCTGTCGGACAGCCCTTTCTGGACCATGTACGAGACGTGGGACTTGCCCGACGGGCGGCGGTATATCGGGGCGAATGTGGACAACGATCTTAGCATAGGCACACAAACCTCTACCAATCCTTTCACGAAAGGGGCGAACGCGTACATCAGGCCGGCTATGACGGGTTCTAACCCGGACGAGATTCGGAAAGATGCCGACTTCGTCTTCGCGGTGGAATACAGCCACGGACAGCCGGTTCGGGTGACGGTGCTGAAGTGCGACAACAATGCGCCGGTGGTCCTCATAAACGAGCAGAGGATTGCCGCCAAGTACGATATGAGGATACGCCACCAGCCGATCTGGGGCGGCCAGACTTTCACCGGCACGTTTGCGCAGGGCCACGAGAACGAGGTGATCGACCTCCGCGAAGAGGCCAGGAAGAATGGCACGCTTGCTGAATACACATCCACCTGGACGCCCTGGTCCACCGCGCTGGGCATTCTGGGTGCGACCAACTACGGCATCAACCGAGGCGCCTACACGACCCAGGATGGCGACAACGTAGCCAATCCCGATCCGAAACAGTTCTTTATCCTTGACTATCCGAAGCCTGTGGCGGATTATGCGAACGTCAACGACAAGCCCGGCGATACCGACCTGTGGCCGCGGATATTCATCGACCCCGCGCCGCCGGAGAAGTGGTCCCCGCTGCCGGGGTTGGAGACCTGGACGTGGCAGGATGTGCAGGCCCTGCGTCATTTCGGGAGGGCCAACGTCCTGTTCTGCGACGGCCACATCGAGGCCCTCGGGCCGGAAGACCTGAGCGTCACCAATCCGCTCTGGCGTCATCAGGGGCGGTGAGGACGGCCGTGCGACTTGGCGTGCCGCGGTGTCAGGCAATTCTGCGGGGCTTGCCGCCAGGGGAGGCATGAGGTGCCATATCCAGCCGTTGTTGTGGGTTGTCTGGCGGTCCTGTTGGCCGCGGGATGTTCCGATTCGTCGAACAACCTCTCCTCGTCGGACCAGGCGGAGCGGATGCGGGCCATCTTCGCGGTGGCCGCCAGGGCCGACGACAACGCCGTGGAGCAGTTGGCGCCGCTCGTCAAGGATGCGGACATCAAGGTTGCCTCGGAGGCGATTGTGGCCCTCGGCCGGATTCGTTCGGACCGGGCCCGCGAGGTCCTCCAGACCGTGGTCACCTCGGAGCCCCGGGGGGACCTGCGCATGTGGGCGGCGACCGGCCTGGCACAGCACAAGGACCCCAAGGTTGTTGAGGTCCTCCGCCGGGCCGTCAGCCGCGACCCGGCCCCGAAAGTTCGGGCGGCGGCGGCGGCGGCCGTTGGGCGGATCGGCACGGTGGATGATGCCCCCTATCTGGCCGATGCGGCAATGAGCGAGAACGACCAATCCGTTGTGAGGAGCGAGGTCACGGCCATCCAGTCGCTGGTGGGCGTCTATTTCGGCTATAAGCCCGATGCCCCGCCCGAGGCCCGCCGCGCGGTCCTCACGCGGATTCGGGACCAGGCTGCTCATCTGATTCGGGTGAGGAAGGGCCTTGACAAGCCGGACACTACGTGCAGCCACACCGCCAAGGGCATGTAAATTGCTTTCCTGGACACCGTGACGGTGTTACAATTTCCGTGGCCTGAAGCCGAAGGCCGAAGCGGCTCTCGATGTATTGCGAAGGAGGATCGACATGCCACGCTCTGCCGCAGTGCCAACCCGGGCCCTGTGCCTCCGTCGGGCGTTCTCGCTCGTGGAACTCTTGGTCGTGGTCGCCATGATGGCGATACTCGTTGCCATGCTGCTGCCGGCCCTGAACCGGGTCTGGGCCGTGGCCGACCTGACGAGTTGCACCGACAATCTTCATCGCATCTCGCAGGCCATCGGACTTCGCACCAGCGATGAGATGTTGAAGGGCCGGTCCCTGGCGGACCTGAGACCCACCTGGTGGTGCGCCCAACTCCTGCCGTATCTGGAAGGCCGGGCCAATTTCTACATCTGCCCGGCAGGCGGCAAGTATAACAGCGAGGGCGGGACCGTCACCGAGGAAGGCACCCTCAGCGGTGACAGCGACAACCCGGACTGGTGGAGCACCGCCAGCCTGGCCAGCACCGACGTGCCCGTCAACAGCGTCAACGAGGCCGAACTGGCGGAGGTCAAGGTGGTCGCGGGCAGCGGAACCTACACTATTGCCTTGGCGGAGAATGAGTATTGCGTCAAGTTGTCCATTGAACAGTACGAGTCGGCCAGGGCCCAGGGGCTCCTGGGTGATGCCGACTCGGCCAACCAACTCCGAAGCAAGTTTGACTGCACCTACAGAGAGGGCGCCAACCCCAATTCCTACTGGCTTTGCTTTGAGGACCACGGCGGTGACTGGGACTTCAAGGATGTGATGATTCTTATCAGCAAACTGGACGACGGCACGGTGCTCCTCTACCTCTGGTCCGGGGCCACCGGCCATACTAACTCTCTCGTCAGCAAGCCCGACGGGATGACGCTCGCCGCGGTCCCTGCCCACACCAGTGGCATCCAGATCGCGCTGAAGAATCCCGACGAGGCGGACGACGGGAGCGGCGGCGGCGGTGGCGGCGGCGGTGGCGGCGGCGGTGGCGGCGGAGGAGGGTCGGGATCGTCCATTTCCGGCACGGTCGTTTCCACCAGTTACGGCATGAACTACATCGCGTCGCGTCTGACACGCACCGGCGGCAGGATCCTCGTGCTGGACTACTCCAGTTACCTCGCCCGCAGCATCGACCTCTGGGCCGACCGCCGGCTCGACCCGAACCTGGACGGCACTCCGATGTTCGCCCGGCACTCGGGCCTCATCAACGTCCTCTTCTCCGACGGCTCCGTCAGGCTGATGCAGCCGGTGGAGATCGACCCGGCCGTGCCGACCATTGCCAACAAGTACTGGGACCCCTAGTATGACAGCGCTAGTGCGCCGTGAAAGGCGCCGGTTCTCAGCGGGGAGATTATACCCG
>CAYGWP010000099.1:0-16609 GCA_964353455.1 uncultured Anaerolineales bacterium
CGAACTCGCGGCCGACGACGCCCTTGCGGCGCCAGTCCTCGCCCTTGACGAGTGCATCCGGCCGGGCGGCGCGGATGAGCCGCTCGGGGGTCGGCTCGTCGAAGATGACGATGTAATCGACCACTTCGAGGGCCGCCAGGACGCGGATGCGGTGGCGCTCGGTGCAGATGGGCCGGTCGGGGCCTTTGATGTCGCGGATGCTGGAATCGGAGTTGAGGCCGACGACGAGGACGTCGCCCTGGCGTCCGGCAAATTCAAGGAACTCGATGTGTCCGGCGTGGACGACGTCGAAGCAGCCGTTCGTCCAGACGATCTTCTCGCCCTGGGCGCGGTGCCGCTGGAGGTCCACGAGGAGGTTCTCGAGGGTGCGGACCTTGTCGCCGCTGCGGCGGGCCTCTTCCAGGAGTTCCGCGATGATCTCCTCGCGCGAGACCGTCTGAACGCCGAACTTCTGGACCTCCAGGCCTCCCGCCACGTTCGCCAGGCGCACCGCGTCGGGCAGGGCCGCCCCGGCCGCAAGCGCGATCGCAACCACCGATATCACCATGTCGCCGGCGCCGGTCACGTCATAGACCGGCCGCGGCCGCGTGGGAACCATGAGGCCGGGCCTGCCGCGCGCGGCCAGGTATGCGCCGTCCTTGTCGAGCGTGACGACGAGCGCGCGGAGTTTGATGCGGTCCACGAGTCGTCGTGCCGCGCGGCGGATCGCATCGGGGCCCGAGAGGCGTATGCCGGTCGCCAGTTCGGTCTCCATGCGGTTCGGCGTAAGCAGCGTGGCCCCGCGGTACTTTGAGTAGTCGGGGCCCTTGATGGGATCGATCACGACCGGGATGCCGCGCTTGCGTGCGAGGCGGATCGCTTCCCGCGTGACGCGCGGGGTCATGACGCCCTTGTTGTAATCGCTCACTACGATCACATCGGCGGACTTGGCGAACGCGGCCACCTTGGCGAGAAGACGGTCCTCGACCCGCGGGGCCACCGGCCGCGAGTCTTCCCAGTCCACGCGGAGGACCTGCTGGGGATGGCGATGCTGCGCGCGGCCGACGAATCGGGTCTTGATGGTGGTGGGTCGGTCCTTCAGGCGCAGGATGCCTGCGGTCCGGGCGCCGGCTGCCTTGAGGCCGGCGATTGCCTGGTCGCCGGCGGCATCGGCGCCCACGATGCCGAAGACGGCGACGCGTGCGCCCAGGGCCCGGAGGTTGTTTGCGACGGAGCCTGCGCCGCCGAGGCCGGATTCCAGATGAGAGACGCGAAGGATCTGGATGGGCGCTTCCGGGCTGATCCGCTCGGCGTCGCCGAAGACGTAGCGGTCGAGCATGATGTCGCCGAGGACGGCGATGCGCGGCCGGCCGAGGCGTTCCACCAGACCGATGAGTTCGCGATACATGCAATGCTCCTACCACTACGGCGCCACTCAGGCCTTAGCGCGGTGGGTCTCCGGACCCACCGCGCGCCCAAGCCGCGTTGGCGCGGTCGAAAACACGGTCTGCGCGGCGGGTGCGGAGACCCGCCGCGCCAAGTTGCACTATGCTCCTACGGCGTCGCCAGTTCCAGGAGCACGAGGTGCCTGAGGAGTGGCAGCATGATCTCGTGATGGCCCGTCAGCGCTATGCCGCGCTGCGTCGGCCGCGCGAGCACGTTCTCCCTGGGCCTGTAATGCTGGATCTGGTCGATGTTGGCCGTGACCACACGATCGAGTTTCGCGCCGAGGTTCGACGCAACTGTATATGCTTTCATGAACACTTCAGGAAGTATGACGGCGGAGCCGAGGTTGAGCCACACGCCGTCGGCCATGTCGGCCACGACGGAGCAGAGTTTCCGGAAGTCAAGGAGCGTTGCCTCGCCGATGGCCGCCCCGTCGGCCGCAGGGTGCATGTGCACCGTGTCGGTGCCGATGGCGACGTGGACGGTGGCGGTGCAGTCCAGACGGCTGGCGGCGGCAAGGATGCTCTTGTCGGCGTGCGGGAATTCCTTCGGGTCCTCGTTGATGAGGTCGCCGACAGCCTGCCCCAGCCCGCGGTGCCGGCCCAGGCGGGCGGCGTCGTTCAGGTATCCGGGCGTTTCCTCGATCATGCCGAACTTGCCCTCGCGCATGGTCTGGGCGGGGTCCTCGCTCGTCTCGCCGTGATAGGCAAGTTCCAGATCATGGATGGCCCCGGCCCCGTGCGTGGCCACGGCGTTCACTATGCCGCGCTCCATCAGGTCGATGATGACCGGCCCGAGGCCGCACTTGACCACGTGCCCGCCGAACGCGAGGACGACCGGGGAATCGGTCTTCGAGGCGTGGGCGACGGCGCGGGCGAGTTCCCGCAGTCCGGCCGTCACGGGCGTGCCGGGGAGCGAATCGAAAAACTCGGTCAGGCTCGCTTCGGGACCTGCGGGGACTGCCAGGTCCTCCAGGCGGACCTTGTGCTGCCGGTCGGCGATGGAAATCAGCCGCAGGGACTTCATGTCGATAGGTTGATAAGCCTTGTGCCGGCGCATCGGCGGCCTCCACAACTGTGTGCCACGGCCGGCTCGCCCGGCCGTGCTATTTCGATGCGTTACCACGGCCCTTAGTACGCGTTCAGCGTGGCGCAGTTCACCCCTCGCCCCTTGTGGTAGAGGGGCGGGGGGGAGGGGTGGAGCAACGGCAAACCCCTCACCCGGCCTTCGGCCACCCTCTCCCGCAAGGGGAGAGGGTTAACGGCATGCGTGCCAAACACATACGTCCGTATGGGCCGTGGCATACCCATTCAGGCGGACAGTATGGCGCCGAGTCTTTGGCGCAGCACCTCTTCGCCCTCAACCACGCGCAACTCCACTTCAAGCGCAGCGATCTCGACGCCCGGCGCCGCCCGCCCCGCAAGGAGCGGCTGCCATTTTACATAATCCTTGCCGGTTGTCACTAGGGTCTTCAGGCCAGCGGCCTGCGCGGCGGCAATCAGGCGGTCGAGGTTCGCGCGCGTGTAGGCGTGGTGATCGGCGAATACGTCGAAAAGCCGGATGCGCGCCCCGAGGTTCGTGAGCGTCCAGCGGAACGCCTCCGGGTTGCCGATGCCGCAGGCGGCGGCGATGTCCAGGCCGCGGAGCGAGTCGGCTCGGCGGCGCGAACCGTCAAGGGAGACGACATCGCCGGGGCGATGCTCGGCCACGATGACCGGCGTCTCCGGCCGGGCGCAGCGGCCGACCGCCTGCTTGATGCGGGCCAGGTCGGCCCCGTCCACGAGTTCCGCCCGCGTGATGACGACCATGTCGGCGCGGCGAAGGGCCGAGAGCGGCTCGCGCAGGAGTCCGCGCGGCAGCAGTCGCGCGAAACCGAACGGCTGGAGGGCGTCGATCAGCACGATGTCAAGGTCGCGGGCCAGCCGCCGGTGCTGGAAGCCGTCATCGAGGATAACGAGGTCGCACGGATTCCGCGCCAAGCCCTCCTCCATCGCCCTCACGCGGTCGGGGTTCTGGACGTGGGGCACGCCGGGGCAGAGGCGCTCAAGTTCGCGGGCCTCCTCGTTCGGGCGGCCGGCCTGGCCGCCGTATCCGCGGCTGAGGATGAGCGGCCTGCGGCCCATCTCGGCCGCCAGACGCGCGAGGTAAGCAACCATCGGCGTCTTGCCCGTGCCGCCGACCGTGATGTTCCCGACGCTGATGACGGGGCAGGGGGCGCGCTTGACCGACCCGAAGAGCCGCCACGCGAGGTTGTGCGTCGCCAGGGCGGCGCGGTAGAGGATGGCCAGGAGCGCCAGTGCGCCCCTTTCCAGCGAGGCCGTAACTCCGCGCTCCTCGCCGGAGATAACGGCGAACCATCCGCCGCGCCGGTCGTGCGCTGTGAAGCCCGACGGGACTCGGTGGTTGCCGTTCATATCGGCCCCGGATTTGCGCGGCGGTTCTCCTGAACCGCCGCGCCGGAATATGCACAATGGCGAATCTGCGCGGCGGGTCAGGAGACCCGCCGCGCAAAGTCTGCCGTCGGGTTTCTATCGCCCGAGTGCTCGGATGATTGCCCGGCCCATTTCGCGCGTGCCGACGGCGGTCGGGTCGTCGCGGTTGGGCTTGAGGTCGTACGTCACGGCCTTGCCCTCGGCGATGACGGCGGCAACCGCCCGCTCGAGCCGGGCGGCGGCGTCTTTCTCGCCCAGATGTTCGAGCATCAGCGCGCCGGAGAGGATGAGGGCCGTCGGGTTCACCTTGTCGAGGCCCTTGTACTTCGGGGCGGAGCCGTGCGTGGCCTCGAAGACCGCGGCGTCGGGGCCGATGTTCGCTCCGGGCGCCACGCCCAGGCCGCCCACAAGGCCGGCGCACAGGTCGCTCAGGATGTCGCCGTACAGGTTCGGCAGGACGAGGACGTCGTAGAGTTCGGGCTTCTGCACGAGTTGCATGCACATATTGTCAACAATGCGGTCCTCGAATTCGACGTCCGGGTACGACTTGGCGACCTCGCGGGCCACCTCAAGCCAGAGGCCGTCGGAGAACTTCATGATGTTGGCCTTGTGGACGGTGGTGACCTTGCGGCGGCCGTGCGCGCGGGCGTACTTGAAGGCGAAGTGGTGGATCCGCTCCGTGGCCTCGACGCTGATGGGCTTGACGCTGATGCCGGTGGTCTCGGGCCGCGTGCCGATCTTCTTTGCGCTCGCCTCGTTGATGGCGGCGTACACGCGCCGCAGGGCGTCCGTGCCGCGCTGGAACTCGATGCCCGCGTACAGGTCCTCCGTGTTCTCGCGGACGACGACGAGGTCGATGTTATTGTAGCGGCTGCGCACGCCGGGGTACGACTTGCAGGGCCTCAGGCACGCGAACAGTCCGAACGCCTGGCGCAGGTGGACGTTGACGCTGCGGAACCCCGTGCCGACGGGCGTGGTGATGGGGGCCTTCAGGGCGATGCGCGTGCGGCGGATGCTCTCGGTCAGGGCATCGGGCAGGGGCGTCCCATATTTCTGGAGGCAATCGGCGCCGGCTTCCTGCTCATCCCAGCGGATGGCCGCGCCGGTGGCGTCGATGACCTCGCGCGCCACGGCGGCCAGTTCCGGTCCGGTCCCGTCGCCCAGGATCAGCGTAACGTCATGCGGCATGTGTGCCATACCCTTTCATGGAGCAGGAGGAGTCGCGCCGGCGTGCGGCCGCGTGCGAAGGAGAAGTCATGCTAAGAGCGGGCCGGGCGGGTGTCAACGGTTTTTGCGGGAGGGCAGGTGGTCGAGAAGTTCGGCGAGCGACTTTACGCGCAGGTCGGGTTTCGCCGGGTCCTGTCGCACAGGGCGCTGTGCGGACTTCTGCGATGCCGGTCGGCCGGGGCGCTCGATGAGGACGGTGCGCATGCCTGCGCCGGCGGCGCCGAGGATGTCGGCCTCGGGGTTGTCGCCGATGAAGACGACCCGCGCGGCTGCCACGCCGAGGCCGTCGAGCGCCGCCTGGAAAATCCGGGCATCAGGCTTCCGGAGTCCGAAGACTGAACTGAAGAGCCGCACCTCGAAGTACGGTTCCAGCGAGAACCGCTGGACCTGGTTCTCCCACAGGTAGTCGGGCGTTCCCCAGGGCGTGTTGGAGACGAGTCCCAGGCGGTATCCGCGGTCCTTGAGTGTGCGGAGGACGGGCAGGGAGTCGTCGAAGAGGCGTGCGCTGGCCACGAGCGGCCTGGCGCATGCCTCGGCCATGCGGGGGAGGGTGCGTCCGCTCAGGCTGCGGACCATGCGCCGCAGCGCCAGCATGATGCGATGAGGAAGCGCGGTGTCGGGTGCGGGCGTGGGGCGGCGGGCGTGGGCCTCTTCGGGACCGGGAACGGCGGCGGCAGGCGGCGGCAAGTCGCGCTCGGGGCGGACAAGGTATCCGTACACGCCTTCCAGGCATCGGCCGGCCATGACGGGCCAACTCGGCACGGGGTAATCGACCAGCGTGCCGCCCATGTCGAAAAGGACCGCGTCGATGTCGGACAGCGCCACGGCGTCACCGGACGGAGCCACTGTCTAGAAGAGGCGGAAGTTGTACTCGCGGTTATCGGTATCGAAGTCCTCGTCGGTCAGCCCGGGATTGAGGTTCAGTTCGGAGTAGATGTACTGGCTGACGAGGGCGCCGTCCCAATCGTAGGCATCGGTGCGGATGCAGGCGAGGTATTCGCAATCGATGTAGATGGCGAGGACGGAGCAGGGGTAGTTGTTGGTGTTCGGGAGGACGCGTTTGAAGAAGTAGGCGGGCCGTCCGGTTTCTTCGCGGATGCCGCGGAACGTCAGTTGCAGGTCGCCGTTGGCCTTGGCCGTTTCGCACTGGGGTATGATGAGGCGGAGCATATTGGCCATGCCTGCCAGAGTGATGGGCCTGCGGCTGTGCTTCAGGGCGGTCTTGCCGGTTGGGTCGATCATGACCTTGCGGAAGAGCATGCCAAGGATGCCCGACGGATGTGCGGCGGCGTTGCCGTCGTTGCGGCCCTGGACGAAGATGACTTCCTGTCCGCGAGACTGGTCGCCGGTCCACTTCAGGTACACGCTGAAGATGTCGGCTCGGAACTTCATCTGCATCGTTTCGGACGGTCTCAGTTCGCCGGCGATGCGTTCCTGTTTGCGGAAGAGGCAGGTGTAATCGACGATCCGCTCATCGGACCACTTGAGGGCGACGCGGAGGAACTCCAGCGGGTCGCGTGCGGCGGCCTTTTCCATCTCAGCGCGGCCGGTGGCATGGACGGCCCGCTTGGCGCCGTCGGGTTGCTTGACCGGCGCATCGGCGGCGGGGGCGATGCCCGCCGTCAGGGCGAAGACGGCAGTCATCCCGACCAGAGAAAGTCGTCGCGCACGGCCTGGCTGCGGGTTGAGGCGGGGTGTTCGCCGGTTCTCCGGGGTCATCAATCAGGCCTCTGCCCGCCGCGCGGGCTCGTCAGCAGGGTACCATTCCTCGCGTCAGGAGTATCGGGAACAGCGAGTAAACTCGCTTTTGCGAAACGCCTCGGAAGCCCGCGGTCTCCAGCAGCGCCTTGGCTTTGTGCGACGGGCAGTGCCGCACCGTGCCGCCCTCGACGTGCGTGATGATGATGTCGTAAATGATCCGCCCGACCCACTGGTCCGGCCAGCCGTCAAGAAGAAACAATTGTCCCCCCGGCTTCAGGACGCGAAACATTTCCCGGACCACCGCCTGCTGGCGCGGATAGTGGTGGAAGGAGTTGGCGCACGTTACGGTGTCGAACGTCCGGGACGCCAGGGGGATGTGTTCGCTGTCGCCGGCCGCAAGGAGGACCTTCTCGCCGTTTCCGTTGCTCTTGGCGCGTGCCTTGTGCAGCATCCGCTCGCAGAGGTCCAGGCCGGTGACCTCCCAGCCGCGGCCGGCCAGGCGGCCGGCAAGTTCCCCCGTGCCGCAGCCTATGTCAAGCACGCGGCCAGGACGCTCGCGGCCGAGCACGCCCAGCAGAAGGTTGTGCGAAGGCTCAAAGAGATAGTGGTTCAGCCAGTGGGCATCGTAAGTCGCCGCCCACTTGCTGAACTCGGCATGGGCCCTCCGCTTTATGTGATCATGAGTCAAGACAAATCATCCTGGCAGGCAAAATCCCTCGCTCGCAGCCCTTCCCGCCGATAACATCGGCAAGACCGAAGACTATTCTACAAGCGGAACGGGAAAAAAGCCAAGCCTTCCTGTCGAGGGCCGCTAAAATGACGGCGCCGCGGCGGGCGGGGCGCGGCAGGGGAACTCAAGGCCGTGGACGCTGTGGCACTCATAGGGATCGCGGTCGGCAGTTTTATCCTGGCGCTTCCGGGGGCGTTGATGCCGGGGCCGATGTTCTCGGCCACGGTGGCCGGCAGCCACAGGGGCGGGTTCTGGTTCGGCCCGAAGGTGGTTGTCGGCCACGCGGCGGCCGAGGCGGCCATGGTGGCGCTGATCCTTGCGGCCCTCGCGCTGGCGGGCCTTAAGTCTCTGATGGAAAGCCCCTGGGTCCTCGTGGGCATCACAGCGGTCGGCGCCCCGACGATGATCTGGATGGGCGTCGGCCTGCTGCGGCAATCGCGCCGGCCGGCCGATACCGCTGATGAGGAGGGGACCCTCAGGTTCGGCGGCGTCTCCACAGGGCTCATCACGAGCGTCTTTAACCCGTATTGGTACTTCTGGTGGGTGACGCAGGGGCCGCTTCTGGTGGCCGGCGCCGCCGAACTGGGATGGGCCGGCGTGGGGGCGTTCTTTGTAGGGCACATCTCGACCGATCTTTCGTGGTACAGTCTGACGGCATTGGGCGTCTCAAGCGGCCGACGACTGCTCACGGGGAAGGTCTATAAGGCCCTCCTCGTGGGCTGCGCGGTCATTCTTTTCATCGCGGCGGCCCTCTTCCTCGCACTGGCCCTGGAAAAGGCCCTGGATGCCTGAGACGCCGGATGTGGGAAGAATAAATGAAGATTGCGGCGCTCTTTTTACGAAGAAATAGTGTTGCATTCCTCCGCGAGGGAGTGTTACTGTAGTCAGCCGGTAGCCGTGCGCCTCATCCGTTCGGGGGTAGTCAACACAAGGTGAGCACCTGAAGGAGAACACAATGAACGGTCGAATCGGGGTGGTTGCCGTGGCAGTGAGCCTGTGCCTTGCGACGGCGGCGTTGGGAACCTGGGGGGAAACGCATAACGTGCAGGGCATGACGCCGGACAACACGGTGAACGAGGTTCAGCGTGCTGCGCGGCAGGCGATCAATGCGGCGATCGATTTCTGGCAAGAGCACAGCACGATCCACGCCGCGCCCGCTGCGCCGGCCGCCGCCCCCGCCGGCAACCTCTGGTTCCGCAATCCGACGCCGTTCGTCGAGTACGGATTTGCGGACAGCCGTGACCGCCGCGTCAATGGCCAGGAATCCCGCATCAACAACGGGACGGTCGGCCTGACGTTCCAGACGATCGGCGATGTGACGGCCGGCTTCATCTATGACTATGCCAATACCGAAGGGCATGACGAGGGCATCGCGAGCGGCGCGGACGCCAACACAGTGACGTTCTTCTTTGCCAAGAACTGGAGTATTCTGTACGCCGGAACGTCGATCTCGTTCGGCGAGGTTCGCAGCCACATGGAGCAGGCCACCGTCGCTTTTCTCCCTGATCCCCCTTATATCCGAGGGGCGGGGCACGTTCGGTCGGCAACCGATATCGACACCTTCGCCGTGGCCCCGTACATCGGCGTCGCCGGGTATCAGAAAGGCCCGCTCTCGATGTTCTCGACGCTGACGTGCATCTTCCGTCATGCGGACCTCGACTTCAGCCGCAACATCCGCAGTGACGAGACGAACGACAGCACGCTCGTCCTCATGAACCGGGTTTCCTACAACGTGACCGAGCGGTTCAACGTGACGGGCATCCTTGACTGGAACCAGGTCCTCGCGCAGCAGCAGGTCCGCGGCCCCGAGGTCGAGATCGATCATGCGTGGCTGACCATGGGCCTCAAGGTCCGCTACAAGGTCGCGCAGAAGGTGGATGTCTATACCGGCTACACGGCCGATGTCGGCAACCAGTCGTTCGAGAACCATCGCGTCAATCTCGGCGTCTCGATCGGCTTCTGATTTCAAGCGTCCGGCGGGGCGCGCCCGCGCGGGGCATGAGCGGTGACGACCGACCGCTCATCCGGTCCGCGTGAGGCGTGCCCCGGCTGAGCGACCTTCCTCGGCATTCCCTGGTGTCGCATCGCGCTTCAGCGTCTCGCCGGCCATCCGTCTCCGCAGCCATGCCTCATTCCGGTTGCCGCGAATTGTGCTTTCCGGCAAAAATGGTGTATAATGCTCGCACGGTGGCGTATATCGACGGACGGGGCAGGCGGCGGTGATGGCACAGACATTGCAAAATCGGCCGGCGCAGCCGCCGATGCCGACCGTCAGGCCGCCGACGGCGTGTTGCGGCCCGCACAAGTGATGTGGCGGAAGAAAGGTGCGATTAAATGAAGGATGGGCTTGGTCGGGAGAGGAGGAGGCGTTATGAAGAACCGTCGAGGCGTTTGGCTGGGAACAGTGATCGCCGGCCTGGTGTTCGGCATCATCGGGGTGGGGTGCGACGACGATCACGAAGATGAGAGCATCAGGGCCCAGAAGGCCGCCAACGACGAGAAGGAGGAGAAGGACCGCATCGCCGGCGACACTAAGGCGCTCACCGACAAGGCCGATAAACTGACCGGCGACATCTCGCAGTGGGAGCAGAAACTCGCCAACCTGAACCAGCAGAAGCAGGAACAGATCGCCAGTTTCAACGCAACCTACCAGCGCGGCACGGGCCTCGTCTCCAACATCGATTGGATGCAGGGAGGCAACATGGCCCAGAATGCGGCGGACAGTTGCAGGACAATCCAGAGCAACCTGAACGACACCGACTATCAGATCGGCGTGTGCCAGGGCAAACTCGATACGCTTCGCGGGGACTTGGGCAAGACCAAGCAGTGGCAGGCCGACCTGGCCGCAAGCGAGGCCGCCAAGGCCTCCGCCAAGAGCGCCTCCGATGCCGCACGCACAGTTGGCACGCCGCCCATCGTCATGCCTCATGTTCCGATGCCCGCCGGCTGCCCGGGGCCCCGCCGCTAAGAGACTATGTCAAGCGTGGTCTTCAGATGTGGCACGGCCGCCCGCGTCTGTGCCAGGCACGCCCGAGGGCGGGCGTGCCACTGCCCGGTATGTCTGTCGCGATTGGGCCGAAATAGCCGATAATATTCCCGGCGATCACCGTCTGGCTGCACCCCCATACTCGGGCCGCAATGGCCCGGAAAGGGGTAGCCATGACGCTGGGAACGATGTTCTGGATGGGCGCAAGGCGGGTCTTGCCTGCGGCAGCCGCCGTCCTGGTGCTTCTCTTGGCGGCTAGCGCGATGACCGGCTGCTACTGGGGCAGCATGAGCAGCGACGTTACGTATCCTGTGCCGGAAAAGCCCAAGCCCAAGACCGATGATCAGCGACTGAGCGACCTGGACTCCGACATAGCCACCACCGAGACGGCCCTGGCCCGTGACCGGGCCGACTTGGAAAAGGACCGCCAGAAGTGCAAAGATTTGCAGAACAAGCCCCGGCCGCAGTGGACCGATCAGGAACGTAAAGACAACAACGACTATGCGGCGAGCCAGTTGCTCGTCATCGGAGACGAGCAGCGCCTGAGGGACCAGACAAAGGAACGCGACGACCTGCGCAACAAGGTATCGGCCGACCGGGCTCGGACGCAGAGTGACGTGGCGAGGACGGTCGTGCAGCCACTCAACGTCCGGCCGCAGAGTGTCGAACCTTGCCGCTAAGCCTGTTCTTTGAGGGCCGAAACGGCCGATATTATAGTTGGCGATCACCGTCTGGCTGCACCCCACACTCGGGCTGCAACGGCCCGGAAAGGGGTAGCCATGACGCTGGGAACACTGCTGCGGATAGGTGCAAAGAGGGTCTTGCCGGGGGCGGCCGCCGTGGCCTTTCTTCTGCTCGCGGCCGCATGCGATGAGAGCCTTCTTGAGCGGCGCGACAGGGCCTTGACTCGGGTCAGCCAATACTCGGCCCAGATCGATCAGACTCAGGCCGAACTGAACATGCTTGTCGATCATCGCTCAAGGGAACCGGGGGACCAAGCCGCGATCAACTCGCGCATCGACTCCTGCGAGCGCCGCCTCGCAGAACTGAACTCCGCCAAACTCGACGCCAGCATGGACGCCGACAAGTTCGACCGCGAAAACCGCCGCCGCAACGCTATCATCGCCGCCGACGAGGCCGCACGCGAGCACGCACGCGCTGCCGCTGATGCCGCTCGCGTCGCCGCCACGCCCCCGGTCTCCATGCCGATGCCGGCCCACGCGGGCGGTGACGGCGGCTGCTTACACGGGAGATGATGAAGGCATCCAGATCGAGAGTGCTCGTCCACGGAGTTACCCTGCTTGCGGCTGCGGCTGCGGGCTGTGCTCGGACTGAACTTGGGGCGCCCGGGCCGGACTTTCATCCGGTCCAGGCGCCTGCTTCATTTCGCGTCAACCTCGATGGGCTGGTCAGCGCCGACTATCGCGATGGAAAGTCGCTGACCGCCTGGAACGCCACCGCAGTCCTTATCGAGCGTGCGCTCGCCGCATGGTACCCGTCGCTGACGGTCCGCCCTCTACTGGCCGATCCGTCGCCTGAAGAAGTTTCTCGCGGCCTCACGAACCTGCCAGGCCCCGATGCCGCGGACCTCTCGATCGTGTACCTGGCCTCGCGGCAGTCGTCGGCGGGGGAGTGGGAGTTCACGCGTGGCGGCGGCCTCGTGTCGTGGGGCCGATTGCTCGGCTCGTCTCAGGCGCCGGTGAATCCGCGGCGCCTCGTGATCCTCGATGCCTGCTACGCCGCAGCCGCGCTCAGGTTCCCGCAGTGGCGGTCGCGCCTGGCGCCGCTCTGCCTCCTGGCGGGGACGGCCGATGAGTTGACGTACGACCTTGACTTCTATTCCCGGCGGCCGGTCGATTTCGAGAAGCGGTTTTCGCGTGCCGCCGCATGGCTCAAGGCCAACATGCCGCCCGGCTGGAACGGCAAGATGAGTTTCCTCGGCTTTATCTGGCTCCAGGCGTACCTGCGGACGGAGCGTGCGCCGACGACCGCCGCCGCCTGGGCCGCATTCTTCCGGACGTGCGATGAGGAGAGCGGCGCGTTCCGCGCCCGCCATTCCGCCGCCATCTCCTCAACCGTTCACGGCTACGTGCCCGACGGACGCGCCGGCGTCGAAAGTCCTTGACAGATGACCGAAAACGATTATTATGATTCTGTAGTCACCCGGGATTACAGACCACTAGGGGTTCCAGGAGGCTGAAAGCCCGGCCCATCGCAAGGCGGTGCGGTCGGGCAACCGAACGCGATGCCTACGGTAAGACTTCCGGACGGAAGCGCATTGGAAGTGCCTGCCGGGGCGAGCGTCGCTGATGTTGCCAACCGAATCGGTTCACGCCTGGCTCAAGCAGCCGTCGCTGCCAGGCTGAACGGCAAGTTGGTGGACCTCTCGACGATACTGGGCGATGGCCCGTACGATCTGGAGATCCTGACCGACAAAAGCGACGAAGCCCTGCCGATCTTGCGCCATTCGACCGCCCATATCATGGCCGCCGCTGTCCGCCGTCTCTACGGACCGAACGTGAAGTTCGGCGTGGGTCCGGCCATTGAGGACGGCTTCTACTACGACTTCGACCTGCCGGTGCGGCTGGCCGATGAGGACCTCACGCGGATCGAGGCCGAGATGGCCACGGTCATCTCGTCCGCTGCGCCGTTCGTCCGCGAAGAGGTGCCGATCGATACGGCCGTCGCCCTCATGCGGACCACGGGCCAGGAATACAAGGTCGAACTTCTTCGCAACATCGCTTCCGGCGTCCTGGCCGAGCAGAAGGAGGTCGTCGGCGCCGAGGCCAAACCCTCCGAGGGCGCCGCCACCAGCCTCGTCTCGCTTTACCACTCGGCCGACTTCGTGGACCTCTGCCGCGGGCCGCACATTCCCCACGCAGGCAAGGTCCCGGCCTTCAAACTCCTGAGCGTGGCCGGCAGTTACTGGCGCGGCGACTCCACGCGGCCGATGCTCCAGCGGATATACGGCACGGCGTTCTTCTCCAGGAAGTTGCTCGACGAACACATCGCCCGAGTCGAGGAGGCCAAGAAGCGAGACCACCGCCGCATCGGCAAGGACCTCGACCTCTTCAGTTTCCACGACGAGGGGCCGGGCTTCGCGTTCTTCCATCCGAACGGCATGATCGTCCTTAACGCGCTGCTGGAGTTCTGGCGAGCCGAGCACCGTGAGGCGGGATACGTGGAGGTCCGCACGCCGACGATCCTCAGCGAGGCCCTCTGGCACCGCAGCGGACACTGGGACAATTACCGCGAGGCGATGTACTTCACCGAGATCGACGAGGCGAAGTTTGCCGTCAAGCCCATGAACTGCCCCGGCGGCCTCCTCATCTACCGCAACAAGCCGCACTCGTACCGCGAGTTGCCGCTAAGGATGGCCGAGTTGGGCCTAGTGCATCGACACGAGAAGAGCGGCGTCCTGCACGGCCTCCTCAGGGTCCGCCAGTTCACGCAGGACGATGCGCACATATTCTGCCTTCCGGGGCAACTTACCGACGAGGTCGTCGGCGTCATCGCGCTGATCGACCGCATCTACCGGACGCTGGGGTTCGAGGACATTCGGGTCGAACTCTCAACGCGGCCGGAGCACTCCATCGGGACCGCCGAGCAGTGGCAGTTCGCCACGGCGTCGCTGAGAGAGGCCCTTGCGTCACGCAACCTCTCCTACAAGGTCAACGAGGGCGAAGGGGCTTTCTACGCGCCCAAGATCGACTACCACATTCGCGACTGCCTCGGCCGCTCGTGGCAGTGCGGGACGATCCAGGTTGACCTGGCGATGCCGGACCGCTTCGACCTGACGTACGTCGGGGCCGACAACCAGGCGCACCGCCCGGTCATGGTCCACCGCGCGGTCCTGGGAAGCATCGAACGGTTCCTGGGCGTTCTGATCGAGCATTACGCGGGCGACTTCCCGCTGTGGCTTGCGCCGGTTCAGGCGGCGGTCCTGCCCGTGAGCGAGCGGTCGAGCGAGTACGCCTGGCGGACCGCCCGGATCCTTCGGACCGCCGGCCTCAGGGTCGAGGTTGACGACTCCAGCGACAAGGTGGGCGCCAAGGTCCGCCGCGCTACCCTCGCGAAGACTCCGTACATGCTGGTCGTGGGCGAGAAGGAGGCGGCGGCAGGCACCGTGAGCGTCCGCGACAAGGCGGCGGGCGACCTGGGCGTCGAATCGGTCGAGGCCTTCGTCGGCCGCGCGACCGATGAAATCCGCCAGAAACGCCGGCGCCCGAAATCAACGAGCGCTTGACAACAACATTTTAGCCGGTCGCCGTGGCGACCGCGCTCATCGAAACGGGCCCGAGATATTAAAGGAGGACCGCTTGAAAGAAACGAAGCAGCGGATCAATGAACAGATCAAGATTTCACCGCTGCGAGTCATCGGGGAAAACGGCGAGCAATTGGGCATCCTCGACCGGGACGCCGCGCTGCGGATGGCCAACGAGGCCGGCATGGACCTGGTGGAAGTGGCCGCCGACGTCCGGCCGCCGGTCTGCCGGCTGATGGATTTCGGCAAGTTCAAGTACCGCCTTGCCAAGAAGAGCCACAAGTCCAAGAGCCACGAGGTCAAGATCAAGGAGATCCGCATCCGTCCGAAGACGGAGGCGCACGACCGGGACACGAAAATCCGGCAGGCCCGCGGATTCCTGGAAGACGGCGACAAGGTGATCGTGAACATGCTGTTCCGCGGCCGCGAGTTGGCCCACCTGGATTTCGCCACCCAGAACATGCAGGCCTTCGTGGACCAGTTGGCCGAGGTCGGCTTGGTCGAGCGCGGCCCGATGCGCGAGGGCCGCCGCATGACGCTGCTCCTGACGCCGAAGAAGAAGGCCCAGTAGTCCGCCGTCCGTGAGTGAAGCCGCCTCCAGCGTCGCATCGGCCGGCGCCTGCGGCCAGTGACACGGTGACTCTGTCACCCAAACCGGCAACCAGAAAGAAGGGGCGCCATGCCCAAACTGAAGACGCACAAGGGAATCCAGAAACGGATGAAACTGACCGGCCGAGGCAAGATCCTCCGCAAACGCGCCAACAAGGGGCACCTGCTCAGCGACAAGAGCGGGCAGCGGCGGCGGCGACTCAGCCGGTCCGCCCTGGTCTCGAAGACCCAGGTCAAGACCTACACGCGCCTGATCACCGGCTGACGCCGGCTCGCGCCTAGCAGGAGAACCACAATGCCTCGAACCAAGAAAGGCGCCGCGCGGCGCCGAGCCAAGAAACGCCTCTTCAAGCGCGCCAAGGGGATGTTCGGGGCGCGCAGCAAACTCTGGCGCATTGCCAAGCAGTCGCGGATGAAGGGCGACCAGTACGCCTACCGCGACCGCCGGACCAAGAAACGCGAGTTCCGCCGACTCTGGATCACCCGCATCAGCGCCGCCTGCCGCATGCGAGACATCGCCTACAGCGTGTTCGCCAACGGCCTGAAGAAGGCCGGCATCCTGCTGGACCGGAAGGTCCTGGCGGAACTGGCGCTGAATGATCCGAAGGCCTTCGACGTCGTGGTCGCCGAGGCGAAGGCCGCCTTGGGAGGCTAAAATGGACCCGGCCGAGGTCAGGGCCCTGGGCGAAGAAGTGCTGGCCCGGATCGCCGCCGCGCCCGACACGGCGGCGCTCGAGGCGGTCCGCATCGAGTGGCTCGGCCGCAAGGCCGGCCGCATCACTGCCCTGATGCGCGAAATTCCCTCGGTTCCTCCCGACCAGCGGGCCGAGTTCGGCCAGGCCGTCAACGCGCTGAAGGCCGCCGTCGCCGAACGCCTCGAGTCTCGGAAGGCCGCCCTGGAGGTAACTCGCCCGAAGAGGCCGGGCATCGACGTGACGATGCCGGGCCGGCGGCTGGAACTGGGGCGCCTGCACCCCATCACCCGCGCCACGCGGGAAATGGTCGAAATCTGGGGACGCTTGGGGTTCGAGGCCGTCGAGGGGCCGGAGGTCGAGGACGAGTGGCACAACTTCGTCGGCCTCAACATCCCGCCGGAACATCCGGCCCGCGACCCGCTGGACAACTATTATCTGAAGGATCACGCGCTCCTCAGGACCCAGACCTCGACGGTCCAGATCCGCATCATGGAGAACCGCAAGCCGCCGGTCCGCGTCATCGCCCCCGGGCGCGTCTAT
>CAYGWP010000100.1:0-10117 GCA_964353455.1 uncultured Anaerolineales bacterium
CAGCGGCCACGACGATGCGATCTTCCGCAAGCCCCTCGCGGTCGGCAAGACCATGATCCTGGCGGTCGGTCCCGTGGGCCGGATGCTGGGGTCGCTTACGCTCACGAAGGGGGCCGCCACGGCGACCGCCCCCGCGGCCGCGATGGAGTTGCACTCGCTCTCCGAGAAACTCGTCCGCGACGCCCCATGGGTGCTGGACCTGTACTGGGAGTACGTCAGGAAGGCCAAGGGCGAGGCGCCCCCCGTGTGGGCGCTGGGCGTCCTGCCGCCGAAGTACGAGCCGGCCGAAGCATGCATCAGGTGTCACCAGAATGAGTACCGCAATTGGCAGACAACGCTGCATGCCCACGCCTTCCTCACAATAAAGGAGAAGGGCCGGCAGGAAGACCCGGAGTGCATCCTCTGCCATACAATGGGTTACGGCCGCGCGAACGGTTTTTACTCGATGGAGGAAACGCCCGAACTCGGGCGCGTGACGTGCCAGGCATGCCATCCACTGGCCTCGGACCACGCCGAGAAAGAGATCAAGACCGACCCTCGCCGCGACATCAACGCCCGCACGTGCCTCCATTGCCACGGCCTGATCGAGAGCCCGGACTTCGACTTCTACACCTACAAGCCGAAGATCGCCCACCCGCCGACCGAGCCGTAGCGGCGTCGAGCGGACCCGCGGCAAGGTTTGGCATGGACACGGCCCATGGTGGTCTTGTACAATGCTCATCGCAGTGGTCTGGTTTGTGTGCCCGCAGCGTTGCATCAAGAGGCACAATCCTCGCAGGGCAAGACAGCCGGGGGTATCTGTTGATTCGCAAGGCGCGGGTGCGGGCGGAGCACGTCGCGAATCAGGCGTTCGTGAAAGGGAAAATAAGCATGAGCCGTGAAGCAACACACCGGTCCGCCAGGGCGGCCCTGGCCGACCGGTCGCCGGCGTCCGTAGCGTTGCTGATGCTTGCGGCCTTCGCCCTTGCGGCGGGGGGCTGCGGCGCATCGAAGTTCACGCACTGCAACGCTACGGCCGCGGACTTCCAGCAGCAGGTCCTCCAGGCCCCCAAACCGGTGCTGGTGGAGTTCTACAAGGCCGGGTGCCCGACTTGCGGGCTCTTGGAGCCGACGCTGGACCAGTTGGCCGATGAGTACGTCGGTCAACTGTCCTTCGTCAGTTTCGAGATGATGACGCCGTACTTCGCAGTCACGTGCCCCGAGGTCCAGAAGCGGCAACGCATCGCCTACTACCCCACGATCATTCTTTACGTCAACGGTGCGGAGAGGAGGCGGTGGATCATCGACTACAACATCGACAATTACCGCGTGGCGCTGAATGAGGCCGTTGGCGGCCCGACGCCGAAGGAGCCGGACGAGTCGAAGGAGCCGAAGGCCGCCGCCGCTGCGCCCGAAGCGCCTAAGGCGGCCGGCTGACCGCCGCGGCGCGAGGGCAGAGGAGTTATCTAAATGCAACCATCCAATAATGTGGGCCTCTGCAACAAGTGCCGCGCCCGCGTCCCGGCCGAATTCTTCTTCCGCGACGGCCAGGTCTGGATCCGCAAGGACTGCCCCGACTGCGGCCCAAACGAGTCGCTCGTCAGCGCCGATGCCACGGTCTGGCAGGCCAAGCGAGACCTGTGGCAGTACGTCCCCAAAGACCGCGTGTCGTGCACCCTCAACTGCGACCGCTGCAAGGTCGATCACAAGCCCCACATGGTGTTCCTGGACGTCACGAACCGCTGCAACATGAACTGCCCCATCTGCATCGCCACGATCCGCGGCATGGGTTTCGATTTCAATCCCCCCCTGGAATACTTCGAGAAGATCTTCGCCGAACTCGGCTCCTGGAACCCCCAGCCGGTGGTCCAACTGTTCGGCGGCGAGCCCACCGTCAGGGACGACCTCCTGGAGATCATCACGATCGCCCGCAAGCAAGGCCTGCGGCCGCACGTGGTCACGAACGGCGTGCGGCTGGCGAACGAGGAGTACTGCCGCAAACTCTGCGACGCGCGCGTGCCCATGCGATTCGCCTTCGACGGCCGCAGCCCCGACATCTACGAACGGCTGCGCCACAACCGAGGGGCCTACGACAAGAAGATGAAGGCCCTGGAGAACCTCAAAAAGTTCAGCCGCCGCAAGCACGCCATCATCGCCTGCGCCGCGTGGGGCATCAATGACCAGTACATCGGCGACATGATCCAGTTCATCCACGACAACCGCGACCTCATCTCCGACCTCGGTATCATCCCGCTGACGGAGAACTGGGAACCGGGCACGTTCGACGCCGCCAAGACCACCACCATGGAAGATGTGGAGAAGATGGTCCAGCAGGCGATCCCCGACGTGGAGTTCGTCCCGTCGGGGCTGGCCTACGCCATGCGCAAGCCCCGCACGTTCTTCCGGAAGAACCCCCGCAGCGAGGTCCTCCTCTTGGCCGGCGTGCATCCCAACTGCGAGTCCATGACGCTCCTCATTTCCGACGGCAAGCAGTACCGTGGCATCAACCATTACCTGGCGAAGCCCTTCAGCCAGGTGGTCGTTGACGTTGCCGCCCTCTCGAAGAAGATCGAACCGCGGCTTGACCGCCTTGACCCGAAGAAGTTCTTCCAGCGGCAGCGCGGGCGGGTCCTGATCATCCGGACCTTCGCGCCGTACATGCTCCGCGCGATCCGCTGGATGCGCCTCGCCGACGGGAAGCCGGTACGGGCCGTGCTGAAACTCATCTTCGGGCCGCTCTTCCGCCGGCAACTCGTGGAGGGGCTTGCCAGCAGCCGGCGCCCGCGGCGGCTGCTGCGCGTCGGCATGCTGCCGTTCGAGGAGCAGCACTCGGTCGATGCCGCACGCATGGAGAACTGCAAGGCCGTCTTCGCCTACGAGGACCCAGAGGACGGCAAGGTCAAGACCATCCCGGCCTGCCTGTGGTATCCGTACCGCAACCCCATCCTGGAGAAACTCTCGAAGAAATACGGCATTGCCGACAAGAGCACCGAACAGACGGCGCCGGCGACGGCCTGAGACCACGCCATGCTCGCAATCCCGCCGCATTCCGCTCTCGCAGTTTCTTGGGTTATACTGTAACGGCGTTGAGGAGGCCGACGGATGGGTCTGACGCGGCGGGATTTCCTGAAGGCATCGGCGGCAATCGCCGCGGCGCTTGGGCTGAGAGGGCGCGCGGGGGCGCAAGGGCGCCTCGCACAGCCGAGGGCGGCTGTGCCACGTGGCACGCCCGCCCTCGGGCGTGCGAATGAGCAGGGGCGCCGACCCCTCGTGTGGCTTCAGGCCCAGGGCTGTAGCGGCGACTCGGTCTCCCTCCTCAATAGCATCCGCTATAACTCCATTGATGAGTTGCTGCTGGAATCGCTGGACCTGAAGTTCCACCCGATGCTGATGGCCGCCGCAGGTCCGGGCGCTGCCGCTGCGGCTGAATCGGCCCGCGCCGGCAGGGGCTACATCCTCGCGGTCGAGGGGGCGGTCCCGACGGCCGATGGAGAGTACTGCCGCCTGTGGTCCGACATGCCGGCCCTCGACGGCGTCCGCGCCTATGCCCGCGACGCCGCCTTCGTCCTGGCCGTCGGCACGTGCGCGGCATACGGCGGCGTGGCGGCGGCCAGGCCGAATCCGACCGCCGCGAAGGGACTCCGCGACCTCGGCCTGGGCCGACCCGTCATCAACATCCCCGGATGCCCGGCCCACCCGGACTGGATCGTCGGCACGATCGCCCACATCCTGAAGAACGGCGAGGCGCCGCCACTGGACGGCGCCGGCCGACCGACCGAGTTCTTCGGCAAGACCGTGCACGATGCATGCCCGAACATCGAATCGTTCAACCAGAACTACGCCCGCCGCGTCGGCCGGCGCCAGGGCTCTCGCGCTTGCCTCTCCTGCCACGACAACGAGGACCCGGCCATAAAGGGGCCGCGGCGACTCGGCCTCAAGGGCTGCCTCTACGCCCTCGGTTGCAGGGGCCGCTTCACGTCGGCCGATTGCCCGACCCGCAAGTGGAACAGCCCCGCCAAGGGGCAGCCGGGCGTCAACTGGTGCATCGGCGCCGGGGGACCGTGCTGCGGGTGCACCGAACCCACCTTCCCGGACGGCGTCTCGCCGCTCTATGCCTTCGGCGGCCGCGGGATTGACGTCGGGTAGGGCGGCCGCCGCGCGATTTCGCCCCGATTTGACCTTCGTCAACCCCCGAACCCGATTACCGTGTATCATTATAGTGGTAGCGCTTGCTACGAGCCGCGACCGTACTTGTCCGGCGTAGCCTTTGGCGAAGCCGGAAGGTCGCGGGTACTCGGGAGGTTCTGAAGATGTCGATCGACAAATGCCCCGGCCAGGACAGACGCTTCTGGAAACCCGGCGACGTCTTCGAGGCCCCCTGTCCGCACTGCGGGGCGGCCATCGAGTTCTGGAAAGATGAGCCGCGGCGACGCTGCCGGTCCTGCGGCAAGACGGCCCCGAACCCGAAGTTCGACATGGGCTGCGCCAAGTGGTGCAAGTACGCCGAGGCCTGCCTGGGCCGCCCCGCCTCCGAGACCGACGAGGCGCTCTGCGATTCAATCCTGGCCGAAGTGAGGAACACCTTCGGGCCCGACGAGCGCCGGGTGCGGCACGCCCTTGAGGTGCTCGACTACGCCGAGAAGATCCACGCCATCGAAGGGGGCGACCCCCTCGTGGTCCGGGCGGCGGCTCTCCTGCACGACATCGGCATCCGCGAGGCCGAGCGGCTCCACGGGTCCGCGGCCGGGCCTTCGCCCGCCATAGGGCTATGGCCCGCAGGCGGGAAGTTCCAGGAACTTGAGGGGCCGCCCATCGCGCGGCGGATCCTCGAGCATCTCGGCGTGGACAAGGAGCGGACCGACCACGTCGCGCGGATCGTCGGCAGCCACCACAGCGCCGGCGATATCGACACCCTCGAATTCCGCGTCATCTGGGACGCCGACCGCCTCGCAAACATCCCGGAAGAATGCGCCGGCAAGAAGATCGACCAGGCCCTCTCGTTCGTCCGCCGCGCCTACCGCACCGATACCGGCCGCGCTATGGGCCAGGCCGCCGTCGAACGCCACCTCGCCGCCGATTCCCTACCCCGGAAGACCTAGAGCACTTTAAGGTTGAATAGTGGCGCGGCGGGTCTCCGCACCCGCCGCGCCGGCACGCAACGTTAGGCAGAGCGCGGCGGGTCCGGAGACCCGCCGCGCGAACACGCAACGTTAAACCGCTCTAGCCGCCCGAAATCCGTGGCAACCTTCCGCCTCCCCTGCTAATCTTCCACGCGGTTGAAAGAAGGAGGCCGCGCATGAAAATGCTGCTTCTCCTGGCCGCCGCTCTTGCTGCGTCCCCGTGTGCGATCGCGCAGGCCGACGAGGCCCCCGCCCGCCAAGACGAAGGGCGGGTCGGCATCAACCTGGGCGGCGTCACGTACTACTCCACCGAGATTCCCTTCGTGGATGCGATGAAGATGTCCAAGCCCTTCGTGCCGCAGCAGAAGGGCCAGCCCTACGGCAAGGGGCCGATGCCCGAACTCCGCGAAGACGGGTATCCGAAGCAGTTCGCGCCCGACTCGTGGGTGGACACCATCACCCTGTCCACCGGGGGCCATTACGCCGGCGGCCAGTACGTGTGTCTGTACGAGGGGCGCGGCAGGCTGGAGTTCCGCGGCGACGTGAAGGTGGTTGAAAGCAAGCCTGGCCGGATACTGCTGACGCTGACGCCCAAGGACGGAGCGCACATCAAGTTGGCCGAGACCGACCCGGCCGACCCGGTCCGCAACATCCGCCTCATCCCGCAGGACGCCGAGGCGACGCATGAGAAGCACCCGTTCCGCCAGGAGTTCCTCAAGCGGTGGTCGAACATGAAGGTCATCCGCTTCATGGACTGGATGCGCACGAACGGCTCGACCGTGAAGGACTGGGCCGACCGCCCCAAGCCCGCCGACCAGACCCAGGGCGCCAAGGGCGTGGCCCTGGAATACATGATTCAACTGGCCAGCGCGCTGAAGGCCGACCCGTGGTTCTGCATGCCGCACCTGGCCACCGACGATTTTGTCCGCCGGTTCGCCGGGATGGCCAGGGAGAAACTTGATAAGGATAGAAAGATATATGTCGAGTACTCCAATGAAACCTGGAACTTCATATTCCCGCAGACCCGCTACTGCGTGGAGCAGGGGAAAGAACTGGCCCTCTCGGACAACGAGTTCCAGGGCGCCCTGAGGTACCACGCCCAGCGGGCCGGAGAAATCTTCAGGATCTGGGAAGAGGTCTTCGGCGGCCGCGCGCGGCTGGTCCGCGTCCTTGCATCGCACCATGCCAACCCGTGGGCGACCGAGCAGGTCCTTTCGTGGAAGGACGCCGCCAAGAACGCCGACGCCGTCGCCACGGCCCCGTACTTCGGCAACGTCTTCGGCAATCCGAAGACGGCCGACGAGGTGGCGGCCCTTCCGGTCGAGCAGATCCTCGACCGCTGCAAGGATATCGTGGCCACGGAACGTAAGACGCTGGAGAAGCAGGCCGAATTGGCCCGCAAGTTCGGCGTCAAACTCTTCGCCTACGAGTTCGGTCAGCACCTGGTGGGCCACGGCGGGGCCGAGAACAACGAGAAACTCATGAACCTCTTCATCGCCGCCAACCGCCACCCCCGGATGCACGACCTGTATCTGGAACACCTGCGGAACTGGCGCGACACCGGCGGTGACCTGGTAATGATCTTCTCGTCGATGGGCCGGCCCTCAAAGTGGGGCAGTTGGGGCATCCTGGAATACGAGGGCCAGGACCCCGCCACCGCACCCAAATTCCGCGCCGTCCAGGAGTTCATCGAGGGCAAGCAGTGACTGTAAGAGAGGGTCAGGCACAATGGTTTTGAGGGCTATCCTGGTTGCGATCATTGCGGCGCAGGCGGCGATGACTGGGGCGCCGCCGGTTCCGCCCGCCCGCCCTGAAGTACTGGCGGGGCAGGCCGTGGCGGATGTGAAGGCCGGCAGGCGGACCGAGGCAAGCGCCGCCTGGTGGGGCTTCGATGCCGCGGATGCCACGGCCGCGCTCCAAGGCGCGATCGACTCCGGCGCGCGGCGGGTGGTCGTGCCGAACGTCGGCCGGCCGTGGGTCGTCCGCCCCATCCGCCTCCGCGGCGACCTGGAACTCGTGTTCGAGAAGGGCGTGGAGGTCGTGGCCAAGCCGGGTGCGTTCCCCGGCCTGCGCGACTACCTCTTCTCGGCCGAGAACTGTTCGAACATCTCGCTCATCGGGAGCGGCGCGGTGCTCCGGATGCAGAAGCCCGAGTACACCGAGGGCGAGTGGCGGCACGCCCTGGCGATCCTGAGTTGCCGCAGCGTCAAGGTCTTCGGCCTCACGCTCAAGGATAGCGGCGGCGACGGCATATACCTGGGCCGTGCTGGCAAGGGCGCCCCGGCCGCCAACGAGAACATCCATATCAAGGACGTTACATGCGATGGCAACCGCCGCCAGGGCATCAGCATCATCACGGCCAAGGACCTCCTGATTGAGGACTGCGCCTTCGTCAACACCGGCGGCACGGCGCCCCAGGCGGGCATCGACTTCGAGCCGAACTCGAAGGACGAGAAACTGGCCAACTGCATCGTCCGGCGATGCCGCATCGAGAACAACCGCGGGCCGGGCTTCACGCTCAACCTGAACCAGATGGACCGGACGACGGAGGACGTGTCTATCCGCGTGGAGGACTGCCGCATCAGCGGCTCCGGGCGCGAGGGCATCGGCATCCATCGCATCGCCGACAACGGCCCCGGCGGACTCATTGAGTTTGACAAATGTATCGTGCGCTACGGGCCGACGCAGGGCGGCCTGACCGTGAGCGGCAAGTCTCCCGACCGCGCCCGCGTGCGATTCAGCCGCTGCGTATGGCAGTACGATGCCGCCGCGCCGCCGCCGGAGAAGCCGCGGGCCGAGCGGTCGGCGATTGTCCTTGGCGCCGCCATCAAGCAGCAGCCGCAGAGGACCGGCGGCATCGAGTTCGTCGATTGCGTTGTCGAGGACCCGCGGGCCATACCGTTCCTCAAGGGGTCGGCGCCGAAGGACCTGGCCGACCCGTGGAAAGACATCCGCGGCACAATCCTGGTGAAAGGCCCCGGCGCGGCCGTCGATCTCGGCGGCGCGAAAATCGACCTTAAGGTCGAGGCCGGCGCGCCCGGCGCCGAGGGTGCTGCGACTGCCCCGCAGGCGGAAGCCGAAAAGGCCATGTTCTGCGAGTCCGTCGTCTGGGAGGAGCGCGAGGGCGGCCTCGCAATGCACCACGTCTATGGCCTCGCGGTGACCGTCAATGGGACGGTCCTGGCGTTTACCGAGGGCCGCATCAAACCGGGCGACGAGGCCCCGCATCATCTGCTGCTGAAGCGAGGCACGCTCTCGCCAGGCGGCGTGGAGTGGTCGCCCGAGAGGCGCATCGAGGACGGAAACGCCGACGGCGGCACCTGCTGGACCAACGCGGCGCCCGTCGTTGACCGCCAGACCGGCCGCGTGTTCTTTTTCTACGCCCGCAACGAAGGCTCCCGCGACCAGAAATCTACGAGAGTATTCTATAAATATAGCGATGATGACGGCATAACATGGCTGCCCGGACCCGACAAGGGCGGCCGCATCGAAATCACAGCGCTCTTCGAGAACAACCCGTGCGGCTGGACGTTCCACATGCCGGGCCCCGGCCACGGCATCCAGGCCAGTTGCCAGGCCGGCGCAAGCGCCGCCAGGAACGGCCGGCTCATCGTGCCCATCTGGCACCGGAAGGCCGTAACGGCCCGGCCGCGGGTCTATGGAGTGTCGGTCATCTACAGCGATGACCACGGGGCGACGTGGAAGTCCGGCGGCGATGCGGGCGTCAGCCACGGGATGAATGAGAGCCGCATCGCGGAACTCGCGGACGGGACGCTCCTCATGAACGCCCGCGGCGGGCAGGTCGATGACAAGACCACCACCATCGCCTGCCGCGTCCAGACCCTGAGTAAGGACAGCGGCGAGTCGTTCCTTGCCCCGACGGTCCGCGAGGACCTTCGCTACTTCCAGTGCGATTCGGGGCTGATCCGCTACTCAGGCCCCGCCGCACCTGCTATGGCGGGCAGGCCCGGCGCAGGCGACAGGGGCGTCCTGCTCCTCAGCCACCCGGCCGACCCCAAGGGCCGAACGCACATGACCGTCAGCATGAGTTTCGACGACGGCGCCACCTGGCCGCAGCACAAACTGGTGTACGATGGCGGCGGATGCTACTCTGACCTCGCTATCCTGCCCGACGGCACGATCGGCCTCCTCTACGGCAAGGATGTGCCGGCCGGTCAGGGCTGGATGCCCCGGCGGGTGGTCTTCGCCCGGTTCAACTGGGCGTGGTTGAAGGAGGCAGGTCATGAGTAAGAAACTATCTCAGAACTGTGGCACGCCCGCCCTCGGGCGTGCAAATTGCCCAGAAGCTGCACAGCCGAGGGCGGCTGTGCCACCTATCAGCCGTTCTGAGATAGTCTCTAAGTGGAGGTCGTTACGTATATGTGGAATCCATTCCATAGAGGCGGCGGGACACGAGCGGCCGCCCGCGGCCCCCGCGAGACCGGCGCGGCGCCGGGAACCGCTCTCCCAGTATCGGGAACGGGCCGATTGCGGAAATATGAATAGGCATGACCTTTGGCACGTGGTTTGCTTACATAAGGATTGGCACAGAAACATACAGACGGTTGCTCTTTCGCGACAAGAGGCCGCAGGAAGCAGCAGCCCGCTCGCGCGGCGGGCTGAAGCCGTGGCAGCAACGGTAGCTACCGTTGGTGCGTGGAGGTGAAGGGATGGGTGCCCCCACACCGTCTCGGATCCTATGGTGTGAGCAGTCGGAGTAAGGAACCCCTAACAACGGAGGTGCACAGATGGCACAGGTACAGAAGAGTACGGACAGCAGCAGTCTGGCAGAGGTCGTGGATCGCATTCTGGACAAGGGCATCGTCATCGATGCCTGGGCGAAGGTGTCGCTGGTCGGCATCGAGTTGCTCTCGATCGAAGCCCGCGTCGTCATCGCCTCAGTCGAGACGTACCTGAAGTACGCCGAGGCGATCGGGCTAACGGCCACGGCGGCGGCCCCAGCGTAAGACGTCGGCCAATACCGGACTCGCCGGGAGGGGAACGCCCCCCGCCCCTCC